>NZ_CP116005.1:666666-1000000 GCF_027941835.1 Sphingosinicella microcystinivorans
GGCAACCGCCAACACAAGGACCTCTCGGCCACCGAAGAGGAGATGATCGGCATCGTCGAGAAAACCCTGTTCGAGCGCGGTGGCAACGTCATCGTGCCGGCCTTCGCGGTCGGTCGAACCCAGGAAGTCCTCTACCACCTGCACCGTCTCACCAGCGAGGGGCGACTGCGGCAACCGAAGGTATTCGTTGATTCGCCTATGGCCACGGAAGCCACGCGCATCACACGCGAGCACCTTGAGCTGTTCGATGAGCAGGCAAAGCGCCTGGCAGGATGGCACGCGCGCGGCGAAAACCTGCCGTATCTGCATTTCACGGAAAGTGCCGAAGAGTCCATGGCGCTGAACCAGACTCGTTCGGGCGCCATCATCATTTCCGCCAGCGGCATGTGCGATGCGGGGCGCATCCGGCACCACCTGCGCCACAATTTGCCGCGCAAGGAATGCAGTGTCCTGTTCTCCGGCTTCCAGGCGCAGGGAACACTTGGCCGTCAACTGGTCGATGGCGCTCAACGCGTGCGCATCTTCGGCGACGACATTCCGGTGCGCGCGGCGATCCACAGTGTCGATGGGCTCTCGGCGCACGCCGACCAACCGGCCCTGATGGCCTGGGCCCGCGGCTTCAAGCAAGCCCCGGAGCAAACCTTCGTGGTGCATGGGGAGCCGTCCGCTGCGCAGAATTTTGCGGAACTCCTGCAACAGCAGCTTGGCTGGCAGGTCTCGGTGCCTGAACATGGCCAGGTGGTGCCCTGGCCGGATTTTCTGGCGATCGAGCGATGACCCCATCCGCTGATCCTGACGAGCGCCTGCGCGCCATCCTCGATTCACCCACGTACCGTCTTGCGTACGAAGACATCGATTTGCTTGGCCAGGAAGAGCTTCGGCCATTGCGCCTGCAGCTTGAGCTGCTCAAGCCCGAGCGCATCCTGCACGAACAAGGCGTCCATTCGACGGTGGTGGTCTTCGGCAGTGCACGCGTCAGCGACGCCGAGACGGCCACCGCCCGCCTTGACGCGCTGGAGCAGCAGGCGCGCACCACGCCGCAGAATTCCAAGCTGACACAAGAGCTCTCCCGAGCCCGCCGCCGCGTGGAACAGGCGCGCTACTACGAAGAGGCACAGCGCTTCGCCCACCTGATTTCCAAGCGCTTCCAGCAACAGGAGCGGTGCGATTTCGTCGTCATCACCGGTGGCGGGCCAGGCATCATGGAGGCAGCCAATCGCGGTGCTTTCGATGCCGGGGCTCGCTCGATCGGGCTCAACATCACGTTGCCGCACGAACAAACCCCGAACTCCTACATGTGTCCGGAGCTGGCGTTCCGGTTCCACTATTTCGCGCTGCGCAAGATGCATTTCCTGATGCATGCGCGTGGTCTGGTGACCTTTCCGGGCGGCTTCGGCACGCTCGATGAATTATTCGAAGTGTTGACTTTGATCCAAACCGGCAAGATGCAGCGGATTCCGGTGGTTCTGGTCGGTCGCACCTTCTGGCATCGGGCCGTTGATTTCGACCTTCTGCTCGACGAAGGCTACGTATCACCATCCGATCTCGACTTGTTTACCTGCGTGGACAAAGCCGAAGAAATCATTGGCGCCCTGGAACGCTTTTACATCGATAGGGCAACAGACGGCACGCCATCATGATGCGCATCGGCAGCCGTCACGCGTGCCTGCCCAAGGCCAATGCGCGGCGGCCGGTGCGCAGTGTCACGCTGATGGTTGCCTGCGCGGTGCTCGGTCCGGTTGCCGCCCATGGCACGGAACTCACACCCTCAGCTGATTCTTCCCGCTGCCTGCCAGAGCAGTCCCTGCACTGGAGAGGAGGCACCCTGCGCCTGGAGAACGATTTGTTCACCGGTACCGACCGCAACTACACCAATGGCGTGGCGTTGAGCGTGGTTTCGCGCGATCTGCAAGGCGCGCTCCGCCCGGAATGTCTGCCCCAACCGATTGCCTGGTATACCCGCTTCATCGGCTGGGCTGATCCCGAGTTCTGGCGGGACTCTGGAGCCCGGTCGGCATCGCAAAACATCGTCGTGCGCTTCGGCCAGTCCATGTACACGCCCGAGGACAAGACGCGCACCGATCTGATTTCCGACGATCGCCCGTACGCCGGCCTGCTGTACCTGGGCTTGGCATGGAATCGCCGCGTCCAACCACAGGCCGCCAGCTACGAAATGCTTGACGTGCGCGAACTGACCCTGGGCGTGATTGGCCCTTGGTCGTTGGCGGAGCAATCACAGGATCTGGTGCATCGGGTGCGGGGCATCGATCGCTTTCGCGGCTGGGACAACCAGTTGCGCAACGAACCCGCGTTCCAGATGGCCATGGAGCGCAAGTTCAAGTCGTACACGGAGGGTGCCGTCCGGCCGGGATGGAGCGGCGACGTGATCGGCAGCTATGCCCTGCGGATCGGAAACATTGAAACCGCAGCCAGTACCGGCGTGGAATTGCGTGCGGGCTGGAACATTCCGAACGATTTCGGCAGCTATCCGATTCGACCCGGCGCTGAGAACCGCCCGCCCTCGGGCGTTTCCGACCTGCGCAGGACCGAGCCGCAATCGGCGCGCGCGCCCAAACCCGGAGCGCATGCATTCCTGAACCTGGAGGCCAAAGCCGTTGCCTGGGACTTCTCGCTCGACGGGAATCTGTTTCGGCACAGCCACCACGTCAGTCGACGACCCTGGGTCGCTCAGGCAGCCATTGGCATCAGCAGCCAATGGATTGTTGCCGGGCATGGCGTGCGGCTTGCCGTGATGCGCGTCTGGAGAACCCGCGAGTTCGACCAGCAGATCGGCCATCACGCCTTCGGATCGATTGCGCTGAGCATGGAATTTTGAAAGCCCGAAGTCATGCGCTCGTCTGCGAAGCATTCACCAACAACCTCAATGGAGAACCTCGTGAGTCACCTCTTGAACCATCGACAGCTTTTGACGATCGCCTTATCAGTAGCCTTGGCTACCGCCGCCACGGGGCTTGGTGCGCAGTCCGCCGAGGCCGCAAAGCCGATGGCGCTTCGCAGCGTCATGGAGAAGCTTGGCCGTGACATGCAAGCCGTCACCGGCGCGATTTCCAAGGAGGAATGGACGTTGGTCGCCGAGTTGGCGCCAAAAATTGCCAAGCATGCCGAACCGCCCCTGGGCGAAAAGATGCGCATTCTTGGCTGGCTTGGCACGGATGCCGGGAAGTTTCGGGGTTTCGATGGACAGGTCCATGACGCTGCGAGCTCCATGGGGGATGCCGCCAAACGCGGTGACGGCCCGGCCGTGATCGCGGCATTCTCCAAGACGCAACAAAGCTGCCTCGCTTGCCACCAAAGCTTCCGACAATCGTTCATGAAGCAATTTTATGAGAGTCGCTGAGGATCAGCGTGCAATAGGCACCCCCTTCGTGGGGTGATCGGCGTGCAAAAAGGACCCCTTCATCCCGGGGATTTAGTCGGCCGACTGGTTTTGATCAGTTGGCGAGAACGGGATGTTGATCGTGGAGACAGTGGTTCGGATTCGGCGTGAGCATGCAGCGGGTAAGGCGATCAAGGCGATCGCTCGTGACCTTCGTTTGTCGCGGAAGGTCGTCCGCAAAGCGATCCGGTCGCCGGAGGCGGCGTTCAACTATCAGCGCAAAGTCCAGCCGCTGCCGCGGATCGGTCCTTATCAGGATCGTCTCGATGCGCTGCTTGAGGAGAACGAAGGTCGCGGCCGCCGCGATCGGCTACGGATGACGCGTATCCATGACCTGCTGGTGCGCGAGGGGTTCGATGGATCCTATGATGCGGTGCGCCGCTATGCGGCGCGCTGGCGTGCTGCGCGGCGGAAGGATGCTGGCGAAGGCGCACCGGCGTTCATCCCGATGACCTTCCAGCCGGGTGAGGCCTACCAGTTCGACTGGAGCCACGAGGATGTGGAGATCGCCGGCAAGCCGATGCGGGTGAAGGTGGCGCATATGCGTCTCTGCGACTCGCGCGCACCCTATGTCCGAGCCTATCCGCGCGAGGGCCAGGAGATGCTGTTCGATGCCCATGCCCGGGCGTTCGCGTTCTTCGGCGGTGTGCCGCGACGCGGTATCTACGATAATATGAAGACGGCGGTGACGGCCGTGTTCACCGGCAAGGAGCGTGTGTTCAACCGCCGCTTCCTGATCATGACCGATCATTACATGGTCGAGCCGACCGCCTGCTCGCCGGCGGCGGGATGGGAGAAGGGCCAGGTCGAGCAGCAGGTCCAGACGATCCGAGGCCGCTTCTTCCAGCCGCGACTCCGGTTCGCCAGCCTGGCCGAGCTCAACGGGTGGCTGGAGGCCGAGTGCCGGCGCTGGGCCGAGCATCATGCCCATCCCGAACGCGGGGATATTACCGTCGCCGAGGCGCTGGATATGGAGCGACCGGCCCTGCAGCCGATCCTGGCACCGTTCGACGGCTTCCATGAGAGCGAGCATGCCGTCACCGGCACCTGCCCGCTATGATCTGCTGCGAGGCTATGATGCAGCGGCATGATATGATCGACACGATGCGCGGCCTCGGACTCAAGGGCATGGCGGCGGCGTTCGACGAGGCGGTCACCACCGGCCTCCAGCGCAAGCGCACCACCATGGAGATACTGACCGACCTGCTCCGTGCTGAGGCGACCCACCGGGATGCAGCCTCCATCCGCTATCGGATGACGGCTGCGAGGCTGCCCGTGGTGAAGGACCTGGAGCGGTTCAGCTTCGAGGGCACACCGATCAATGAGGAGATGATCCGCTCCCTTCACGATGGCTCCTTCCTCCCGCCTCGCCGCAATATCGTGCTGGTCGGCGGCACGGGGACAGGCAAGACCCACCTCGCCATCGCGATCACCGCCAATGTCGTGCGAAGGGGCGCTCGCGCCCGCTACTTCAACACCGTCGATCTGGTGACACGCCTCGAAGAGGAGACCCGGATCGGCAAAGGCGGGACCCTGGCGGCGCAGCTGTCGCGGCTCGACCTGATCGTGCTCGACGAGCTCGGTTATCTGCCGTTCGCCCGCTCGGGAGGGCAGTTGCTGTTCCACCTCATCAGCAAGCTTTATGAGCGGACCAGCGTCATCATCACCACGAACCTCGCCTTCGGCGAATGGCCGACCGTGTTCGGCGATCCCAAGATGACCACGGCGCTGCTCGACCGCGTCACCCACCACTGCGATATCGTCGAGACGGGCAACGACAGCTGGCGCTTCAAAAACCGCAGCTGACAGCCACCTTCGGCGCCTTCAAAAATCTATCTTGCGCTGCGCGCGCCTCCGGTCGGGCTACGCCCGCCCTCCGCCGCACGCAGCGCAAGGCCATCTTCAACAAACCAGCATCATATTATCCGAAAAGGGGGTCCCTCTTCGACGCCGATCGGGGGTCCCTTTTGAACGCCGTTTGACACCCGAAGGGGCGAGACGCCGCAGGCGACTTGATGCGCAAGCACGACAGCGCGACGGCGGCACGCCGGGACGCAACATCGAAATACCACATCGAACCCGCTCCACTACGCCACAGCAAGTTGTCCCGATAGGTATTGAACTTCACCATGTCTCCATGCAGCAGAACCATGGAGTCCGAGGTGGAACAGCTATCGCAAGCCCCCAATACCGCCGGCACCGATGTCGGCCTCCCCTTGCCAGGCACGGATGCCTACGAGGCTTTGCCGCAATTTCCAAAGCGCAGTGTCCTTCCCTTCCGTCGCACCATTCGCCGGCAGGAACTACGGCAGATCGTTCCCCTCGCCGAAACGACGATCTACGAAATGGAGCGTCGCGGTGAGTTCCCACGTCGCTTCAACCTGACGCCACGCTGCGTCGTATGGGACTTGGCAGAAGTGGAAGCCTGGGTCGAAGAACGAAAGCAGGCTCCGCGCGCCGGCGTGTCGAAACCGGATGTCCACCTACGAAAAACCCGCCCTGTCCGGGCGGGTTCGAGCAAGGCATAAGGCCAAGCAGCGGCACTCATCCAATCAAAGCCTCCAGTGCCTTCGATGCCGAGCGCGGCAATCGCCGCCCCTCCTTCGCCACGTTGACCTGCAAGGCCACCCGCGCCACCTCAAACACGTCCTTGGCCAGCGAGTAGCTGCCTTTGGCCTGCAACCACGCCAATACGTCTGCCAAATGCCAGATCGACGCGCTGCCCTCATGCACCGGCGCCGGAAAGCTGCCCGGATGCGCCAGCATCAGCTTGCGCATGTTCTGCCGCGACACGCCCACAATGTCGGCCACGTCAGTCAGACCCACCAGATCCGGCGCTACTTCGATCAATCGCGCGGTCGGCGCGGCGCAGCGCACATCGGCCAGCGCGCTACGCACGGCCTCGTCCGCATCCGCAGCCTCGCGGGTGAACTCCAGCGCCAATCGACCCGGCTGCCCGATGCCGACCAAGGCATCGTCGCAGCCGGCTTCGCCCAGGCGCTCCACCAGTGCATCGGCGTCGCGGTCATCGTCCGTGAGCTGGTATTTCAGAGTGAAGGTGTATTCCATCGCGCTACTCCTTGGCACCATCATCAGCGTCGCGCTGCGACCGGTGCGTGGTGCAGTTGTCCACGACGCGCCGCAAGGCGCGCGCGTGGTTGCCGGGATTTTTCGGCGTGCTCCATACGCTGGTGATGCAGAACTCGCCGCAGCGACATTCTTCATCGTTGTAAGGGCAATACATCCGCCCCCAAGCGTGGCTGCCGCCGACTTCGACGCGCCAGCCCTGCCCTTCGGCGTGCCTGAGAGCTTCCTCAACATCTTTCTTCGGATGAGGGGAACGAGCCATCAATAATCTTCAGTATGGGGATGAATGGCTTAGTTGTCAAGTGACAACCAAGCCACTGTTTCAGGCTATCGCGCTCAACGCCGGCACCACTACGTTCGCCGGTAACAGCTTCGGCACGTAGGTCTGCCCACCGCCCCAGGCATCGACTAGGTTGGCCCACTCTTGCAGCATGTGGCGCCGCTGCTCGGCGTACTCGGCCTTGTTGTAAACCGAGCGCGAGGAACGCCCGTCCTCGTGCGCCAGGCACTTCTCGATCCAGTCGCGGTTGAAGCCGATTTCGTTCAACAGCGTCGAGCCGGTGCGGCGCAGGTCATGGACGGTGAAGGGTTGCAGCGGCAGCCCCTTGGTCTTTGCCGCCTCCACCACGAGCCCCGTGACGCGATTCAAAGTGGCGTTGGACATGCACCGCTCTGCGTCATAGCGAGACGGAAAAACGAACCTTGATCCCGCCGCGCAGGCGTGCAACGTCACGAAGATGTCGAGCGTCTGGCGCGATAGATAGACCACGTGCGGGTTGCGCCCCTTCATCCGCTGCTTAGGAATCGTCCAGGTCTTGCTCTCGAAATCGACCTCATCCCAGGTGGCGTGGATCAGTTCGCTCTTGCGTACCAACGTCAGCAGGATCAAGCGCAGCGCCAGCTTGATGGTCGGATAGGTCGCCACCGATTCCATCTGCTGCATGAACAACCGAATCTCCAGCGGCGACAAGGCGCGATCTTTCGGCACAAAGGTGGCGATCGAGGCCGCGCCCACGCTGTCGGCGGGGTTGTCCACCTTCTCACCGTGGGCGATGGCGTAGATGTAGACCTGCTTCACGATGTCCCGAATCTGTACCGCCGTGGCCGGCGCCCCACGCTCCTTGACCTTGTTGCACAAGGCCCGCAGGTCTTCGGCCTGGATTTCGGTCAGCAGGCGATTCTGGAAGACCGGCAGGATGTCCCGGTCGATGATGTGCTTGCGCATGGCGCGGGTGCTGTCAGCCAGCCTTGCGTTGGCCAGCCACGTCTCCATCGCCGCGCCGAAGGTCTTGATGGCGACCATCCGGCGTTTCTCACGCTGCTTTTCCAGCGCGGGCGAGACACCCTTGAGAACGGCTTTGCGCGCGTCCAGCAGCAGTTCGCGCGCCATTGCCAGCGAGATGCCACCAGGGCCATAGCGTCCGAGGGTCAGCGTCTCGCGGCGGCCGTGGAGCCGGTAGTCGTAGCGGAACGTGATCGTTCCGCCAGGCGATACCGTCACATACATCCCGTCTCGGTCAGAAGCCTTATAAATCTTGGACTTAGGTTTGAAATTGCGTAGTGCAGCGTCGGTCAGCATCGAGGTTTCCTCCGGCATGTGACGGATTTACCGTCAGGTTTTACCGTCAGGGACCTGGAGACCTGCTGATGCCCGGAAAGCCCCATGAAACAAGCTTTCCCGAGAAGGCTTTTACCGTCAAAGACGGTAAAAGTCTGAATAGTGAACGAGAGTGTCTTAATCCAGCCTCGATTTTTACCGTCAGCTCTACCGTCAACTTTTTCTGCTGGCCGGCGATAGCCACCGATAGCTGTCGTGACGTATTTCTTTCTAAATCAACACGTTATATCAGTTCTTCGATAGCTGGCGATAGTCCCTGAAGGACCTGATTTCACTCCCACTCTATTGTAAACAAGACATTTTTATCTTTTATATTCAATGGCTTATTTTCCTGCTAATTGGTAATACCATGAAAAATACCATGCTCAGAAAAGGCTTAACAATATTTTGAAAAATTGCCTACTGAGCGCTGCCGCACAGCTCCATAGGCCGCTTTCCTGGCTTTGCTTCCAGATGTATGCTCTTCTGCTCCTGCAGCTAATGGATCACCGCAAACAGGTTACTCGCCTGGGGATTCCCTTTCGACCCGAGCATCCGTATGAGACTCATGCTCGATTATTATTATTATAGAAGCCCCCATGAATAAATCGCTCATCATTTTCGGCATCGTCAACATAACCTCGGACAGTTTCTCCGATGGAGGCCGGTATCTGGCGCCAGACGCAGCCATTGCGCAGGCGCGTAAGCTGATGGCCGAGGGGGCAGATGTGATCGACCTCGGTCCGGCATCCAGCAATCCCGACGCCGCGCCTGTTTCGTCCGACACAGAAATCGCGCGTATCGCGCCGGTGCTGGACGCGCTCAAGGCAGATGGCATTCCCGTCTCGCTCGACAGTTATCAACCCGCGACGCAAGCCTATGCCTTGTCGCGTGGTGTGGCCTATCTCAATGATATTCGCGGTTTTCCAGACGCTGCGTTCTATCCGCAATTGGCGAAATCATCTGCCAAACTCGTCGTTATGCATTCGGTGCAAGACGGGCAGGCAGATCGGCGCGAGGCACCCGCTGGCGACATCATGGATCACATTGCGGCGTTCTTTGACGCGCGCATCGCGGCGCTGACGGGTGCCGGTATCAAACGCAACCGCCTTGTCCTTGATCCCGGCATGGGGTTTTTTCTGGGGGCTGCTCCCGAAACCTCGCTCTCGGTGCTGGCGCGGTTCGATGAATTGCGGCTGCGCTTCGATTTGCCGGTGCTTCTGTCTGTTTCGCGCAAATCCTTTCTGCGCGCGCTCACAGGCCGTGGTCCGGGGGATGTCGGGGCCGCGACACTCGCTGCAGAGCTTGCCGCCGCCGCAGGTGGAGCTGACTTCATCCGCACACACGAGCCGCGCCCCTTGCGCGACGGGCTGGCGGTATTGGCGGCGCTGAAAGAAACCGCAAGAATTCGTTAACTGCACATTCGGGATATTTCTCTATATTCGCGGTTCAGCAGGCATGTCCCCTTTGAGGGCGACCCGACGACAGGATAATCGACCTTATGGTGCGCAAATATTTCGGCACAGACGGTATTCGTGGCAAAGCCAACGAAGGCGCGATGACGGCGGAAACCGCCTTGCGCGTCGGCATGGCGGCTGGCCGTGTCTTTCGTCGCGGTGACCACCGCCATCGTGTCGTGATCGGCAAGGATACGCGCCTGTCGGGCTATATGCTTGAACCCGCGCTCACAGCCGGTTTCACCTCGATGGGCATGGACGTATTCCTTTTTGGCCCGCTGCCGACAACGTATAGGAAGAATAAACGCCCTTTTCACCCAAGTCCAACAGCTTTGGACCGCAGTTGACTCTTTCGACACCCCTGCGATGCAACCCAATCCGGCTGACGGGGAGCCAGCAACGCTGAAAATTTACCCTCCTCTTTCCCACTAGCGGCTCCTTTTCCGACAACCAGCACGGCGGATCCCTGCCGCGGCGCTGTGAACGCAGCATTTTGATTGGTATCGTTGGCCTTCAGGCTCGTCAGTCAAACAGACCCAGGAGCAGCTCAGCCGGTGGCGCCCGGCTTTCGGGTAACGCCCTGGTCCCGCTGGTTTCGGCTTTGTGCTTCAGGTGATCAAGGATCTGCTTGATCACTATAGGGTCTTCAATGCAGGCGATGACTTTCATGGCGCCGCCGCAGCCGCTGCAGGTCTCGATGTCGATATTGAAAACACGCTTGAGCCGTTGCGCCCATGTCATCGACGCTCGCCGTTGTGCTGGTGTTGCCGGTTCATCAGCCACCCTGACCTTGTTGCCCCTGCCCCGTTTTGCCGGCGTGACCAACGCCCGGTGCCGACTGTTGGGTGCGAACACCCCGTGGAAGCGGGTTAGGTTGACTCTGGGCTTCGGTACCAGGGCGGCCAGCCTTGCAATGAAATCCAATGGTTCGAAAATGACGTGCGTGGTGCCGTCCCGGTACGGCGTCTTGAGCTGGTAGCGCACGTTGCCGCCTCGTGTTAACGACAGCCGCTTCTCGGATACCGCCGGGCGGCTGATGTACCGGCACAGCCGTTCGAGCTTCTTGCGTTCATCGGCCCTGGCCGCCACGCCGGCGTGCAGGCTGGACCCGGCTACCTTGCCAATCCCGTCACCGAACGGATCACCACTGGTCGGCAGAGTTTGCAAAGTGAACACCTTTCGCCCCGCCTGTGAACCGACAGCGATACGGTAAGTGATCGAGTGCCCCAGCAGGGGTGTCATCGGGTCGTCATCCACCGCATCCGAGGCCAGATAGCTGTTTTCGACATCCCGTTCCAGCAGGCCTTGCCGTTCCAGATAGCGACCCACCCGGTGGGCGATGGTGTGCGTCAGCTGGGTGAGCTCTGGGCTGGTCGGCGCCTTGACCCAGCGGAAACGCGCTGAGCCGTGGGATTGCTCGACATACACACCGTCGAGAAACAGCATGTGGAAGTGAACATTCAGATTGAGCGCCGATCCAAAACGCTGGATCAGGGTGACCGCGCCCGTCTTGGCCACTTGGTGGGTATGGCCCGCTTTCTTGACCAGGTGCGTGGCAATGACGCGGTAAACGATGCCCAGCACCCACCCCATGATCTCGGGCCGGCTGGCAAACAGGAAACGCAGCTGAAACGGGAAGCTCAACACCCACTGACGCATGGGTTGTTCAGGCAGTACTTCATCAACCAGCAAGGCGGCACTTTCGGCCATCCGCCGCGCCCCACAGCTCGGGCAGAAACCGCGACGCTTACAGCTGAAAGCGACCAGGTGCTCGGCGTGGCAAGACTCGCAGCGAACCCGTAGAAAGCCATGCTCCAGCCGCCCGCATT
Source organism: Sphingosinicella microcystinivorans (assembly GCF_027941835.1). Taxonomy (NCBI): domain Bacteria; kingdom Pseudomonadati; phylum Pseudomonadota; class Alphaproteobacteria; order Sphingomonadales; family Sphingosinicellaceae; genus Sphingosinicella; species Sphingosinicella microcystinivorans. Next base: position 678,034 of record NZ_CP116005.1, read on the forward strand.
GGAGAAATTCTTCAAATTCCCGTTGCACATAGCCCGGCAATTCCTTTCCCTGCTCTGCCATAAGCGCAGCGAATGCCGGGTAATACTCGTCAACGATCTGATAGAGAAGGGTTTGCTCGGGTCGGTGGCTCTGGTAACGACCAGTATCCCGATCCCGGCTGGCCGTCCTGGCCGCCACATGAGGCATGTTCCGCGTCCTTGCAATACTGTGTTTACATACAGTCTATCGCTTAGCGGAAAGTTCTTTTACCCTCAGCCGAAATGCCTGCCGTTGCTAGACATTGCCAGCCAGTGCCCGTCACTCCCACTCGATTGTAAACAAGCACACAAAACCCTTTAGTGACAACAATTTGCAAGAACTATCAGGCTCAGTGCCATGAAAAATACCATGACCAGATCATGAGGTTGAACACGGCTTGCGCCGGCAGCGTTCACGCTCCTGGTCGGCGATCTCGCCCGGCTGCAATGCTAGCTCAGCATCGGTCATGCGCTCCAGCACGTCGCGTAGGCGGATGGTGCAAGGAATGGGCGGCAGCTCGAACTCATAGCCGCCGGCGATCATTTCGGCCGCAATCTCCTCGGTGATGAAAAACGGCTCGTCGTCTTGGTTCGGCTTCTTCATGCCCTTTCCTCCTGGCGCTCATCCTGGCCGACAGCGGCCAGGGCATCGGCTTCCGTCAATGCGTCCTCCACGAACGCGCCGTGCTGCTTCGCTTCGGCCTGGCTGACCTCGGCCCATATCCGTTTCACCTGGGCCGCACTGTACCCGGCCAGCTCGGCGGTCTTGTTGATGCTGTAGCCGGACTTGCGCAGCGCGACAACTTGGGCGCGGCGCTTCGGATCAGCACGGCGGCCCTTGTACCGCCCGGCCTGGCGGGCCAACTCAATGCCTTGGCGCTGGCGTTCGCGCCTGTCCTCGTAGTCGTCGCGGGCCATCTGCAAGGCCAGGCGAAAAAGCATGATCTGCACGGCTTCCAGCACGATCTTGGCGACGCCCTGGGCCTCGGCCGCCAGGTCGGATAGATCGACCACGCCAGGGACGGCCAGGCGTGCGCCTTTGGCCTGTATCGAGGCCACCAGGCGCTCGGCCTCGGGCAAAGGTAGGCGGCTGATGCGGTCGATCTTCTCGGCAATGACCACCTCGCCGGGCTGTAGGTCGCCGATCATGCGCAGCAGCTCAGGCCGGTCGGCGCGTGCGCCGGATGCCTTCTCACGGTAGATGCCGGCGACGTAGTAGCCGGCGGCCTTCGCGGCCGTAGTGATCGCCTCTTGGCGTTCCAAGTCCTGCGCGTCGGTGCTGACGCGCAGATAGACCCGCGCCACCATCGGCGCGGCTACTGGCTTCGTCCTGCGCATACTTGCGGGCTCCTTTGGGCATACTCAAATGCACCCATCTTAAACTGGCAGGCCAATTTATCACATATCGATCTAAATGCGCCTAGCTCATTTTTACAGCTTAAATGAGCTATTGAGCACACTCCATATTTCGACTATTATTGAAACATGGAAACGATAAATGCTGTAGCCGCCCTGGCGGCCATCGCTCAAGAATCGCGCCTCGCGGTGTTCCGGCTTCTCGTCCAGGCCGGCCCCGCCGGCATGGCCGCCGGAAAAATCAGCGAAGCGGCCGGCATCCCGCCGTCTTCGCTATCCTTCCACCTGAAAGAGCTGGCACACGCCGGCATGGTCACGTCGCGGCAAGAAGGCCGATTTGTGATCTACGAGGCGAACTTTTCGACGGCCACTAACCTGGTGGCCTTTCTCACGGAAAACTGCTGCGGCGGCCAGGTGTGCAACCTGTCTTGCACCACGGAAGCCGGGAAGGTGTTGGCATGAGACTTCGCCATCTTTCCGACCCCGATTCTTTGCCCGCTTTGGACAAATCCTTTGCCATCGAGCGCCCGGCGCTCGGGCTGGCACCCGACGCCCCGCCGGTGCGTATCCTGCTGCTGTATGGCTCGCTGCGCGCCCGCTCGTTCTCACGGCTGGCCGTCGAGGAAGCGGCCCGGCTGCTGCAATTCTTTGGCGCAGAAACACGCATCTTCGACCCGTCCGATTTGCCGTTGCCCGATCAAGTGCAAAGCGACGATCACCCGGCCGTCAAGGAGCTGCGCGCCCTGTCCGAGTGGTCAGAGGGACAAGTCTGGTGCAGCCCGGAACGCCACGGTCAGATTACCAGTGTCATGAAGGCGCAGATTGACCATCTGCCGCTTGAAATGGCCGGCATCCGGCCGACCCAAGGCCGCACCCTGGCCGTGATGCAGGTATCCGGCGGCTCGCAGAGCTTCAACGCCGTGAACACCTTGCGTCTGCTCGGCCGCTGGATGCGAATGTTCACCATTCCGAACCAGTCGAGTATCGCCAAAGCGTTCCAAGAGTTCGACGCGGCGGGCCGCATGAAGCCCTCGCCGTACTACGACCGAATAGCCGATGTGATGGAAGAACTGGTGCGCTTCACGGCGCTGGTACGGCCGCACCGTGAAGCACTGACAGACCGCTATTCCGAACGGAAAGCGGCCGGCCACGTCATCGACGAGGCCACCGATCTTTCATCCATCGCCATTGCTCCCCAGCCACTACCAGAAAGCGAAACATCATGACCGAAAGAATCTATAACGTCCTCATCCTCTGCACCGGCAATTCGGCGCGCAGCATCATGGCCGAAGCTCTCATCAACACGATGGGGCAAGGGCGCTTCCGCGCCTACAGCGCCGGCAGTCACCCAACCGGCAAGGTCAATCCCTTCGCCGTCGAAAAGGTGGAGTCGGTGAATTACCCGACCGAGAATCTGCGCAGCAAGAGCTGGGACGAGTACGCCACGCCCGACGCACCGAAGATGGACTTCATCATCACCGTCTGCGACAACGCCGCCGGCGAAATGTGTCCGGTGTGGCCTGGTCAGCCGATCTCGGCGCATTGGGGATTTGAAGACCCGGCCGCCGTCGAAGGCACTGACGCCGAGAAGCGCCGGGCCTTCGAACAAACCTTCCGGCACATGATGAACCGCGTCCGCCTGTTCGTGAATCTGCCTCTCAAAATGCTTGACCAGACGGCCATCAAGCGCGAGCTGGCGAACATCGGCAAGACCGAGCAGGAAGCATGAGCGCCGGCGCACAGGCCATCGCCGCGAAGCCGCGCCAGGCCCCGATGAGCGGCTTCGAGCGTTACCTGACGCTGTGGGTGGCCCTGTGCATCGTCGCCGGTGTTGCGCTCGGCCAGGGCCTTCCTGACGTGTTCCAGGCCATAGGCCGCATGGAAGTGGCCCAGGTCAATTTGCCGGTGGGCCTGCTGATTTGGGTAATGATCGTCCCGATGCTGGTCAAGATCGACTTCGGGGCGCTGCACCAGGTCAAAGAGCATTGGCGCGGCATCGGCGTCACGCTGTTCGTGAATTGGGCCGTCAAGCCATTCTCGATGGCCCTGCTGGGGTGGCTGTTCATCCGACAAGTGTTCGCTCCGTTCCTGCCGGCCGATCAACTGGACAGCTACATCGCGGGCTTGATCTTGCTGGCCGCCGCGCCCTGCACGGCAATGGTGTTCGTGTGGAGCCGCCTTACCAACGGCGACCCGCTTTTCACGCTCTCGCAAGTGGCTCTGAACGACGCCATCATGATCGTGGCCTTCGCGCCCATCGTCGGCCTGCTGCTGGGCATGTCCTCGATCTCGGTGCCTTGGGACACGCTGCTGATTTCGGTCGTGCTCTACATCATCGTGCCGGTGATCCTGGCGCAGCTCTTGCGGCGGCATCTGCTCAAGCAAGGACAGGCCGCCTTTGAACGGGCCATGCAGAAGATCGGGCCGTGGTCGATGGCCGCGCTGCTGCTGACGTTGGTTCTACTGTTCGCCTTCCAGGGCGAGGCCATCATCCGGCAGCCGTTAGTGATCGCCATGCTAGCCGTGCCGATCTTGATTCAAGTGTTCTTCAATTCCGGGTTAGCCTACTGGCTGAACAAGCGGGCGGGGGAAAAGCACTCTGTCGCCTGTCCTTCGGCCCTGATCGGTGCCAGCAACTTCTTCGAGCTGGCCGTGGCGGCCGCCATCAGCTTGTTCGGTCTGCACTCCGGCGCTGCATTGGCAACCGTGGTCGGCGTCCTGGTCGAAGTGCCGGTGATGCTGCTGGTCGTGCGCGTGGTGAATCGCTCGAAGAGCTGGTACGAACGAGGTTGAACATGAGTAGGAAAAAACTGAGGAAATGATTGCAGATTGCCGCGCCGGCCGCTTCCTGGCGCATTCGATCACTGACCTGGAACACCTAGTATCCATGCTTGCTGAGGTCGCCCGATGACAGACCCAAAGAACCTAGAGAACAGGCTGCATGAGAAGGCCGACCCGGCCCGCGCCGTTTCCACTGGTCGGGTGCGCTACACACTGGCCGAACTACTGGCCGACGCGGAAGCATCCGGGGCTTACCCGCTGCCGCCGGAGGAACGCGAATGGATGGATGCGCCGTCTGTGGGTCGGGAATGGCCAAACAGTGAAGATTGAAAAAGGCGGCCAGTTCGAGTGGCCGCCCTTTCGTCATTAGCTGCACGCTTGGCGCAAGGCGTTCATTGCTTCTTGAAAATCAGCCTGTGTCGCCCGGCCCGTTTCAGCTTGGTAGTACACCACCATAAAAGCATTAGCGACGGCTTCGGCCAATGGCCCAAGGCTCCGCGCTTCCGCTTGGTTGATGTACTCCAAAGAAGAAAGAATAGCCGCTGCTTGATGCACTGCTTGCCCTGGTTCGATAATATGTTGTGTTGTCATAATTCACCTCTCCAGTAGGTGTTGATTGAAAGTGCCGGGCTGGTTGTGGCCAGCCCGGTGCGCCTACAGGTACAGCCCCGCCGCCTCCGCGAATGCTGACCGCTCATTCCTGCCGCCATTAACCTCAATACTTATCGGCTTAGTTTCGCTCTCTCTCATAGGGTCTGGCCGTGATACAAAAGCGGCTGTTTCTGTCTCTGCATCGACCTCGGTCGATTGATCACCCAGCGGCGAAATAAATACCTGGCTGACTTCTTCCCTTGGCGCTTCATCCAGGGCCGCCAATGCGGCCATGTATGTTGATGTCGTCATCGTGCTAACTCCTGACTTCGTTACTATCTGGGCCAGAATCGGCGCCCAAGCTATTGCCCTCGAACTGGCCAGATTGGCTTGCTTCTTTCGGCTCCATGCTTTCGCGTATCGAAGCAGCCAGTTTTCCGCCTGTGGTTTCGCTCACTCGCTCCTGGAATCCCTGCTTCACTTGAGAGCCGACACCCTTGGCTAACTCGGAGGCCGTGCCTGTGGCCAGCTTCGCGGCCTTGGCAAAGCCGCCACCGCTTGAGCTACTGCCGCTGTCACCAAAGCCAGCCGCTTGGGCGAATGGGCTACTGCCAGCAGTACCCGCTTCACCACCACCGTTTCCGCCACTGCTGACAACTGACCCCATGCTGGACATGTCACCGCCGGTTTCCATACTCGCTGATGCTTTCTGAAAAGCCGCTTGGAGTGCACTTGCACCTCCGGCTGCACCGGCTGCGGCACCCATAACCGCTTTACCTGCCAGGGCAGCGCCGCCAGTTGCCATACTGGCCGCCGTCACCGCCGCCCCAACTGCCGCACCCGCACCGAAGTTTCCAATTCCACCGGCTGCGCCAATACCACCACCAGACACAAGACCAGAAATCATCGGCGGAACTTTGTTGACCAAGAAAAGCAAGATGACCGATATAACCAACATCACGGCCAGTTCCTGGGATGCCATGTTCTCGCTGATTTGCGTGTAGTAGTGATTGATGAACTCTTTGCCAATCGCAACCAGAAGCACCATTGCCATAAGCTGTGCGGCCAGGCCCAGCACGGTCTTGTAGTAATTGATCGCCATGTCGGAAGTCCAACGACTTCCACCAAAGCCAAGGAAGAACACACCGGCATACAACAGAATCCAGGCTGATGCGAGCAACAGCAACAGGTTGACCGCAATCAACGCCAGGACAAACAAAACAGCCAGGGCCATTAGCTCCATGACCAGAGCAGTTGCCATCTGCCGCCATCCCAGCTCCGAGGTGGCCTGTACTGTGCGGTTGTATAACTCGAAACCAAGATCAAGGATGCTGGAGGGCCCAAGATTGCTATTGGAAAGTCCCCCCGCCTGCGCGCCCAGAGTTTGCAATGACTGAACAATCGTACCGGCGATATTCATGCCCTGGTTCGCATTCGTCAGCAACCACCAGAAAAAGCCGGTGAAGATCGTGAAGCGAACGAACTCCGCGAAGAACTCGCCAATGTCGGCCTTGCGCAAAGCCATCATGCCGAATGTCCAGACCATCGAAATCACAACCAGCGTCCAGAACAAACGCGATGCAGCGGACTCAATAGCTGGCCCCCATGTTGCGGCAGCATCATGAAAACGCTTGAGCACATCATTCATAACACCGCTGCTACTTAGCTCCTGCGCCATTGCAGGTTCAGCCAGCACCATTGTGGCGACCATCATCAAGCCACCTAGAGCAATTTTCTTTCTCATGGCGACCACCTCAATAATCATCTTTAGGGCTGGGCTTGAACTCCCACTGACGCATCTGCTTGGCCTTCTGGAATGCTCTGCATTCCTCGGTAAAGGCCTCTCGGTTCGCTTCGCTGCGCATTTCATTCAGTGCTGCCTGGAACGCATCGGGGGCACACGTCGCCGCATTTGGTTCGGGCATCCTTTCCTGTTCACATCCAGCCAACAACAGCAACGTAGCCGCGGTAGTAAAAAAGATTTTTTTCATCTCACCGCCTCCCTAGTAGTTGTCTGCCGGACTCGGGCGAAACGTCCAGGTACGCATTTGCTCGGCCCTGGCATCACCTCGCGCCTCGGCATCGAGTTCTGCTGCAATCCGGGCTGCCTCCGCGTTGTGTTGGGCGGTCAACATGGTGCGAATCTGCAAGAGCTGATTGGCCTGCTGGCTGGCGAGCTGGTTGGCGTAGCCGATGGCCTGTAGCTGGCCAGTTGCACCCTGGGCCGCGCCTTGCAGCCGCTCCAGGGTACGGGCGTCATCCTTCAAAGCCTTTTGCTGGTCGGCAACGGTCTGGAACAGGGCATCGTTGGCCTTCTTTTGCGACTCTGACGCCAGGCGGCGGTTCTCTTCCATCGCTGCCTTTTCGGCCGGCGTGCATCCGCCGCTGCCGTTGAAGCATGGCGAGCTGCGGTAATAGGCCACGTCCTGAAACTTGGCCAGGTAACGATCCAGGCTGCCTAGCTGGTTCTCGTAATAGGCCAGCGTGTTTTGCGCGGCAATCAGCCGGTTGATCGTAGTCTGCGCCTGATCCCAGATATACGCGGCTGGGGCCATCGTGTTCTGGAGCTGATTTTCGTACTGCTGCAACTGGGTCTGGTACTGCTCAATCTGCTTGAGCGTCTGCGCCACCGACTCGATGGCCGTCATGATGTTCTGGGCCAGGTTGCCGCCGTCGATGACGGGGATACCAGCTTGCACAGGGGCGGTGGTAGTGGTGATAAAGCCGGTTGCGAGTGCAACGGCTAGAGCGGTTTTTTTAGCCGCTAAAATTTTGGACTTCATGGTCGTACTCCGTCGATGAAAAGAAGGCATTGCCTTGACCAAGCGTTGTGCTTGTTCTCGGCAACGTTTCATCGAAGAGCTACGCCACTAGCTGATCGGTATTGCCCTTGGCGCTGAGGCCCGGACTTACAAACGTAAAACTACTCTGTTTTTTTATCGCTTTCGGACAAGCCAACTTCCCGGCCAATCTCTTCAAGCTCTAGCGGCTGTACTGCCGCCGTCAGTATTTCGCGTATTTCCGCGTCGGTGCTCCTATCGTTGAGCGCTGCTCGAACTTTCAACGCACGGTGCACCTCGGCGGGTAAATTCCTGATAAGCACATTTGCCATATCAATACCCTTTTGGTGTACCCGACAACCATGCTATCAAAGATATTAAAAATAGCAAGACCTATACTCTTGCAACCGGCGGTAGCCGATCAGCCCCGCAGGGCAGGATTCCCGTTGAGTGCCCCCGGCGCGAATAAGGGACAGTGAAGATAGATAACCGGCTTGCCGGTTAGCTAACTTCACCCATCCTGCCCGCATTTCACCCACTATTGAAAATCTAGCGCATATCGAACGTAAAGCGTTTTATCGTCAAACAAACACCGATTCTTGGCAACATAACCGTAATCGTCACCAAATCGGCCTGCAATCGACATAGTCGCTTCAAAATCGCTGCTCAATCGGCTTTAAATCGGAACCTAAAATGCCAACAATCGACACAAACCATTCGCCCCGATGGGGCGAGTTGGACGCCAAAAAAGAAGGGCATAACCCGCCCCTCAAGTGTCAATGAACACAAGAAATTTGCCTCCCCTCCCGTCATACCACTAAGGCGACGTATTGATACTTGAGGGGCAACCTTTCCTGATGTTGACACCTTCACGCAGGTTACTGGTTATGGGCGTCCAACACACACGGCTCATTCCTGCTTGGTAATAATAAGAATAATAATCTTCTTATTATTCTTACCGAACGAATGGGCACTGCTTAGCCATTTCACGTTTCGAGCCAAGGTTTCAGTACAGATAACTACAAGTGCACACAGCGGCCCTCCAGCACCGTTAGACGCAGATTCTGCTTCAGCTCATGGAATAAGGGACTCCGGGTTGTTTTCCCCTCTCACAAGGCGTTTCAGCGGCCACTGAAGCCGCCTTCTCTTCTTGGCGTTAAACCATCGGCCTATGGCCGATTGATAAAGCCCGCCAGGGCTTTATTGGCAAGGTCAGAACGCGCCCTCAAGGCGCGAGCTGCACCGCGCATGATGGATTATCTTTAGATAATCTTGGATGGATTTCCCAAACTGCCCGCAAAGCAGCGCACCGTCTGGGTTTTCCAAATTGGGACGGGGAACGTTACGACGGCAGAAGGGGAGCGTTACGACGGTAACAAGGGAACGTTACGACGGTAAACGGGTGCAGTTGCCGTGGGGCCAGGCCTCTTGATCTCCCATTTTCCCTTGGCGTATTCGTTCACTACCCAACCCACGGCGGCAAGTTCGGCCAGTGCCTTCCGGGCAGTCTGACGGCGTTTTTTCATAGCTTCGGCATTGGCTTCATCTGGCCAGACATAGCCGCAAAGCGTGTCCAGTTCCACGCGCCCGGATTTGCCGGGGTCGATCCAGCCGCATAGCCGTTGGTGCATCAGCCGTGCCGGATCAGTCTGTAGCACCCGCACTTCCGCCATGTCGATACGGGCATATGGACGATGCCCCAGGATCGCTTCGGCAATACGCGGATTCAGGGCAACCCATAGCCTGCCGTCCGTCTCGTCAAAAGCATGACTCATCAGGTGGAACGCGGCTTGCCGCCGTCCCTTCGTCACAAGGATGGTGACGTTCGACATGCGCAGCAGGCTGGCTTTGAGCGCCTTGATGTTGTCGCCGCTATCCGTCATGCCCGTTTCTGAGAGCAGTTTGGTCAGGCTCTCACGAACCACCAAGCCGTCTTGCTCAATGGCTTCGAAACGGGGTTCAAGGAATAGCCGTAGCTGTCGCCCCGTCTCACTGGTCGGTTCCGGGGTTAGCAAGATGCCGTTCGGGCCGCCAAGGGCCACGATGCCTTGCAAAAGACGCATATCATCGGCCCCGAGAGGTTCGAATCCGACGAAACGCATGGATTCGTCCTCGCCAAAGGTGTAGGTCACGTCCAGCTTGCAGCGTTTGCGATCGCCACGCTTGAGGCTGCGGAACAGGCCAGGTGCCAAACAGTGCGCGGGATCATGTCGGACGTGGGTCAGGTCATGCTTAGGCTTCTTCACGCTGTCTCCTTTTCACCTTGCACTGCCGCTCCAGTACAGCAGGCTTCAACACGCCGCCGTCGTGCCGTCTAAACCAGAGTTCTTGAAAAGGTGCGCCATAGTTGGCCTTGCTGACGCCAAAGCGGACAAAATACCCACGCTGACAATCATCGACCCCCAGTATCTCGGCCTCGCCTTGCGTCATGCCGGATAGGTACGATTGCCAACGGATGTTATCAACCAGTACGGACGATCCACGACTGGCCTGCTGTTGATCGCCCGACCCCATCATGGCTGCGCTTTTACTCGCGTGGTGCAGAAACACAATGGAGCAGCCTGTATCAGCGGCTATGGCCTCCATGTGCCCAACAACCTGCGCCATCGGCCCGCTAGCGTTCTCCTCCTCAATGTGGAAGCGCCGCAAAGTGTCCAAGATCATCAAGCGACGACCTTCAGCGGCTCGTTTGAGAGCATCGAACCAGCTAGCAGCCATGATGTTTGGGCATTTACCGATCAAGGGTTCAATGAGCAAACCATCAGCCACGGCTTGCCGTTCCGCTGCGCTGAGGTGTGCCCCAAGGGCGTGCAGACGATGGTGAATAGCGGCCGGTGGATCTTCAGCAGGCAGATAGACCACTTGCCCGGTGGGAAACTCGCCTATTTCAAGTAAATCAGGCCCGCCTGCAATCTGTGCAGCCAATTGAAGGGCCAACATGGATTTACCAGCCCCACCAGGCGACACAAGAGCACCAACAGTGCCAGCAACCATATTAGGCAGAACATAATCAATGGGTGGCGGCAATTCCGTGAAAGCCGCCATAAGATCAAGAGCCATATAACTAGCCCTCTATAGGGCCAGGTCGCGCAGCTTGATCACCCGATGATTTACGTGCCTCAATCCACTCTTCGACCTCTGACAAATCCCAGGCGACATTTCTACTGGTTAACGCGATACGGCGTGGAAAATCCCCTCGCTGCTCCAGGTTATAAATTGTTCGTGTCGAAAGCGGGATCATCTCCAGGAGCTTCTTCCTGTTGATGAGGGTCTTTATATTTTGCATGGGTCAATACCTCTCAAATGAATAGTTGCTATTCATCGAGTAGCTGCGCGAAGCAGCTAATCGGTAATTGACCTGCCCGATGCCAATGGCGGCCTTATTTATAAATTCACGGCATCAACTTCAATGCTATCAAAGATAGCAAAAACATCAACCCTTACTGCCTCCCGAAGTCCACTCATCAATCATATCGGCCCAATCCTGCAACATCGCCGCCCGCTGCTCGCGGTACTCAGCCTTGTTGTAGACAGCCCTCACGCCCTTCTGCTCGTGCGCCAGGCACTTCTCGATCCAGTCGGTGTTGTAGCCGGCCTCATGCAACAGCGTGCTGGCTGTGCGCCGCAAATCATGCGGTCCGAACTTGGTAAGTGACTTCCCATCTTTCTGCGCCGCCTTGTAAGTCAGCGTCAGCACCTGGTTAAGTGTGGCAGCGCTCATCGGCGCATCCGAGTCGTACCGTGATGGCAAAACGAAGTCGGAACCACCGGCAAAGGTTTTCATGGCAATGAAAATATCCAGAGCCTGCTGGGACAGAAATACCAGGTGCGGGTTACGGCGTTTCATCCGCTCCTTTGGAATCGTCCACAACGCTTCGCTGAAATTGATCTCGCTCCAGGTCGCATTGGTCAGCTCGCTCTTGCGCACCATCGTCAGCAATAACAGCTTGGCCGCCGCACGGTTTGTTGGGCTTGTGCCCACTCGCTCCATGTACTGGTACATCAGCCCAATTTCTTCTGGCGTCAACGCTCGGTCACGTGGCTCGAATCGAGCGATGCTTGTTGGGCGCACCAGTTCTGCCGGGTTTTCGACCTTCTGCCCACGCTCGATGGCCCAGCGAAATACCTGCAACACGATTTCACGCACATGAACGGCGGTGGCCGGTGCGCCTCGCTCAACAATGGCATCAGCCAGCGCCCGCAAGTCTTCGTGGGTGATCTCCACCAGCTTCTGATTGCTGAATTTCGGCTTCAGCTCACGCTCATAAACCGAGCGGCGCATATCGCGGGTGGAGTCGGCCATCTGGTAGCCACGCAGCCACTTCTCCGCCCAGGCACCGAACGTCTCTGCATCTTTCACCCGCGCCTTGTCTCGGGCTTTCTCCTTGGCCGGCGACTTGCCCGCCGCAACCATCTTCTTGGCGTCACCCAACAGCTCGCGGGCTTCGGCCAGGGTGATGCCACCGACACCATAACGCCCAAAGGTGATGGTCTCCTGCCGACCGTTGATTGAGTAGTTGTAACGGAACGAGATGGAGCCGGCTGGAGTCACTGCCACATAGAGACCTTCCCGGTCATTCACTTTGTAGAGTTTGTCCCTGGGCTTGAGATTGCGCAGCTTGGTATCGGTCAGCATGTACCTTGTCCTTCTTCGTCTCCGATACCATGCTGAAAAAATCTCGAATTTATCGTATTTTTTCTTACGAAACAGTAACTTATAGAATATTAATACCATGAACACACAAAAGAACGCAGCATGGTATCGGCATCAATCATGGCATCGCCAAACCATAATACCAGCTTTAATGCCATGCTCAAACGGTGCTTGGCGCTTCCTCCCGTTGCCAGATCGTGCCAAACACAAACAAAAAAAAGCCCGCAATTACGCGGGCTTAGCGGCATTTCATGCCATCAGGTGCCTGGCTGTGCCAGACGCGGAATCATTCCCACTCGATCGTTCCCGGCGGTTTCGACGTGTAGTCGTAGACGACGCGATTGATGCCCTGCACCTCGTTCACGATGCGCGTGGCGACACGGCCGAGGAAGGCGGCGTCGAAGGGGTAGACGTCGGCGGTCATGCCGTCGACCGAGGTGACGGCGCGCAGCGCACAGACGGACTCGTAGGTGCGCCCGTCGCCCATGACGCCGACGGTGCGGACCGGGAGCAGCACGGCGAACGCCTGCCAGATCGCGTCGTAGAGGCCCGCCTTGCGGATCTCCTCGAGGTAGATGCGATCGGCCTTGCGGAGCGTGTCGCACTTCTCCTTGGTGACCTCGCCGGGGATGCGGATGGCGAGGCCGGGGCCGGGGAACGGGTGGCGGCCGACGAAGGCCTCGGGAAGGCCGAGCTCGCGGCCCAAAGCGCGCACCTCGTCCTTGAACAGCTCGCGCAAGGGCTCGACGAGCTTCATGTTCATGCGCGCGGGCAGACCGCCGACATTGTGGTGGCTCTTGATGGTGACGGACGGCCCGCCGGTGAACGAGACGCTCTCGATGACGTCCGGATAGAGCGTGCCCTGCGCGAGGAAATCGGCGCCGCCGATTTTCTTCGCCTCGGCCTCGAACACGTCGATGAAGGTCTTGCCGATGAACTTGCGCTTGGCTTCGGGATCGGTGACGCCCGCGAGCCCCGACAGGAACATCTCCTCCGCGTCCACGTGGACGAGCGGGATGTTGTAGGCGCCGCGGAACAGCGAGACGACCTCCTCGGCCTCCTGCGCGCGCATCAGGCCGTGATCGACGAACACGCAGGTGAGCTGGTCGCCGATCGCCTCGTGGATCAGCACTGCCGCGACCGCCGAATCGACGCCGCCGGAGAGGCCGCAGATGACCTTGCCGCTGCCGACCTGCGCGCGGATGTCGGCGATCTTCGCCTCGCGGTAGCCCGCCATCGACCAGTCGCCCGTGCAGCCCGCGACATGGCGCACGAAATTCGACAGCAGCTTCGCGCCGTCCGGCGTGTGCACCACCTCCGGGTGGAACTGCACGCCGTAGAAGCGGCGCACGTCGTCGGCGATCGCGGCGAACGGCGCGCCGTCCGACTTCGCCACCACCTCGAACCCGGACGGGATCGCCTCGACGCGGTCGCCGTGGCTCATCCACACCTGATGCTTCCCGCCGGCGCTCCAGAGGCCGTCGAACAGGTGGCAGTCCCGCACGATCTCGATGAAGGCGCGGCCGAACTCGCGGTGGTCGGAGGGCGTGACCCTGCCGCCGAGCTCCGCGCACATTGTCTGCTCGCCGTAGCAGATGCCGAGCACCGGCACGCCCGCCGCGAACACGGCTTCCGGCGCTTTGGGGCTCGCCCCCTCCGTCACCGACGCGGGGCCGCCCGAAAGGATGATGCCCTTCGGCTTCAGGCGTTCGACGGCAGCCTCGCCCCCGGAGAAGGGCACGATCTCACAGTAGACCCCCGCCTCGCGCACGCGCCGGGCGATGAGCTGCGTCACCTGGCTGCCGAAATCGAGAATGAGGATGGAATCGCCGTGGGGAACGGTCACGCGGGGCCTCGAGGATCAGGACGTGGGATTCCGGCCGGGTTAACGCTGGCGGAAGAGCCTGTCCAGCGACCTTCGCAGCACCCTCTTGAGCGTAAGCGCAAACCCGCCTAGAGACGGCATCACATCAAGAGTTGGGTGCAAGGCCCAACGCCAACCTGCTTTCCGGGCAAGGTGGCGCTCCCTTCGGGGAGGATGTGGCCGAGCCGGCAACCAAACGGATCAAGCCACCGCGTCCTGCCCGGCAAGCGACCCGAGGATAGACGCGTCGATGCCGATCAAGATTCCGGACGACCTGCCCGCCCGCAGCACGCTGGAGCGCGAGGGCGTGATGATCATGCGCGAGACGGACGCCGTGCGGCAGGACATCCGGCCCTTGCGCATCGGCCTTCTCAACCTGATGCCCAACAAGATCCGCACCGAAACGCAGATCGCGCGGCTGATCGGCGCGACGCCGCTGCAGGTGGAGCTGACGCTGGTGCGGATGAGCGGCCACGTGCCGCGCAACACGCCCGCCGAGCACATGCTGTCGTTCTACCGGCCGTGGGCCGACATCCGGGACACCTGCTTCGACGGCTTCATCGTCACCGGCGCGCCCGTCGAGCTGCTGCCGTTCGAGGCGGTGAGCTACTGGGACGAGCTGCGCCGCGTGTTCGACTGGACGCAGACCAACGTGCACGGCTGCTTCAACATCTGCTGGGGCGCGCAGGCGGCGGTGCACCACTTCCACGGCGTGCCCAAGCACGCGCTGGACAGGAAGGCGTTCGGCGTCTTCGAGCATCACAACCTCGCCCCCGCCTCCCCCTACCTGCGCGGCTTTTCGGACGACTTCGCGATCCCCGTCTCGCGGTGGACCGAGGTGCGGCGCGAGGACCTGCCGGAGGGCCGCGGCATCACCGTGCTCGCCGAAAGCGCCGAGACGGGCCTCTGCCTGCTCGACGACACCGCGCACCGCTCGCTGCACATGTTCAACCACGTCGAATACGATTCGACCTCGCTCGCCGAGGAATATTTCCGCGACCGCGACGCCGGAAAGCCGATCGACGTGCCGAAGAACTACTTCCCGGACGACGACCCCTCGGCGACGCCGCAGAACCGCTGGCGGAGCCACGCGCACCTGCTGTTCGGAAACTGGGTGAACCAGATCTACCAGACGACGCCGTTCGACATGGCGGACATCGGCAACCGCTGAACCGCGGCTACCAGCCGACGCCGGGCTGCGCGAGATACTCCAGTTCCTCCGGCGTGGACGCGCGGCCGAGAAGGGCATTGCGGGTCGGGTAGCGGCCGAACCGCTCGATGACCGCCGCGTGATCGCGCGCGAAGCCGATCTGGTGTTCGAGGCCGGCTTCCGCGAAGCAGCGCAGCGCGAACCGCTGCACGCCGCGATCCTCGGCGTGCATCAGCGGCATGTAGAAGAAGCCGCGCCGCACGGGGTCGAGCCGCCGATGCCAGCCCTCGCCGATGCCGAAAAGCGTGAGATCGAGCGCGGCGGCATCCGCCTCGAACGCGCGCGGCGTATCGCGGTGGATGTTGCGCGAGAACTGGTCGAGCAGGATGATCGCGGCCAGCACCGTCTCTGCGTCGCGCGTCCACGCCGCGGTATCGGCAAGCGCCTCATCGCGAAGCGCGCCGAAGCGGCGGGCGATCTCGGCATCCATTTCCGGCGACTTCGTCCAGTGCTGTTCCGGCGTCAGTTCATCGAACCAGAAGGCGAGAACGGCGGCGGCGTCTTCGTGGGCGGACAAGGCTGGTCTCCTGTAGGGGGCAGGAGACCAGCCTAGCCGCACCGGGCCCGCAGGGCTACTCAACGGCCTGCGTAGGCGCTTTCGAAGCGGAAGTCGGTGATGCGGTCGTTGCGGACGTAGCAATAGAAGCTCTCGTCGCGGCGGCTGTCATCGCGGTCGGCGCCGCGCAGCTCGACGCGGCCCGAGACGCGGTACTCGCCGCCCTGCCGGTCGACGCCGCGGATGTCGTTCACGCGCGCCTCGCGGCCGTAGCGGCTGCCGAGGTCTTCCGCCTCGCGCGCGCAGGTGGAGATGGCGGTGCGCTCCTCGTTGGTGCGGTTCTTCCAGTCGCGGTCCTGCCAGCCCCAATCGCCGCCGCCGGGGCGGCCGTAGGTGCCGTCGCGGTTCCAGTCGCCTTCCGGCTCCCAGCCCGAATCGAGCGGACGCTCCTCGTTTTCCTTCTTTTTCTTGGACGCGCTGGAGAGGACGGCGATGAGGCCGCCGGCGACCACGGCGCCGACGATCGCGTCGCCGAGATCGAAGCCGTCGCCGCGGCGGTGATGGCGGCGCCCGTAGCGCCCGTCGGCGTGGGCCTTCGACACGCCGAGCGGCGTGTTCGCGAAACCGGGAATGCCCGCCATTGAAGAGACCACGATGGCCGTGGCGACGCCGAAACCCATGACCTTGCGCATATGACTACCCCGCGATGATCTGCGGCGAAAATGCGCCGGGCGAGCTTTATCCGCGATGAACCGAAATCGCCTCGAGCGCAGCACGTAGATCGGCAGGAAGCGGCACGGGACGGCGCGTCTCGCGGTCCACGTAGACGTGGATGAAGAAGCCCTCGGCGGCGGCTTCGCCCTCGCCTTCCGCGAACAGCCCGACCTCGTAGCGGACCGACGAGGTGCCGATGCGCGCGGCGCGGATGCCCGCCTCGATGACTTGCGGGAAGGCGAGCGGACGCGCGTAGCGGCAGCCGGTTTCGACGACGAGGCCGATGACGCCGCCGCCGTGGATGTCGAGCACGCCCGCCTCGATGAGGTGCGCGTTCACCGCCGTGTCGAACCAGCCGTAATAGACGACGTTGTTGACGTGGCCGTAGATGTCGTTGTCCGCCCAGCGCGTGGTGATGCTGCGGAAGGCGGCGTAGTCGGCGCGGGCGCGGAAGGGCTCGCGGCTCAAAGCGCGGCCTCGTAGAGGCGGCGGGCGTCGGCGAGGCCGATCTCGCACGGGTTGTTGACGAGCAGGCGCTGCTGCTTCATCGCCTCCGACGCGAGCAGGTCGAGATCGTCCGCCTTCACGCCGACGTCGCGGAGGCGCGAGGGCACGCCGCAGTCGGCGGCGATCGCGGCGAGCGCCTCGATGAAGCCTTGCGCCTGCGCCTGACGGCCGAGGGGCGCGAGCGACGGATCGAGGATCGGCGCGAGGTCCGCGTAGAGCGGCAGCGCGGCCGCCATGTTGTGGCCGAGCACATGCGGCAGCATCAGCGCGTTCGAAAGGCCGTGCGGCACATGGAAATGCCCGCCGAGCGGATAGGCGAGCGCGTGGACGCCGCCCACGGGCGCATTGGCGAAGGCGACGCCCGCGAGGTGCGAGCCGAGCAGCATGGCGCCGCGCACGTCCGCGTTGCCGGGATCATCGCAGGCGCGGCGGATGTTGGCGCCGAGCAGCGCCAGCGCCTGCTTCGCGAGCGCGTCCGACAGCGGATTCTTGAGGCGCTTCGTGGTGAACGCCTCGATGGCATGGACCATCGCGTCGATGCCGGTGGCGGCGGTGACGCCGCGCGGCAGGCCGAAGGTGAGCGACGGGTCGAGGATCGCCCAGTCGGCATAGAGCGGGCGGGCGACGACGCCCTTCTTCTCGGCGCCGCCGACGGTGAGGATCGCGATCGGCGTGGCTTCCGAGCCGGTGCCCGCGGTGGTGGGGATAAGGATGAGCGGGAGGCGCGCGCCCTTCGCCTGATCGACGCCGTAGATGGCGTCGAGGTCGTCGCCGGAGCCGAGCAGGTAGGCGACGACCTTGGCGACGTCCATCGGGCTGCCGCCGCCGAAGCCGACAACCGACGTGACGCCCGCTTCGCGTCCGGCCGCGACGGCGGCAAGCGCGGTCGCGGCGGAGGGGTCGGCCTCGACGGCGTCGAACACCAGCGCCCGTTCGCCGAGCGCGGCGAGCATCGGATCGGCGAGGCCGAGGCCGCGCACGCCCTTGTCGGTGACGACGAGGACGGGGCCTTCGGGAACGAGTTCGGGGACGGACGCGCTGCGCCCGGTGCCGGAGAGCACACGGGGGCCGTAGTCGAAGCGGAAGTCGGTCATGCGCGGCACCCTATTGGCTGGCCCGAAAAAGAAAAGGGCCGCACCCGAAGGCACGGCCCTGCGTTCTTCAGCGAAAAGCGCCCGATCAGGCGGCTTCGGCGTCCTCGAACGACTCGACCGGGCCGGAGTCCTGGCCCTTGGCGCTGGTGTCGCGGTCGACGAACTCGATGATCGCCATCGGCGCGGCGTCGGCGGCGCGGATGCCGGCCTTCAGCACGCGGATGTAGCCGCCGGGGCGCGATTCATAGCGCGGGCCGAGCACCTCGAAGAGCTTCCTGAGCTGCGTCTCGTCCATCAGGCGCGACTGCGCGAGACGGCGATTGGCGAGGCCGCCCTTCTTGGCGAGCGTGACCAGCTTCTCCGTGTAGGGGCGAAGCTCCTTCGCCTTGGCGAGCGTGGTCGTGATCTGCTCGTGCTTGATGAGCGCGGCGGCCATGTTGCGCAGCAGCGCCTGACGGTGGCTGCTGGTGCGGCCGAGCTTGCGGTGTCCAACGCGGTGACGCATGTCTCAAACTTCCTTCCCGTTTGTTCACGGAGCCGTGCGAGGTACTCCGGACCAGGCGGCAGAAACCGGGCGCCGCCCAAACCCGTGCGGGGTAAGGCCGGAGCCTCAGCCCATGATTTCCTGTTCGAGCTTCTTGGCGAGCTCCTCGATGTTCTCCGGCGGCCAGCCGGGGATTTCCATGCCGAGGCGGAGGCCCATCTGCGAGAGGACCTCCTTGATCTCGTTGAGGCTCTTGCGGCCGAAGTTCGGCGTGCGGAGCATCTCGGCCTCGGTCTTCTGGACGAGGTCGCCGATGTAGATGATGTTGTCGTTCTTCAGGCAGTTCGCGCTGCGGACCGACAGCTCCAGCTCGTCCACCTTCTTGAGCAGGTAGCGGTTGATGGCGCCCTCGTCCTCCTGCGCGGCGGCTGCCGTGGAGGGGACGGCGGCGATCGCGGTCGGCTCGTCGAAGTTGATGAACAGCGCGAGCTGGTCCTGAAGGATGCGCGCCGAGTAGGCGAGCGCGTCCTCGGGGCTCACGGTGCCGTCGGTCTCGACCGTCAGCGTCAGCTTGTCGTAGTCGAGCTCCTGGCCGACGCGGGTGTTCTCCACCTTGTAGGCGACCTGGCGCACCGGCGAGTAGAGCGCATCGACCGGAACGAGGCCGATCGGCGCGTCCGCCGGGCGGTTCTGCGACGCGGGCACGTAGCCCTTGCCGGTCTCGACGGTCAGCTCCATGTTCAGCGTCGCGCCCTCGTCGAGCGTGCAGATGACGAGATCGGGGTTCATGATCTCGATGTCGCCCGTCACCGAGATCTGGCCGGCGGTGACTTCGCCCGGACCCGACGCGGTGAGGTGCAGGCGCTTCGGCATCTCGTCGAGCATCTTCACCGCCACCTGCTTCACGTTGAGCACGATGTCGGTGACGTCCTCGCGGACGCCAGCGAGCGAGGAGAACTCGTGCAGCACGCCGTCGATCTTGATCGAGGTGACGGCCGCGCCCTGAAGCGAGGAGAGCAGCACGCGGCGGAGCGCATTGCCGAGCGTGAGGCCGAAGCCGCGCTCCAGCGGCTCGGCGACGAACGTCGCCTTCCGCGCCTTGTCCGCGCCGGCCTTCACTTCGAGGCTGTTGGGTTTCTTCAGTTCCTGCCAGTTCTTTGCAATTACGGCCACTGTCTTCCCCTTCGCGGGCTGGCGGGCCGGAGCCCGCCGCATAGGATTTTCGGACGAAACGCTGAGCGAAACGCGCGCGGCGTCAGACGCGGCGGCGCTTCGGCGGACGCACGCCGTTGTGCGGGATCGGCGTCACGTCGCGGATCGCGGTGATCTGGAAGCCGACCGCCTGCAGCGCGCGGAGCGCCGACTCGCGGCCCGAACCCGGACCCCGGACCTCGACCTCCAGCGTGCGGACGCCGTGCTCGGCGGCCTTCTTGCCGGCGTCTTCCGCAGCGACCTGCGCGGCGTAAGGCGTCGACTTGCGGCTGCCCTTGAAGCCCATCGTGCCGGCCGACGACCAGGCGATCGCATTGCCCTGCGCGTCCGTGATGGTGATCATGGTGTTGTTGAAAGAGGCGTTCACATGCGCGACGCCCGAGGTGATGTTCTTGCGCTCGCGCCGTTTGATGCGAGCCGGTTCCCGTGCCATTTCGAATAGCTCCCTTTTGCTCGCTTATTTCTTCTTGCCGGCGATCGGCTTCGCCTTGCCCTTGCGGGTGCGGGCATTCGTGTGCGTGCGCTGGCCGCGGACCGGAAGCCCCTTGCGGTGGCGAAGGCCGCGATAGGACGCGAGGTCCATCAGGCGCTTGATGTTCATCGACGTCTCGCGGCGGAGGTCGCCCTCGACCGTGTGGTCGCGGTCGATCATCTCGCGGATCTGGATGACCTCCTGATCGGTGAGGTCCTGAACGCGGCGCTCGGCCGGGAAGCCCAGCGTCGAGCAGATCTTCGCAGCGGTGGTACGGCCGATGCCGTGAATGTAGGTAAGGGCAATCACGACGCGCTTGTTGGTCGGGATGTTGACGCCCGCAATACGTGCCACAGACGGTTCTCCTAGCTCCACAGGCCGCGTGGGCGCGCGGGCCTATCTCAAAGCGTGAAACCCCAATGAACACACAAAACCGGCGAGCACGCGTTTGCGCCGCCGGAATGCGATACACTCGGGATGCGCGGGAGATAGGAGCCGAATCGCCCCGTGTCAAGCGGACGGTGCCCGAAATCCGCGAAGTCAACGCCGTTTCGGCACGGTCCAGAAATACACCATGCGGCCGTCGACGTCCGCCGTGGCTTCCGGCTCCCAGTCGCCCATGCGGAAGGCGTGGCTGACGATGCGGGTGCCGGGCTTCAGCTCCTTCAGCAGGCGCGGCCGCAGCTTTTCGTTGAGCGAATCGAGAAGATAGAGCGTGACGACGGTCGCATCGCTGAAATCCGCCTTGAACAGGTCTTCCTGCCGGAACGTCACCTCGTCCGTGACGCCCGCCTCCTCCGCGTTCGCGCGCGCCTCGCTGATCCGCTCGGGGTCGATGTCGATGCCGACGGCCCTGATCTCGAAGCGCTTCGCCGCCGTGATGGGGATGCGCCCGTCGCCCGAGCCGAGGTCGTAGAGCACGTCGCCGTCCTTCACCGCCGCCATCTCCAGCATCTTGTCGACCACGTCGGGCGGCGTCGGCACGTAGATCACGTCGGGCGTGCGCGCCGCCTGCGCCTCTGCGGCGGCGGCAGGCGGCGCGGCAGACAGGGCGGCAATCGGCAGGGTGCCGATCAGGATGGCACCGGCGATCGTCCATTTCATCGGTCGGGTTCCTTTCCAGCGCCGCGGAAGACGAGAAGCAGCACGCCGCCCGCGGCGAGGACGGCGATACCGGCGAGGGCGCCCCAGCCCGTGTAGGTCACGCTCGACCAGAGCATGTAGAGGCAGGTGAGGCAGAACAGCGCGGGCGTCAGCGGATAGAGCGGCACGCGGAACGGCCGCGGCGCGTCCGGCTCCCGCGCGCGCAGCACGAACAGCGCGAGCCCCGTGAGCAGCAGGAAGAACCAGAAGACGGGCGCGGTGTATTCGACGACGAGCGTGAAGCCGTCGCGCGCGAAGGCCCCGGCGAAGACCAGCAGCAGCGCGGTCGCGCCCTGCGCGAGGAGCGCGTTGCCCGGCGTGTCGCGCGCCGCCTCCCAGCGGCCGAGCCAGCGGAACGCCGGGAACTCCCGCCCCAGCGCGCAGCTCGTCCGCGCGCCGGTGATCGCCGTGGCGTTCGCCGAGGTGAGCGCGGCGACCGCGATGAGCAGGCTGACGATCACCGCGCCGCTGCCCCCGAACGCGCGGCGCATCACCTCCGCCGCGACCGCATCGCTCGCCGCCATGCCGCCGAGGCCGAGCGCCTTCAGGAAGGCGATGTTGACGAGAAGATAGAGCACCGTGACGATGCCGAGGCCGATGATCATGATGCGGCCGATGCGCCGCCGGTCGCCCCTCACCTCCGCCGAAACGTAGGCCGCCTCGCTCCAGCCGCCGTAGGTGAGCAGCACGAAGACCAGCATCAGGCCGAGCGTGCCGCCGCCTTCGGGCGGCGGCACGGTGCTTTCCGGCGGCGCGAGCGCGAGGCCCGCGACAATGACGAGCGCCAGGCCGAGCACCTCCGCGAGCGTCAGCCAGCGCTGCGCGCCCGCGCCGAAACGCACGCCCGCCCAGTTGAGCGCGGTGACGCCGACCACGGCGAGCGCGGCGTAGACGGCGGACGTGGCGGGGCCGAAGCCGCCGATGCCCGCGAGATAATCGCCGACGATATAGGCGAGGAGCGCGATCGAGCCGGTCTGGATCACCGCGAGCCGCGCCCACGCATAGAAGAAGGCGAGCCGCCGCCCGAAGGCGCGGCCGAGGAAATGATAGTCGCCGCCCATGTTCGGCCACGCCGACGCAAGCTCGGCATAGCAGAGCGCGCCGATCATGGAGATGAGCCCGCCCGCGACCCAGACGAGGAGCAGCGCCGCCTCGCTGCCCGCCGCGCCCGCCACGACGGACGGCGTGCGGAAGATGCCCGCGCCGACGACGATCCCCACGACGAGCGCAAGCAGATCGCCCGGCCCGAGCGTCGCTTGCGGCAGCGCGAAGCGCGGCGAGAGGCGCGTGTCATGTCGGTTCACGGGGCAAGCGCCATCAGGACTTTCCGGAAGCGGCCGATGGCAAGGGAACGACAGGCGGGGCGCACGGTTCCCCGGCGCCGGAAAAGCATCGTCATATACGCGGCTTGCATCAACGGTTGACGGACGGCGGCGGGCGCTCCATCGGCACGGGACGGGGAGAGCAACAAGATCGGACAAGGGGGGGCCGCCGCATGGCCGACAAGACCAAGCTGCCGCCATCGACGCGGCGCGTGCTGACGGCGAGCCTCGTCGGCACGGCGGTGGAGTTCTACGACTTCTACATCTACGTGACGGCGGCGGCGCTGGTGTTCGGGCCGCTGTTCTTCCCGGCCGAATCGCCGTCCGTGCAGCTCATGATGTCCTACGCGAGCTTCAGCATCGCGTTCATCGCGCGGCCGCTCGGCGCCAGCGTGTTCGGGCATTTCGGCGACCGCATCGGGCGCAAGTCGACGCTCGTCGCCTCGCTGATGCTCATGGGCGGATCTACGCTCGCCATCGCCTTCCTGCCGACCTACGAGACCGCCGGGTGGATCGCGCCGCTGCTGCTGTGCATCCTGCGCTTCGGGCAGGGCTTCGGGCTCGGCGGCGAATGGGGCGGAGCGGCGCTGCTCGCGGTGGAGAACGCGCCGCCCGGCTGGCGCGGCCGCTTCGGCATGTTCCCGCAATTGGGCGCGCCCGTGGGCTTCATCGCGGCGAACGGCCTGTTCCTGATCCTCGGCCTGACGCTGACGCCCGAAGAGTTCTTCGCGTGGGGCTGGCGGCTGCCGTTCCTTGCCAGCGTCGTCCTCGTCGGCGTCGGCCTGTGGGTGCGCCTCAAGCTCACCGAGACGCCCGCCTTCGCCGCGGCGATGGAGCAGGGACCGCCGCCGCGGGTGCCGCTCGCGCAGCTTTTCCGCCACCACTGGCGCGAGACGCTGGCCGGCACGTTCACCGTCGTCTGCTGCTTCGCGATCTTCTACCTCGCGACCGCGTTCGCGCTCGGCTACGGCACGACCACGCTCGGCATCGCGCGCGAGACGTTCCTCTCCATCCTGCTCGGCGCGATCCTGTTCATGGCGATCGGCATCCTGATCGCGGGCTGGCTTTCGGACGTGAAGACGCCGCGCCTGATCCTGATGGCGGGGTGCGTCGGCACGGTGCCCACAGGCCTGCTGCTCGCGCCGCTGATGGAAGGCGGCGCGCTGCTGCCGATCTTCCTGTTCCTGTCGCTGGCGCTGCTGATGATGGGGTTCGTCTACGGGCCGCTCGGCGCCTTCCTGCCGAGCCTGTTCCCGGCGCGCGTGCGCTACACGGGCGTGTCGATGGCGTTCAACGTCGGCGGCATCCTCGGCGGCGGGCTCGCCCCCAACATCGCGCAGGCGCTCGCCGACCGGGGCGGGCTCGCCCCGGTCGGGCTTTATCTGGCAGGCGCCGCGCTGGTGAGTTTCATCGGGCTGCTGATGGTGCGGCCGACGGACACGCCCTGATGTGTTCTCCCCTCCTCTTCAGGAGAGGAGCCGGGGGTGGGGACTATCCACGCACGCGGCGTCCGGCAGAACCGCCCCACCCCAAACCCCTCCCCTGAAGGAGAGGGGCTTTCTTCTACAGACGCGCCCTGAGGCTGGCGAAGAAGCTGCGGCCCGGCTCCGGGAAACCGTCGGTGAGCTGGTAGGTCTCGTCGAACAGGTTGCGCGCGCCCACCCCGAGCGTGACGTTGTCCATCACGTCGAAATCGACGCGGAGGTTGGCGAGCACGTGGCTGCCGGTCTTGTAGTAGCGCGTACCCGGCGTGTTCACCGTCCAGCGGCTCGACGCGATGTCGACGTTCGGCACGACGTGGAGGCGCGAGACCGGCGACCAGTCCGCCCACACGAACGCCTTGTGCGTCGGCACGCCCGTGGGCCGGAACGCGGCGTTCGAGGGATCGTCGAGATCGCGGTGCGTCCACGTGTAGTTGGCGCCGAGGCCGAGTGTGTCGCCAAGGCGCGCATCGAGCGACAGCTCGACGCCGTAATAGTCGCCCTTGCCGAGGTTGCGGCTCTGCGTGACCGCCTGCGGATCGCAGACGCCGGGCGCGGTGCAGACCTCAATGACCGTGGGGAAGGCCACGATGACGTCGGTGACGCGCGAATAGAACAGCGCGCCTTCCGCCGTCACGCCCCCGAAGCGGCGGCTGCCGCCGACCTCGAAGCTGGTGGCGCGTTCCGCCTTCAGGTCCGGGTTCGAGGTGGCGCCGCCGAAGCGCGAGCTGAAGCGTTCGAACACGGTGGGGAAGCGCGCGCGCGACGAGATGCTGGCGTGGAGGCGCGTCGCCTCGTCCGGCGTCCAGACGAGCCGGCCCTGCCCGTTCACCGCGCTGCTGTTGCGGATCGGATAGGAGAACAGGCGATTGCCCGGAAGGCCGGGGACGGCGCCGTATTCCTCCGCGCGCTTCAGGTCGCGCCAGTCGTAGCTGGCGCCGGCCGTGAACGTGAGCGTCGGCGACAGCGCGAGGCGGTTCTCGACGGCGACGCTCCACGTCTCCTCGAGGTTCTCCTGATCGGGCTCCCACGTGCCGGCCGGGAAGACCTGCTGCGTCTCGATATGCTTGTCGCGGCGGTAGTGCGCGGCGACGCTGAGGCCGTAGCTGTCGGTGAGGTCGACGTCGAGCTGCGCCGAGCCGCCCCACGCGGTGTCGTCATACGGGCTGTTGAAGGCGCGCGGGCGCGTCTGCGCGGTCTGTGTCGCATCGTCGAAGGAACGGAGCAGGTTCTTGAGCCTGTTGCGGTAGGCGCGCGTCTTCAGCGTGGCGTTGTCGCCCAGCGCCGTCGTCGAGAGGAAATAGATGCTTTCCACGTCCCACTGCGGCCACGACCAGTTGCGCTGCGTCGCCGTGTCGGTGACGTGCAGCGGCGCGTTCTTCGCGCCTTCCTGCCGCGTGTAGCTGATCGAATACTCGTCGGTGGCGTTCGGCGTGAAGCCGAGCTTCACGTTGACGCGCCAGTCCTCCGTGCGCGTGAACTCGCGCTCGCCGCCGTCCTCCACGGAACCCGCCGCGGGCTCATAGCCGCCGGGCAGGTCCCAGTGATCCCGGAAATCGCGCGTGTAGGAGCCCTGCGCATACCATTTCTCCTGCCGCGTGCCGATGAGCGCGAAGACGTTGTAGCCCGCGTAGTCGGCGTCGCGGTCCAGCGACAAAGTGCCGCGCGCCTCGGCCTCCAGCGCCTTCGTCGGCTTGCGGGTGACGAGGTTGACCGCGCCGCCCATCGCGCCGGGACCGTCGAGCACCGAGGCGTAGCCCTTCGCCACCTGAACCTCGGCGATGTCGGGCGTGAGGAAGCGGCCGTAATCGAGGCGGTTGTCGGCGGGGAGGTAGACGCGGACGCCGTCGATCGAGAGCGGCACCTGGAAACGATCGAAACCGCGCACGAAGATCAGCCGCTCGTTGCGCGAGCCGCCGCTGTTCGAGGCGGAGACGCCGGGCATCAGGCTGACCGCCTCGTCGAGCGTGGTGCGGTTGAACGTGTAGATCGCCTCCGACGACAGCGTCGAGGAGGCGATGGCGATGCCCTCCTGCACGGGCGCGGTGACGATGATCTGACCGAGCGCGAAGGCGCTGCCTTCCGCCTGCGCATCGGCAGCCGGTTGCGCATGAGCGGAGGCGATGGCGACGGGGGCCGCCGAAACAGCCAGAATGCTTAGAAAACGCATGATATTTGCCCTTCTTATCGAACGCGATCGGCGCTATTCAGTCCCCACCACTGTATCCGGCGATATATAGCTCTGCACCGGGAAGGAAAGATCAAAATGTCACGACTGCTCATCATCGCGGCCGTTCTCGCGCTGTCTTCCGCCGCGAACGCGCAGGAAGCGACGGAATGCCGCACGGAGACGCCCGTACTGCCGGCGGAACTGGCGGGATGGAACACGCAGGGAACCGCCACGGCCGCGGCCGATGCGAAGGCGCTGAAATCGGCCACGCTGGCGCTGGGCACGCGCGTCGACGCCGCGCTGAAGCCGACGCGCGAGATCCGCTACCTCGCCCGCCCCGAAAAGCCGGGCGGATCGGTGAGCTATGGCGGCATGTTCAGCTTCAACGCCGACACCGACGGCATCTACCGCGTCGCGCTCGGCTCCGCCGCGTGGATCGACGTGCTGAAGGGCAGGACCGCCGTCACGTCGTCCGATCACGGGCATGGGCCGGCGTGCTCGGGCATCCGCAAGATGGTCGATTTCCCGCTGAAGGCCGGACGCTACACGTTGCAGATCGCGGCGAACGGCGAGAGCACGGTGGGGGTGATGGTGGCGCGCCTGCCTTGAGCGCGCTGGTCCGCGTTCTCCTGCTGCTCGGTCTCGCGGCGAGCGCGGCCGGCGCGGCGCCCGCGTGGCGCTGGTCGCTGCCGGACGGCGTCATGCCCCCGCCGGTGCCCGCCGACAACCCGATGTCCGCCGCCAAGGTCGCGCTCGGCCGGCGGCTGTTCTACGAGGCCGACCTCTCGATCGACGGCACCCTGGCCTGCGCCTCGTGCCACGCGCAGAAGCACGGCTTCGCGGACAGCATCCCGACGCGCCCCGGCGTGAACGGCGACCCCGGACGCCGCAACGCGCCGGGGCTCGCGAACGTCGGCTGGCTGCCCTCGCTCACCTTTGCCGACCCCGCGCTCACCACGCTGGAAGCGCACGCCGTGGTGCCGCTGTTCGGCGAGCGGCCGGTCGAGATGGGCATGAAGGGCGCGGAGGCCGAGCTGGTGCGGCGGCTGGCGCGCGACGCCTGCTACGTGCGGATGTTCCGCGCGGCGTTCCCCGAAACGCGGGGCGCGATCACGGTCGACGCGGCGGTGAAGGCGCTCGGCGCGTTCCAGCGCAGCTTCGTTTCGTTCGACACGCCGTGGGACCGCCACCGGCAGGGGAAGGCCGCGCTGCCCGACGCCGCGGCACGCGGCGCGCGGCTGTTCCACGGAGAGGCAGGCTGTGCATCCTGCCACGCCGGGCCGAACTTCACCGACGGGCGCTTCCATGCCGTGCTGCCCGTCGGCGACGACCACGGGCTCGGCGAGACGACGGGCCGCGCCGAGGACGAAGGCCGCTTCCGCACGCCGGGGCTGCGCAACGTCGCGCTGACCGCGCCCTACCTGCACGATGGCCGCGCCGCGCACCTTGCCGACGCGATCACCGCGCACAACAAACCGATACCGGCGCAGGACATGGACGACCTCGTCGCCTTCCTGAACGCGCTGACCGACCGGGGCTTCGTGTCGGACCCCCGGCTTTCGCTTCCGGACCGCGCCTGCGGCAAGCGGCTGTAGGCCGGTTCAGGGCTCGTCCGGCTGCGATTCGTCGCGGATGAGGCTGATCAGCGTCTTGTACGACACGTCATCGGTGACGGCGGCGAGCTTCGCTTCGAAGGCGCGGTAGGTTTCGAGCACGGTGCGGCCGAAGGGCGTGAGCCGCGCGCCCTTGTCGCGCCCGCCGCCCGCGATGGTCTCCACGACGCGCGCCTTCCAGCAGCGGTTGAGGCTGTCGACGAGCAGCCACGTGCGGCGGTAGCTCATGCCCATCGCGCGGCCCGCCGCCGAGATCGAGCCCTCGCGGTCGATGGCCTCGAGGAGATCGGCCTTGCCGGGACCGATCGCGGGCTCGCCGCCGCGGAAGATCTGCGCCTTGAGCTTGAGCCTGCCGATGATCGCCATGCCCGCCTCAGTCCGGCTTCGGGAACAGCGCGGCGAGGCGCGCGAGCTGTTCATCGAGGACGGCGCCGACGGCGGGCGCGGTCGCCGCCATGTCGAAGCGCGCGTGCCCGCCGACGACGTAGGTCTGCGTGATCTCGGTGCCGCCCTCGACGGGCTTCAGGGTCCACGTCAGCGTCGCGGCCAGCCCTTCCGACTGGAGCGGCCCGAGCCCGCCGGCGAGACGCAGCGCCTTGCCGGACATCACCATCACGGCGCGCATGTGCTCGACCGAGCCGCCGTCCGCCAGCGTTTCGCAGAAGCAGCCGCCCGCCCTCGCATCGAGCGTGAAATTCCCCGCCTTGCCGGAATAGCTGTGCGCCGGGCTCCAGTAGCGCGCGGGCGCGACGAGCGCGGCCCACACCGCATCCGGCGCGGCGGCGGCGACGGCCCTGTTCTCGACGACGAAACCGGCTTCGCCGACCTTCACGTCCGCAGCGGCGGGCGCGGCGGCCAGCATGAGCGCAGGCAGAATGAAGCGCATGGGTTCCTCCCCTCCTGACGAGCGGAGTGTGCAGCGGATCGCGTCAGGCGTCCAGAATCGCCGCGATGCTTGCCGAGACGTCACCCATGTCCGCCATGCCGTCGACGCGCTTCACGAGGCCGCGCACTTCGTAGATCGGCAGGATCGGCGCGGTCTTGGCGCGGTACTCGGCCATGCGCGTGCGGACCGTCTCGGCATTGTCGTCGGGGCGGCGCTTGAACTCGGTGCCGCCGCAGACGTCGCAGACGCCTTCGACCTTGGGCTGCTTGAATTTGTCGTGATAGCCCTCGCCGCACTTGGCGCAGGTGAAGCGGCCGGTGATACGCTCGACGAGCGCGTCCTCGTCGACATCGAGCTCGATGACATAGTCGAGGCTGCGGCCGCGCGCGCCGAGGATCGCGTCGAGCGATTCGGCCTGCGCCGCCGTGCGCGGATAGCCGTCGAAGATCGCGCCCTTGTCCGGCCCCATCTCGTCGAGCTTGTCGCCGATGAGGTCGGAGACGATCTCGTCGGAGACGAGCTGGCCCGCGTCCATCACGGCCTTGGCCTTGAGGCCCACGGGGCTCCCCGCCTTCACCGCCGCGCGAAGCATGTCGCCGGTCGACAGCTGCACCATGCCGCGCTCTTCGACGAGCTTTGCGGCCTGCGTGCCCTTACCCGCCCCCGGCGGGCCGAGCAGTATGATGTTCAACGCCGATTCCCCCTCAGCTTCGCCTTCTTGATGAGACCCTCGTACTGGTGCGCGAGCAGGTGCGACTGAATCTGCGCGACCGTATCCATCGTTACGTTGACGACGATCAGAAGGGAAGTGCCGCCGAAGTAGAACGGCAGCGCGAACGCCGAAATCAGATATTCGGGGATGAGGCAGATGAGCGTGAGATAGCTCGCGCCGACGACCGTGATCCGGGTGAGCACGTAATCGAGATATTGCGAGGTCTTCTCGCCGGGCCGGATGCCGGGGATGAAGCCGCCCTGACGCTTCAGATTGTCCGCCGTCTCCTCGGGATTGAAGACGATCGCCGTGTAGAAGAAGCAGAAGAAGATGATGCCCGCCGCATACATCCCCATGTAGAGGGGCGAACCGTGCTGGAGCGCCGTGGTGACGGTGATCATCCAGTCGCTTTGCGAACCCTGCCCGGCGAACTGCGCGACGGTGAGCGGCATCAGCAGGAGGGACGAGGCGAAGATCGGCGGGATGACGCCCGCGGTGTTGAGCTTCAGCGGCAGGTGCGAGCTGTCGCCCTGCGTCATGCGGTTGCCCACCTGTCGCTTGGGATATTGCACGAGGATGCGCCGCTGCGCGCGCTCCATGAAGCAGATGAAGGCGATGACGACGATCACCGCCGCGATGATCGCGAGGATGACGATGCCCGACATGGCGCCGGTGCGGCCCTGCTCGAACAGGCCCGCGAGCGCGCTCGGCAGCGTCGCGACGATGCCCGCCATGATGATGAGCGAGATGCCGTTGCCGATGCCGCGCGCAGTGATCTGCTCGCCGAGCCACATCAGGAACATGGTGCCGCCGAGCAGCGTGATCATCGTGGTGATGCGGAAGAACCAGCCCGGATCGAGCACGGCGGACGCGCCCTGCCCCGCGCCCCAGCCTTCGAGGCCGACCGCGATGCCGTAGCCCTGAAACAGGGTGAGCGCCACGGTGCCGTAGCGCGTGTACTGGTTGATCTTCTTGCGGCCGCTCTCGCCCTCTTTCTTGAGCTGCGCCATCGAGGGCGACAGCGAGGTCATCAGCTGCACGATGATCGACGACGTGATGTAGGGCATGATGTTGAGCGCGACGATCGACATGCGCTCGAGCGCGCCGCCCGAGAACATGTTGACGAAATCAAGAACGCCGCCGCGCGTCTGGTCGAACAGGAGTTCGAGCTGGACCGGGTCGATGCCGGGCAGCGGCACGAACGAGCAGAGGCGGAAGACGACGAGCGCGCCGAGCGTGAACCAAAGCCGCTTCTTGAGATCCGTGGCCTTGGAGAACGAGCCCCAATTGAGATTGGCTGCGAGTTGTTCGGCTGCTGACGCCATCACCTTACCCCGGAAAAAGCTCTGCCCTGCCCCCGATATGGCCGGCGACCGGGACTAGATAGGGCGCGCGGCGGCATTGCGCCATGCCCCGCGCCCGAAAAATCCGCGTCAGGCCTCGGTCGTCTCGGCCGAGGCCGTCGTCGTCACCTTGCCGCCGGCCTTCTCGACGGCCGCGAGCGCGCCCTTCGAGGCGCGGGCGACGGTGATGTCGAGCTTCGCCTTCAGCTCACCCTTGCCGAGCAGGCTGACGCCGTGCTTCGACTTGCGGACGAGGTTCGCCGCGAGCAGCTCGGCTGCACCGATGGCGGCCTTCGCATCGAGCTTCTTCTCGTCGATCGCGCGCTGGATCGTGCCGATGTTGACGATCGCATAGTCCTTGGCGAACGGGTTGTTGAAGCCGCGCTTCGGCAGGCGCATGTGGAGCGGCATCTGGCCGCCCTCGAAGCCGTTGATGGCGACGCCCGAGCGGCTGGTCTGGCCCTTCTGGCCGCGGCCCGCGGTCTTGCCGAGGCCCGAGCCTATGCCGCGCGCGACGCGCGTGCGGCTCTTGCGGGCGCCCTTGTTGTCCTTGAGATCGTGAATTTTCATGATGTGCACTCGCTTTCGCTATTGTCGCGCCGAATTCGAAGCCCCCTCCCCGGCGGAGAGAGGGCCTTCGAATCCCGTTCAGTCGATGACCTGCACCATGTGCTGGACCTTGCGGAGCATCCCGCGGACCTCGGGGGTGTCCTCCAGCTCCGACGTGCGGTGGAGCTTGTTGAGGCCGAGGCCGACGAGCGTCGCGCGCTGGTCCTTGGTGCGGCGGATGGGCGAACCCACCTGCTTGAGCTTGATCTTCGCCATGATGACTTACTCCGTGACCGCGTCGGCTTCGACCTGAACGGCCGCGCCCGAGACGTCGCCGCGGCGGCCGATGAGGTCGGCGATCTTCTTGCCGCGGCGCTGGGCGACCGCCTTCGGCGACGCCTGCTCCTTCAGCGCCTCGAAGGTCGCGCGGATCATGTTGTAGGGGTTGTTGGTGCCGACCGACTTCGTGACGACATCGGCGACGCCGAGGCTTTCGAACACGGCGCGCATCGGACCGCCGGCGATGATGCCGGTGCCCTGCGGCGCGGAGCGCACGTAGACCTTGCCCGCACCGAAGTGGCCGAAGCCGTCGTGGTGCAGCGTGCGGCCGTCGCGCAGCGGCACGCGGACCATCGCCTTCTTGGCGGCGGCGGTGCCCTTCGAGATCGCCTCCGGCACCTCGCGGGCCTTGCCGTGGCCGAAGCCGACGCGGCCCTTGCCGTCGCCGACGACGACGAGCGCCGCGAAGCCGAAGCGCTTGCCGCCCTTCACCGTCTTCGAGACGCGGTTGATGTGGACGAGCTTCTCGATCAGCTCCTCGCCCGGCTCCTGGCGCGCCTCGCGACGGTTGCCGCGGCCGCCGCGATCGTCGCGACGTCCGCGTCCGCCATCGCGGCCCTGCCCGCCGCGGCCGCGGCGACCGCGGCCCTCGGTCTCGACGGCTTCCGCCTCGGGGGCGTCGATCTGGGTTTCGTCAGCCATACTAGAACTCCAATCCGCCTTCGCGCGCCGCCTCGGCGAGCGCTTTCACCCGGCCGTGGAACAGGAAGCCGCCACGATCGAAAACAACCTGCGTCACGCCCGCGGCCTTCGCGCGCTCGGCAAGACGCTTGCCGACCTCGCTCGCCGCGTCGACGGTCGCGCCGGTCTTGCCCTTCACGCCCTTGTCGAGCGTCGAGGCCGACGCGAGCGTCTTGCCCGCGGCGTCGTCGATGATCTGCGCGTAGATGTGCTGCGACGAGCGGTGCACCGACAGGCGGGGACGCGTCCCGGCCTTCAGCCGAAGCCCCGTCCGCACGCGGCGGCGGCGCTGCTCGAATGGTGTGAGTTTCTTGCCCATCGCTACTTCTTCTTGCCTTCTTTGCGGAAGATGAACTCGCCGCGGTACTTGATGCCCTTGCCCTTGTACGGCTCGGGCTTGCGCCAGCGGCGGATCTCGGCGGCGACCTGCCCGACCTGCTGCCGGTCGATGCCCGAGATCTCGACCGTGGTCTGGTCGGGCGTCTTCACCGTGATGCCTTCCGGGATCTCGAAGTCGACATCGTGGCTGTAGCCGAGCTGCAGCTTCAGCGTCTTGCCCTGCGCGTTCGCGCGGTAGCCGACGCCGCTGATCTCCAGCGTCTTCGTGAAGCCCTCGGTGACGCCGGTCACCAGGTTCTGCACGAGCGTGCGCTGCATACCCCAGAAGTCGCGGGCGCGCCGCGAGGCGTTCGCCGGAGCGACCGCGATGCGGCCGTCCTCGACGGTGTAGCTGATGTCGTCGTGCGTGACGATGCTGAGCTCACCCTTCGGACCCTTCACGGAGAGCCGGCCGTCAGCCAGCGTCGCAGTGACGCCGGCGGGCACGCTCACGGGTCTTTTTCCAATGCGTGACATCGCGTTACCCCTAGAAGACCTGGCAGAGCACTTCGCCGCCGACGTTCTGCTCGCGCGCTTCCGCGTCGGAGAGAACGCCCTTCGGCGTCGAGACGATGGTGATGCCGAGCCCGTTGCGCACGCGCGGCAGGTCCTTCGCGCCCGAATAGACGCGGCGGCCCGGCTTCGAGACGCGCTGCAGGTGCTGGATCGCCGGCTGGCCTTCGAAATACTTGAGATCGATACGAATCTCGCGCAGCGCCTGGCCGGTGTCGGTCGCGGCATAGCCGCGGATGAAGCCTTCACGCTGCAGCACGTCGAGGACGTGGCTGCGCAGCTTGGAGGCCGGGGTGAGAACAGAGTCCTTGCGGGCCTGCTGACCATTGCGGATGCGGGTCAGCATATCGCCCAGCGGATCGGTCATCGACATGGGATCGATCCTTTCCTTACCAGCTCGACTTCGTCACACCCGGGATCAGGCCCTTGTTGGCCAGTTCCCGGAGCATGATGCGGCTCAAGCGGAATTTGCGGTAATAGGCGCGCGAACGGCCGGTGAGCTCGCACCGGTTGCGCACCCGCGTCGGGTTTGCGTTGCGCGGGATCTCGGCAAGCTTCAGGCGCGCCATCAGGCGCTCCGTCTCGTCCCTGCTCTCGTCGTTCGCGATCGCCTTCAGGCGGGCATACCTGCCCGCATATTGCTTCACGAGCTTCTTCCGACGCTCGTTCTTGTTGATCGAACTCAGTTTCGCCATGACTTAAGTTCAGCTCCTCTGGCGGCCGCTTACGCGGCCTTCTGGGTTTCGTCGCGGTCGGTGAAGGGCATGTTGAGCGCACGCAGCAGCTCGCGGCCTTCCTCGTCCGTCTTCGCGGTGGTGGTGATGATCACGTCCATGCCCCGGACCTTCTCGACCTGGTCATAGTTGATCTCGGGGAACACGATCTGCTCCTTGATGCCCATCGCGTAGTTGCCGCGGCCGTCGAACGACTTCGGGTTCACGCCCCGGAAGTCGCGCACGCGCGGCAGCGCGATGTTGATCAGGCGATCGAGGAATTCCCACATGCGGTCCGCGCGCAGCGTCACCTTGACGCCGATCGGCATCCCCTCGCGCAGCTTGAACTGCGCGATCGACGTGCGGGCCTTGGTGACGACCGGGCGCTGGCCGGCGATCTGCATCATCTCGGCGAGCGCCGCGTCGATGCGTTTCTTGTCCTGCGTCGCGTCGCCCACACCCATGTTGAGCACGATCTTCTCGATGCCGGGCACCTCCATCGGGTTCTTGTAGCCGAAGCGCTCGGTGAGCTCTGCGCGCACCTTCTCTTCGTACACCGTCTGAAGCCGCGGCTTCACGCGTTCTGCCTTAGCCATTGATCACCTCACCCGACCGCCTGGCGACACGCACCTTGCTGCCGTCTTTCTCGATGCGGAAACCGACGCGGGTCGGCTTGCCGGTCTTCGGATCCTCGAGCGCCACCTTGGACACGTGGATCGGCGCCTCGCGGCGCTCCAGCCCGCCCTGCGGATTCGCCTGGCTCGGCTTCACGTGGCGGACGACGACGTTGATCCCCGACACGACGACCTTGCCGTCCTTCGGGAGCGACTTCACGACATCGCCGTGCTTGCCCTTGTCCTTGCCGGACAGGACCACGACGCGGTCGCCCTTCTTG
The DNA here is from genome assembly GCF_027941835.1 of Sphingosinicella microcystinivorans. Lineage (NCBI taxonomy): Bacteria > Pseudomonadati > Pseudomonadota > Alphaproteobacteria > Sphingomonadales > Sphingosinicellaceae > Sphingosinicella > Sphingosinicella microcystinivorans. The sequence continues at coordinate 713,005 of NZ_CP116005.1, forward strand.
ATCTTCGCTGCGGACATTTAGAGGACCTCCGGCGCAAGGCTGATGATCTTCATGTGCTTCTTGGCGCGCAGCTCGCGCACCACCGGCCCGAAGATGCGGGTGCCGATCGGCTCCTCGCTCTTGTTGATGAGCACGGCCGCGTTCGAATCGAAGCGGATCACCGTGCCGTCGGCGCGGCGGATGTCCTTCGCGGTGCGAACGACGACGGCGCGGTGCACGTCGCCCTTCTTCACGCGGCCGCGCGGCGCGGCTTCCTTCACCGAGACGACGATGACGTCGCCCACGGTGGCAAAGCGGCGCTTCGAACCGCCGAGCACCTTGATGCACTGCACCCTTTTCGCGCCGCTGTTGTCCGCGACGTCGAGGTTCGTCTGCATCTGGATCATGTCAGCTCACCTTTTCCGTGACGCGCCACGTCTTCAGCTTGGAGATCGGCGCACATTCCTCGATCCGCACGGTGTCGCCGGCCTTGTAGGCATTGGCTTCGTCGTGCGCGTGATACTTCTTCGAGCGGCGGATGATCTTGCCGTACAGCGGGTGCTGAACCCGGCGTTCGACCTTCACAACCACCGTCTTGTCGGTCTTGTCGGAGACTACCTGCCCGACGAGGACGCGTTTCGGCATCGTTATTCCCTTCAGGCTTCGGCAGCGGCGCCGGCGCGGCCGCGTTCGTTCTGCAGCGTCCGGATGCGCGCGATGGTGCGGCGCACCTCACGCACACGGCTCGCCTTCTCCAGCTGGCCGGTCGCCGCCTGGAAGCGCAGGTTGAACTGCTCCTTCTTCAGCTGCGCGAGCTCGGCGGAGAGCTGGTCGTCGGTCTTGGTCTTGAGGTCTGCGTGCTTCATGGCTGCATCCCTTCCCTAGTGCTGGTCGCCAAGACGAGCGATCAGCTTCGTCTTGATCGGGAGCTTCGCGGCGGCGCGCTCGAAGGCGCCGGCGGCGACCTCGTAGCTGACGCCGTCGAGCTCGAACATCACACGGCCCGGCTTCACGCGGGCGACCCAGTATTCCGGCGCGCCCTTGCCCGAGCCCATGCGGACTTCGGCGGGCTTGCGGGAGACCGGCACGTCCGGGAAGATGCGGATCCAGAGACGGCCCTGGCGCTTGATGTGGCGCGTGATGGCGCGGCGCGCGGATTCGATCTGGCGCGCGGTGACGCGCTCCGGCTCCATCGCCTTCAGGCCATAGGCGCCGAAGTTGAGCTCGGTGCCGCCCTTGGCGTTGCCGTGAATGCGGCCCTTGTGGGCCTTGCGGAACTTGGTGCGTTTCGGTTGCAACATTTTCTATCGCCTTCTGACAGGAATCGGTCCTCGATCAGGCGACGCTGATATGGTCCGAGGACCTTACCGCGCCGGCCGGACTCCCGACGTCTGTGCATCCATCATGATCCGGTCCTGCGCGAGCGGGTCGTGGTCGAGGATCTCACCCTTGAAGATCCAGACCTTGACGCCGCAGACGCCGTAAGCCGTGTGTGCCTCGCCTTCCGCGTAGTCGACGTTCGCGCGCAGCGTGTGCAGCGGAACGCGGCCCTCGCGATACCATTCGGTGCGCGCGATCTCGGCACCGCCGAGACGCCCCGAGCAGGTGATCCGGATGCCTTCCGCGCCGAGACGCAGCGCCGACTGCACCGCGCGCTTCATGGCGCGGCGGAACGCGACGCGGCGCACGAGCTGGTCGGCGACCGACTGCGCGACGAGCTTGGCGTCGACCTCGGGCTTCCTGATCTCGACGATGTTCAGCGACACCTCGCTCGACGTCATCGCGGCGAGCTGGCGGCGGAGCTTGTCGATGTCCGCGCCCTTCTTGCCGATGATGACGCCGGGACGCGCCGCATAGACCGACACGCGGCACAGCTTCGCCGGACGCTCGATCACCACCTTCGAGATCGCCGCCTGCGGCAGCGTCTTCATCACGAAGTTGCGGATCTTGAGATCCTCGAGCAGCAGGCGGCCGTAGTCGTCGCCGTCCGCGAACCAGCGGGAGTCCCAGGTCCGGTTGATCTGCAACCGGAGGCCGATGGGGGAAGTCTTGTGACCCATGCTTTACGCTCCTGCCTCTTCGTCCGCTTCGCGCACCACGATGCGGATGCGGCTGATCGGCTTCATGATCTTCGCCGAGCGGCCGCGCGCGCGCGGCGTCCAGCGCTTCATCGTGATCGACTTGCCGACGCTGGCTTCCTTCACCACGAGCGCATCGACGTCGAGGTTGTGGTTGTTCTCCGCGTTCGCGATCGCCGAGGCGAGAACCTTGCGGACGTCGACCGCCATCGCCTTCGTGGAGAAGGAGAGGATGTTGAGCGCCTCGCCGGCCTTCTTGCCGCGAATGAGACCGGCGACGAGGTTCAGCTTGTAGGCCGAACCGCGAACGGTCGTCGCCACCGCGAGCGCCTCGCGCTCGCCGACGCGGCGGGGGTTTGCAGCCTTGCTCATCGCTTACCTCTTCGCCTTCTTGTCGGCGGTGTGGCCGTAGTACGTGCGCGTCGGCGCGAACTCGCCGAGCTTCATGCCCACCATGTCCTCGTTGACGGTCACCGGCACGAACTTCTTGCCGTTGTAGACGTTGAAGGTGAGGCCGACGAACTGCGGCAGGATCGTCGAGCGGCGCGACCAGGTCTTGATCGGCGCACGCGCGCCGGAGTCCTGGGCGGTCTCGGCCTTCTTCAGAAGGTGCAGGTCGACGAACGGACCCTTCCAGACGGAACGCGCCATGGCTTACCTCTTCTTCTTCGCGTGACGCGACCGAATGATCATCGCGTTCGACGCCTTCTTGCGGTTGCGCGTCTTCGCGCCCTTGGTCGGCTTGCCCCACGGCGTCACCGGGTGACGGCCGCCCGAGGTACGGCCTTCACCGCCGCCGTGCGGGTGGTCGACCGGGTTCTTGGCGACGCCGCGCGTCAGCGGACGCTTGCCGAGCCAGCGGTTGCGGCCGGCCTTGGCGAGGTTCTGGTTCGAGTTGTCCGGGTTCGACACCGCGCCGACCGTCGCCATGCAATCGGCGGGGACGTAGCGCTGCTCGCCCGAGCCGAGACGGACGATCGCCATGCCGCGGTCGCGGCCGACGACCTGCACGTAGGTGCCCGCCGAACGCGCGATCTGGCCGCCCTTGCGGGGCTTCATCTCGACGTTGTGGACGATGGTGCCGACCGGCATCTGGCCGATCTCCATCGCGTTGCCCGGCTTCACGTCCGTCTTCTTGCCCGCGACGATCGAGTCGCCGACGGCAAGGCGCTGCGGCGCGAGGATGTAGGCGAGCTCGCCGTCCTCGTACTTCACGAGCGCGATGAACGCGGTGCGGTTCGGGTCGTACTCGATCCGCTCGACAACCGCCGGAACGTCCCACTTGCGGCGCTTGAAATCGACGATGCGATAGCGCCGCTTGTGACCGCCGCCGATGCCGCGCGCCGTGGCGTGGCCCTTGTTGTTGCGACCGCCCGACTTGTGCAGGCCCTCGGTGAGCGCCTTGACGGGCTTGCCCTTGAACAGCTGCGACTTGTCGACGAGGATGAGACCGCGGCGCGCCGCGCTCGTGGGGTTATAGGATTTGAGCGCCATGGCTTAGATTCCCGTGGTCACGTCGATCGACTCGCCTTCGGCGAGCGTCACGACGGCTTTCTTCGCGTCGGAGCGGATGTAGCGCTGACCCTTCCAGCGCTTGGTCTTGCCCTTGGCGATGAGCGTGTTCACGCCCTTCACCTTGACATCGAACAGCGCTTCGACCGCCGCCTTGATGGCGGGCTTGGTCGCGGTCTTCGCGACGTGGAACACGACCTGGTTGTGTTCCGACACCTGCGTCGACTTCTCGGTGATGACCGGCGACAGGATCACGTCGTAGTGCTCCAGCGCGATCTCGGCCTTCTTCGCAGCCTTAGCCATTGAAGCGCGCCTCCAGCTTTTCGACCGCCGACGTCGTGAGGACGAGCGTGTCGTGATTGAGGATGTCGTAGACGTTCGCGCCGACGACCGGCAGCACGTCCACCTTGTAGAGGTTCGCGCAGGCAAGGCGGAAGTTCGCCGGCGTGTCGCCGTCGATGAACAGGCCGCTGGTGATGCCGAGCTTGCCGAGCTGCTCGCGCAGCGCCTTCGTCTTGGCATCCTTCAGCTCGAGGTCCTCGAGGACGATGAGCTTGCCTTCCTTCGCCTTCGCCGACAGCGCAGTCTTGAGACCGAGGACGCGGATCTTCTTGTTGAGCGCCTGCTCGAACGAGCGGGCGCGCGGACCGTGCGCCTTGCCGCCGCCGATGAAGATCGGGGCGCGGCGGTTGCCGTGACGGGCCGTGCCGCCGCCCTTCTGGCGGCCGAACTTCTTGCCGGTGCGCGCGACGTCCGAACGCTCGCGGGCGGCGCGGGCATAGCCGCGGCGGTTGGCAAGCTGCCAGTTGACGACGCGGTGCAGGATGTCGGCGCGAAGCTCGAGGCCGAAGATCTCGTCCTTGAGTTCGATGTCGCCGGCAGCCTTGGCGTCGAGGGTCTGAACCTTGATCTTCATTTTCAGCCCTCCTGGCCTTCGGCGGTCTCGACCGCGGCCGGCGCTTCCGCCGGAACCTCGGCCGGAGCCGCTTCATTGTTGTTCGCCGTGCGGACACCGGCCGGATACGGCGCCTCGCCCGGACGCGCCACCTTCACGGCGTCGCGGACCTCGAGCCAGCCGCCCTTGTGACCGGGGACCGAACCCTTGACGAAGATGAGGCCGCGCGCGGCATCGGTGCCGACGACCTCGAGGTTCTGCTGCGTGCGGTTGCGGGCGCCCATGTGGCCGGCCATCTTCTTGTTCTTGAAGACCTTGCCGGGGTCCTGGCGATTACCGGTCGAACCGTGCGAGCGGTGCGAGACGGAGACGCCGTGCGTGGCGCGCAGACCGCCGAAGCCCCAGCGCTTCATGGCGCCGGCGAAGCCTTTGCCCTGCGTGGAGCCGGTGATGTCGACATACTGGCCCGCGACGAAATGGTCGGCCGAAAGCTCGGCGCCCACATCGACGAGCGCATCTTCGGCGACGCGGAATTCCACCACCTGCGCCTTCGGCTCCACCTCGGCCTTGCCGAAGTGGCCGCGCTGCGGCTTGGCGACGTTCTTGGCCTTCGCGGTGCCGGCGCCGAGCTGGAGCGCGACATAGCCGTCGCGGTCCGCAGTGCGCTGCGCGACGACCTGGCAGCCTTCGAGGCTGAGCACCGTCACGGGAACGTGCCGGCCGTCGTCCTTGAACAGCCGGGTCATTCCCACCTTCCTTGCGATCACGCCAGTGCGCATGATCTTGTTCCTTCCTCTTCAGAGGCCCGCTGCGCGCAGCGGGCTTGAGCTACGACTCGCAGGATTAAGCCTGCAACTTGATCTCGACATCCACACCCGCGGCGAGGTCGAGCTTCATCAGCGCGTCCACCGTCTGCGGCGTCGGCTGGACGATGTCCAGCAGGCGCTTGTAGGTGCGGACCTCGAACTGCTCGCGCGACTTCTTGTCGACGTGCGGCGAGCGGTTCACGGTGAACTTCTCGATACGCGTCGGCATCGGGATGGGTCCGCGCACCATCGCGCCCGTCCGCTTCGCCGTGTCGGCGATTTCGCCCGTCGCCTGATCGAGCACGCGGTGATCGAAGGCCTTGAGGCGGATGCGAATATTCTGCGTTTCCATGCGGGTACCCGTTCAAACCTTCATTCGGCCGACCCATTTCGGCCTGTCACTTCCAACCGGCAAAAGCAAACCGGTCCGGCACATTCTCGTGCCGGACCGGCGATATGCTTTCGCTTACTTCGTGATTTCCGCCACGACGCCCGAACCCACGGTGCGGCCGCCTTCGCGAATGGCGAAGCGGAGACCCTGGTCCATCGCGATCGGCGCAATCAGCTTCACACCGAGCTCGACGTTGTCGCCCGGCATCACCATCTCGGTGCCCTCGGGGAGGACGACCTCGCCGGTGACGTCGGTGGTGCGGAAGTAGAACTGCGGACGATAGTTCGCGAAGAACGGCGTGTGACGGCCGCCCTCGTCCTTCGACAGCACGTAGACGCTGGCCTTGAACTCCGTGTGCGGGGTGATCGTGCCCGGCTTGCAGAGAACCTGGCCGCGCTCGACGTCCTCGCGCTTCGTGCCGCGCAGCAGCGCGCCGATGTTGTCGCCGGCCTGGCCCTGATCGAGCAGCTTGCGGAACATCTCGACGCCGGTGACGACGGTCTTCGTCGTCGGACGGATACCGACGATCTCGACTTCCTCGCCGACCTTGACGATGCCCGTCTCGACGCGGCCCGTCACGACGGTGCCGCGGCCCGAGATCGAGAACACGTCCTCGATCGGCATCAGGAACGCCTTGTCGAGCGGACGCGCCGGCTGCGGAATGAAGTCGTCGACGGCCTTCATCAGCTCGATGATCGAGTTCTTGCCGATCTCGTCGTCGCGGCCTTCGAGCGCGGCGAGCGCCGAACCCTTGACGATCGGAATGTCGTCGCCCGGGAAGTCGTACTTCGAGAGCAGCTCGCGAACCTCGAGCTCGACGAGCTCGAGCAGCTCGGGATCGTCGACCTGATCGACCTTGTTCATGTAGACGACGAGCGCCGGCACGCCGACCTGACGGGCGAGCAGGATGTGCTCGCGGGTCTGCGGCATCGGGCCATCGGCGGCGTTCACGACGAGGATCGCGCCGTCCATCTGCGCGGCGCCGGTGATCATGTTCTTCACATAGTCGGCGTGGCCCGGGCAATCGACGTGCGCGTAGTGGCGGGCGTCGGTCTCGTATTCGACATGGCTCGTCGAAATGGTGATGCCGCGCTCGCGCTCTTCCGGCGCCTTGTCGATGTTGGCGTAGTCGGTGAACTCGGCGCCGCCGCTCTCCGCCAGAACCTTCGTGATCGCAGCCGTCAGCGTCGTCTTGCCATGGTCGACGTGACCGATGGTGCCGATGTTGACGTGCGGCTTGGTGCGTTCAAACTTCGCTTTCGCCATGTCTCTAACCCTCTTGTCTTCCTGCTGTCCCAGGCCTCGTCGGCCAACCTAAAATCAGGCGAGCTTCGCCTTCACTTCCTCGGCGACGTTCGCCGGGACTTCCTCGTAATGACTGAACTGCATCGAGTACTGGGCGCGGCCCTGTGTGAACGAGCGGAGCTGGTTCACGTACCCGAACATGTTCGCCAGCGGCACCATCGCCTCGACAATCTGCGCGTTGCCGCGGCTGTCGGTGCCCTGAATCTGGCCGCGCCGCGAATTGAGGTCGCCGATGACGTCGCCGAGATAATCCTCCGGCGTCGTCACTTCTACCTTCATCACCGGCTCGAGCAGCTTGATGCCGGCCTTCTGCGCGGCTTCACGCATCGCGCCGCGGCCGGTGATCTCGAACGCCATCGCCGACGAGTCGACGTCGTGATAGGCGCCGTCCGTGAGCGTCACCGTGAAGTCGATGATCGGGAAGCCGATCAGCGAGCCCGACGCCGCGACCTCGCGGATACCCTTTTCCACCGACGGGATGTACTCGCGCGGCACGTTGCCGCCCTTCACCTCGTCGACGAACACCACGCCCTGGCCGCGCTCGCCCGGCTCGACCGTGATCTTCACGCGGCCGAACTGGCCGGAGCCGCCCGACTGCTTCTTGTGCGTGTAGTCGATGTCCGCCTTGCGCGCGAGCGATTCGCGGTACGCCACCTGCGGCGCGCCGACGTTCGCCTCGACCTTGAACTCGCGCTTCATGCGATCGACGATGATCTCGAGGTGAAGCTCGCCCATGCCCTTGATGATGGTCTGGCCGCTCTCGAGGTCCGACGACACGCGGAAGCTCGGGTCTTCCTGCGCGAGGCGGTTGAGCGCGATGCCCATCTTCTCCTGGTCGGCCTTGGTCTTCGGCTCGACCGCGACCTCGATGACCGGGTCCGGGAATTCCATGCGCTCGAGGATGATCGGCGCGTTCGGCGCGCAGAGCGTCTCGCCGGTGGTGACTTCCTTGAGGCCGACGAGCGCGACGATGTCGCCCGCGTAGGCTTCCTTGATGTCCTCACGCTCGTTCGCGTGCATGAGGAGCATACGGCCGATCTTTTCCTTCTTGTCCTTGACCGAGTTGAGCACGGTCGAGGACGACTCGAGCTTGCCCGAGTAGATGCGCGCGAAGGTGAGCGTGCCGACGAACGGGTCGGTCATGATCTTGAACGCCAGCGCCGAGAACGGCTCGGCGTCGTCCGCCTTGCGGCTGTCCGGCGTCTCGCCGTCCAGCTTGACGCCCTGCACCGGCGGCACGTCGAGCGGGCTCGGCAAATAGTCGACGACGGCGTCGAGCAGCGGCTGCACGCCCTTGTTCTTGAACGACGAGCCGCACAGCACCGGCACGAAATCGAACGCCAGCGTGCCCTTGCGGATCAGCGCCTTCAGCGTCGGGACGTCCGGCTCGTTGCCTTCGAGATAGGCTTCCATCGCCGCCTCGTCCTGCTCGACGGCGAGCTCGATGAGTTCCTGGCGGGCGGCGTCGGCGGCGTCCTTGAGGTCGGCCGGAATCTCTTCATAGACGAACTTCGCGCCGAGGCTCTCGTCGAGCCAGACGATGGCGCGGTTCTCGACGAGATCGACGAGCCCCTTGAAGCCGCTCTCGATGCCGATGGGGAGGTACAGCACCGCCGGACGGGCGCCGAGACGATCCTTGATCATCTGCACGCAGCGGTCGAAGTTCGCGCCGGTGCGGTCGAGCTTGTTGACGTAGCACATGCGCGGCACGCGGTACTTGTCCGCCTGGCGCCACACGGTCTCGGACTGCGGCTCGACGCCCGCGACGCCGTCGAACGCCGTGATCGCGCCGTCGAGCACGCGGAGGCTGCGCTCCACCTCGATGGTGAAGTCGACGTGGCCGGGGGTGTCGATGATGTTGATGCGGTGGTCGTTCCAGAAACAGGTCGTGGCGGCCGACGTGATCGTGATGCCGCGCTCCTGCTCCTGCTCCATCCAGTCCATCGTGGCGGTGCCCTCGTGGACTTCGCCGATCTTGTAGGACTTGCCCGTGTAATAGAGGATGCGCTCGGTCGTCGTCGTCTTGCCGGCATCAATGTGCGCCATGATGCCGATGTTGCGATATTTCTCGAGCGGATGGCTGCGGGCCATTGCGGTCAGTCCTTACTCTTTACCAGCGGTAGTGCGCGAAGGCGCGGTTCGCCTCGGCCATGCGGTGCGTGTCTTCGCGCTTCTTCACGGCGGTGCCGCGGTTCTGCGAGGCGTCCATCAGCTCGCCCGAAAGGCGCGCCGACATGGTGTTCTCGCTGCGGTTGCGCGCGGCCGAGATCAGCCAGCGGATGGCGAGCGCCTGCGCGCGGTCCGGGCGCACCTCGACGGGCACCTGATAGGTCGCGCCGCCGACGCGGCGGCTGCGGACCTCGATGCCCGGCTTCACGTTGTTGAGGGCGTCGTGGAAGACCCCGATCGGGTCCTTCTTCATCTTCGCTTCAACGTTGTCGAGCGCACCATAGACGATGGTTTCGGCAACCGACTTCTTGCCCTGGTACATCACGAGGTTCATGAACTTCGTGAGCACGGTGTCCCCGAAACGGGGATCGGGAAGGATTTCGCGCTTTTCCGGACGGCGACGACGAGCCATTTCTCTAGTTCCTTACTTCGGCCGCTTGGCGCCGTACTTCGAACGGCTCTGCTTGCGGTCCTTGACGCCCTGCGTGTCGAGCACGCCGCGCAGCACGTGGTAGCGCACGCCCGGCAAGTCCTTCACGCGGCCGCCGCGAATGAGCACCACCGAGTGTTCCTGAAGGTTGTGGCCTTCACCCGGGATGTAGCCGATCACCTCGAAACCGTTGGTCAGGCGAATCTTGGCCACCTTGCGGAGCGCCGAGTTCGGCTTCTTCGGGGTCGTCGTGTAGACGCGCGTGCAAACGCCGCGCTTCTGCGGATTCGCCTCGAGCGCCGGCACCTTGTTGCGCGCCTTCTGCGGGCTCCGACCCTTGCGGACCAGCTGGTTGATCGTCGGCATTAACGCTTCAGCCTCTTGTTTCCAAATCCATGCGAGCCTCGCAGGCCAGCCGCGCGCAAAGCATCCGCGAGCGATTCGCGGACAAATGCAAACGGTCCCGGCGGGCACCTTACCGGCCCCACCCGGACCTTTTTTCGCGGCCTTTACAGCCTATCAGCTCTAAAAACCCGTTCCAGGACAGCGTCTAGGACGAACGCCTACCACCAGCCCGCGAGTACGGGCGCGGCTTATATGCGTGCCTCCCCCCGAGGTCAACGGCTTTTGTGACGGTTCTCCGCGGGTCTTCGGCGATGCGCTCAGCGCGCATCTTTCACGATGTCGCCGCCCTTCATCACGAAAGGAACATTCGCGAGCAGCGTCACGTCCGCCGTCGGGTCTCCCGCCACCGCGATGAGGTCGCCGTAGCGGCCCGGCGCGATCGTCCCGACATCCGATTCGCGGCCCAGCGCCTCGGCGGCGTTGCGCGTCGCCGCGCGGATCGCGTCCATCGGCGTCATGCCGTACTCGGTCATGACGCGGAACTGCCTGCCGACCTCGGCATGGGGCATCACGCCCGCATCGGACGCGAACACCATCTTCACGCCCGCCCTGTGCGCGGCGCGGAAGCCGTCCCGCTGGATCTGCGCGATCTCGCGGTCCTTGCGGAGATTGTCCTCCAGCACGCCGTTCCTGCGGCCCTCGGCCTGCGTGTACTCCGTATTGTAGATGTCCATCGCCAGCACCGCACCCCGCTCCTTGGCGAGGCGGATACCCTCGGCGTCGATCAGGCTCGCGTGCTCGATCGTGTCGATGCCCGCGCGAATCGCCGCCTTGATGCCCGCCGTGCCATGCGCATGCGCGGCGACCTTCACGCCCCACATGTGCGCCTCCTCGGCGATGGCGCGAAGCTCGGCTTCGGAGAGCTGCTGCTGGCCGGGCTCGGTGTTGCGCGAGAAGACGCCGCCCGTCGCGCACACCTTGATGACCTCGGCGCCGTACTTCCTCTGCTCGCGCACGCGCACGCGAAGCGCGTCCGGCGAATCGCCGACCGCCTCGCCCTTGCGGTGGAACGACGGCGGGAAGTAGGTCTCGTCGCAGTGGCCGCCGGTGGCGCCGAGCGCGTATGCGGCGGGCACGATGCGGGGGCCGACCGCGAAGCCCTCCTCGATCGCCTGCTTGATGCCGACATCGTTGTAGCCGCCCGAGCCGAGGTTGCGGACCGTGGTGAAGCCCGCCTCCAGCATGGCGCGCGCGTTCGCCGCGCCGACCACCGTCCAGAAGCTGTCGGTGAAGACGAGGCTGTTGTAGCCGCCGTAGACGGGCGAGCCGTCGAGGTGGACGTGCATGTCGATGAGGCCGGGCAGGATGGTCATGCCGGGAAGGTCGACCCGCTTCGCGTCCGCCGGGACGTCCGCGCCGCCGGACACGGAAACGATGCGCCCGTCGGTGATCACCACCACGGGATTCGCGACCGTCTTCCCGGCGACGACATCGACCATGCGGTCCGCCGTCACCACCACGGTTTCCGCGTGCGCCGCGCCCGAAAGCAGCACGGCGGCCAGCACCTGTTTCAGCATGACCCCTTCCCCCTCATGAAGCGAAGGCTCAGTCCTTCGCGCCGTGGCAGTGCTTGTACTTCTTGCCGGAGCCGCAGGGACAGGGCTGATTGCGGCCGATGGGGCCCGCGTTCTCCGCCGCCAGCAGCGCGGGATCGGCAGCGAGCGAATCGTTCTCGCCGGTGAACGGGTCGATGTGCGTCGTCAGGAACTCGGGCGGCGTGCGCGGCAGCGGCGGCGGCGCCATCTCGAACTGCGCGTGGCTGAGCATCCGCGTCACCTCCTCGCGGATGTTGACGAGCATCCGCTCGAACAGCGCGAAGGCTTCCTGCTTGTACTCGTTGATCGGCTGCTTCTGCGCGTAGGCGCGCAGGTGGATGACGGCGCGCAGCGCATCGAGCGTCGCGAGGTGCTCCTTCCAGTGATGGTCGATCGCCTGCAGCAGGAAGCTCTTCTCGATCTGCGTCCACGTCTCGGCCGGGATGTTCGCGGTCTTGGCTTCGAGCGCGGACTTCGCCGCCGCCTCGATGCGCTCGGCGAACACCTCCTGGTCGACGGCCTGCTCGGTCATCCAGTCGTCGATCGGCAGGTCGAGCGCGAACAGGCGGTCGAGATCGGCCTTGAGGCCCTCGATATTCCACTGCTCCGGATAGGTGCCGGCCGGGCAGTGCTGCGCCAGTATGTCGTTCGCGGTCTCGGCGCGCATGTCGGCAACGACGTCGCCGAGCGTTTCCGAATCCATGACGTCGGCGCGCTGCTCGTAAACGACCTTGCGCTGGTCGTTCATCACGTCGTCGTACTGGAGGAGCTGCTTGCGGATGTCGTAGTTGCGCGCCTCGACCTTCTTCTGCGCGGTCTGGATCGCCTTCGAGATCCACGGGTGGACGATCGCCTCGCCCTCCTCCAGCCCCGACTGCATCATGCGGTTCAGCATCGACTGCTGGCCGAAGATGCGCAGCAGGTCGTCGTCGAGGCTGAGGTAGAAGCGCGAGAAGCCCGGGTCGCCCTGGCGGCCCGAGCGGCCGCGCAGCTGGTTGTCGATGCGGCGGCTCTCGTGCCGCTCGGTGCCGAGCACGAACAGGCCGCCGGCCTGCTTCACGGCCTCGCGCTCGGCGGCAACCTCCTGGCGGATGCGCTCGACCTCGCGGTCCTTGTCGGGGCCTTCCGGCATCGTCTTCAGCTCGTCGTCGACGCGGAACTCGACGTTGCCGCCGAGCTGGATGTCGGTGCCGCGGCCCGCCATGTTGGTGGCGATGGTGACGGCGCCGAGACGGCCCGCCTGCGCGACGATATGCGCTTCCTGCTCGTGGAAGCGGGCATTGAGCACGTTGTGCTCGACGCCTTCCTTCGTCAGGTACTCGGAGAGCATCTCCGACTTCTCGATGGAGACGGTGCCGACGAGCACGGGCTGGCCCTTCATGCTCGCCTCGCGGATCGCTTTCACGATGGCGGCGTACTTGTCAGCCGCGTTCTTGTAGAACTCGTCGTCGACGTCGATGCGCTGCACGGGCACGTTCGTCGGAATCTCGACCGTGTTCAGCTTGTAGATGTCGTAGAATTCGGCCGCTTCCGTCGCCGCCGTGCCGGTCATGCCGCCGAGCTTCGGGTACATGCGGAAATAGTTCTGGAAGGTGATCGAGGCGAGCGTCTGGTTCTCGGGCTGGATCTCGACGCCTTCCTTGGCCTCCACCGCCTGATGCAGCCCGTCCGACCAGCGGCGGCCGTCCATCATGCGCCCGGTGAACTCGTCGATGATGACGATCTTGTCGCCCTTCACGATATAGTCGGTGTCGCGGCGGAAGATGACGTTGGCCTTCAGCGCCTGGTTCAAGTGGTGGACCACCTGCGTGTTCTCGAAATCGTAGAGGTTGGCGCCGACGAGCAGCCCTGCCGCCTCGAGCGCGCGCTCGGCGGCCTCGGTGCCGTCCTCGGTGAGCGTGATCGACTTCTGCTTCTCGTCGACCTCGTAGGCGTCCTTCGGCAGCACCTTCACCACCGCGTCGACGGCGAGGTAGAGGTCGGTCTTGTCCTCGGTGGGACCGGAGATGATGAGCGGCGTGCGCGCCTCGTCGACGAGGATCGAGTCAACCTCGTCGACGATCGCGAAGTTGAACGGGCGCTGCACCATCGACTCGCGCGAATATTTCATGTTGTCGCGCAGGTAATCGAAGCCGAACTCGTTGTTGGTGCCGTAGGTGATGTCGGCGGCGTAGGCGGCGCGGCGGGTCGCCTCGTCGAGGTTCGGGACGATGACGCCCACGGACAGCCCGAGGAAATTGTGGATCTTGCCCATCCAGCCGGAGTCGCGGCGGGCGAGATAGTCGTTGACGGTGACGACGTGGACGCCCTTGCCCTCGATGGCGTTCAAATAGGTGGCGAGCGTCGCCACCAGCGTCTTGCCCTCGCCGGTGCGCATCTCGGCGATCTCGCCCCGGTGCAGCACGACGCCGCCGATGAGCTGGACGTCGAAATGCCGCATCCCGAGCACGCGCTTCGAGGCCTCGCGCACCGTGGCGAAGGCTTCGGGGAGCAGCGCGTCCAGCGTCTCGCCGCCCGCGAGGCGCTGGCGGTATTCTTCCGTCTTGGCCTTGAGCTGCTCGTCGGAGAGCGCCTCGAACGCGGCTTCAAGATCGTTGATCTTGCGGACGATGGGGGAGAGCGACCGGACGTAGCGATCGTTGGAAGAGCCGAAGATACGCTTCGCGAGCGCGTTAAAACCCAGCATGGAGGACCTTGTGCGCAAAGGGCGGGGCCGCACGGGCAGGCCCCAACATCGCCGCCGACATAGGAACGGCGCGCTTTATAGTCAATGAATGCGGGCCGTCAGAAAGTGTTATCGGATGGGCTCCGGCGCGCGCGGCACCTGCCAGCGGTATGTCTCCATCCGCTCGTAGGCAATCGCCTTCCCGCCATACCGTTTGACGTCATAGCGCTTTGTTCGGCGTAGTATGGAGCATGTTCTGGCATCCAGCTTCGCGTGACCGCTGGAACGGAGCACCCGGCATTCAGCCACCCGGCCATAAATGTCGATCCGGAGACTCACGTCCACGACGCCATCTGCCGCCATTACGCCTCCGGACGACAGGACGAGGCCGAGCATGATAACGAGGTCAACGCGCATGGAAGGTGGCTCCATTCCGAAGCACCCACGATATGCCGACAGGCGTCGCCGTCTAGTTAAGCCTCTCCGCGAGCGCGTCGATGATCGGGCATTCGGGGCGGGAGTCGCCGTGGCAGCCCTTCGCCAGATGGAGGAGCGTGCTGCGCATCGCCTCGATCGCCTTCGCCTTCTCGCCGAGCGCCTCGGCCTGCTGGAGCGCGAGGCGCTTGACGTCGGCGCTGCTGCGCTCGCGGTCCGACCAGAGCGCGAGCAGGGTGCGGATCTCCTCGATGCCGAAGCCGAGGTCGCGCGCGTTGGCGATGAAGCGCAGGCGGTGCACATCGTCCTCGCCGTAGTCGCGGTAGCCGGACTCGCGCCGGGGCGGCACCGGGATCAGGCCGATGCCCTCGTAGTGGCGGATCATGCGCTGGCTGACGCCGCTCTTCTTCGATGCCGCGCCGATGTTCACAGTCTCGCTCCCCTCAGCCGAAGCGCGTTGCCGATCACGGTGACGGAGCTGAACGACATGGCCGCCCCGGCGATCATCGGGCTCAGCAGCAGCCCGAACACCGGGTAGAGCACGCCCGCCGCGATCGGCACGCCCGCCGCGTTGAACACGAACGAGAAGAACAGGTTCTGGCGGATGTTGCGCATCACGGCCCGGCTGAGGCGGCGGGCGCGGACGATGCCGCGAAGATCGCCCTTCACCAGCGTGACGGCGGCGCTTTCCATGGCGACGTCGGTGCCCGTGCCCATCGCGATGCCGACATTGGCGGCGGCGAGCGCGGGCGCGTCGTTGATGCCGTCGCCCGCCATCGCGACGACGCGGCCCTCGGCGCGCAGGCGCTCGACGACCCGCTGCTTGTCGGCGGGGAGCACCTCGGCGATCACCGCGTCGATGCCGCCGATCCGCCGCGCAACGGCCTCGGCGGTCTTCCGGTTGTCGCCGGTGAGCATGACGATGTGCAGGCCTTCGCGCTTGAGGGCAGCGATGGCGTCCGCCGCGCCGTCCTTGACGGGATCGGCGACGGCGAGGAAGCCCGCGAACGCGCCGTCCACGGCGAGGTACATGACGCCCTCCCCGGCCTCGCGCCGTGCATCCGCCTTCGCATCGAACAACGACGTGTCGAGCCCCGTCATCATCGCGCGGTTGCCAAGCAGGACGCGGCGGCCCTCGACGACGCCGGAGACACCCTTGCCGGTTTCCGAGGCGAAATCGCTGACGCTCGCGGGCGCAAGTCCGCGCTCTTCCGCGGCATCGACGATGGCGGCGGCGAGCGGATGCTCGCTGCCGCGCTCGACGGCGGCGGCGAGGCGGAGCATCGTATCCGGGTCGTCGCCTTCGATGCCGACGAGGCGCGGCTTCCCCAGCGTCAGCGTGCCGGTCTTGTCGACGACGAGCGTATCGACCTTCTCCATGCGCTCCAGCGCTTCGGCGTTGCGGACGAGCACGCCCGCCGCCGCGCCGCGCCCGGTGCCGACCATGATCGACATGGGCGTCGCGAGGCCAAGCGCGCAGGGACAGGCGATGATGAGCACCGACACCGCCGCGACGAGCGCGTGGGCGAGGCGCGGCTCCGGCCCCACAAACAGCCACACGGCGAAGGCGAGCACCGCGACCAGCACCACGGCGGGTACGAACCAGCCGGAAACCGTGTCGGCGAGGCTCTGGATCGGCGCGCGCGAGCGCTGCGCCTCCGCCACCATGCGGACGATCTGCGCGAGCATCGTGTCGCTGCCGACACGCGCCGCGCGCACGACGAGCATCCCGGTGCCGTTCACGGTCGCGCCCGTCACGGCATCGCCGGGCGCCTTCTCGGCGGGGACCGGCTCTCCGGTGAGCATCGACTCGTCGACCGAGGAGCGGCCGTCCTCGACGATGCCGTCCACCGGGATCTTCTCGCCGGGGCGCACGCGCAGCCGGTCGCCGATGGCGATGTGGCCGATGTCCACATCCGCCTCGCTGCCGTCCGGCGCAATGCGCCGCGCGTGCTTCGGCGCGAGGCCGAGCAGCGCGCGGATCGCCTTGCCCGTCGCGGCGCGGGCGCGCAGCTCCAGCACCTGCCCGAGCAGGACGAGCGCGACGATCACCGCCGCCGCCTCGAAATAGACGGGCACCTGCCCGTGCATCGTGCGCAGGCTTTCCGGGAACAGGCCGGGCGCGAGCGTCGCGACGACGCTGTAGGCGTAGGCGACGCCGACGCCGAGGCCGATGAGCGTGAACATGTTGAGGTTGCGCGTGCGGACCGACGCGATCGCCCGCTCGAAGAACGGCAGGCCCGCCCACAGCACCACCGGCGTCGCCAGCGCGAGCTGGACGAACACCAGCGTCCGCATCGGCATCAGGTGCCAGCCGAGCATGTCCGTGCCCATCGCCAGCACGAACAGCGGCAGCGCCAGCACGGCGGCGACCCAGAGGCGGCGGGTGAAATCGACGAGTTCCGGGTTGGGCGCGTCATCGAGCGAGGGCGCTTCCGGCTCCAGCGCCATGCCGCAGATCGGGCAGGTGCCCGGCCCCGGCTGCCGCACCTCCGGGTGCATCGGGCAGGTCCACATGGTGCCGGGCGCAACGGATGCCGGGTCGACCGGCGGCGCGGCGTGATGGCCGTGATGATGATGATGATCGTGATGCTTGCAGCAATCGGCCACGGGATTCTCCTATTGCCGCACAGATTGAACCTTCACACCATGTCAAGGTCAAGCCCCCTTGACCTTATCATAATGTCAAGGTGCAGAAGCCCCCGCCATGACCGGACTCTCCCTCTCGCGGCGTGCGCTGATCGGCGGCATCGGCGCTTCGGCCTTGTTCCCCGCATGGGCGCGCAGCGGCACGCCCGGTATCGGAGCCACACTGTCAGGCCCGGAAATCCGGCTGAACGTCGGCCACACGTCCTTCACCGTCGGCGGGCGCACCGGCCATGCCGTGACGGTGAACGGCACGCTGCCCGCGCCGCTCATCCGTCTGAAAGAGGGGCAGACAGCGCGGCTGATCGTGACCAATCATCTTGACGAGGACACCTCCATCCACTGGCACGGGCTGCTGCTGCCGTTCCGGATGGACGGCGTGCCGGGCATCAGCTTCCCCGGCATCGCGCCGCATTCGCGCTTCACCTACGAATTCCCGGTCATCCAGTCCGGCACCTACTGGTATCACAGCCATTCGAACCTCCAGGAGGCGATGGGCCATTACGGCCCCATCGTCATCGACCCGGCGGAGGCCGACCCGGTCGCCTACGACCGCGAGCACGTGATCGTGCTTTCGGACTGGAGCTTCATGCACCCGCACGCGATCATGCGGAAGCTGAAGCAGGACCCGGAGTTCTTCCGCCGCGACAACCCCAACCTCGCCGAGCTTCTCGCGGGCAAGGGCCAGAGCCTGAAGGAACGGCTGGAGTGGGGCGCCATGCGCATGAGCCCCGCCGACATTTCGGACGTGACCGGCGCGACCTACACCTATCTCGTCAACGGCCACGGACCCGAGGAGAACTGGACCGGGCTGTTCACCCCCGGCGAGCGGGTGCGGCTGCGCATCATCAACGCCTCGGCGATGACCATCTTCAACGTGCGCATTCCGGGCCTCCCCATGACCGTGGTGAACGCGGACGGCGAGAACGTGCGGCCCGTCGAGACGGACGAGATCCAGATCAGCGTCGCCGAGACCTATGACGTGATCGTGACGCCGGGGGACGCCGCCTGGACGCTCGCCGCCGAGAGCATCGACCGCTCCGGCATGGTGCGCGCGACGCTCGCGCCGCGCACGGGCATGAGCGCGCCGGTGCCGAAGCTGCGCGAGCGCCCGGCGCTGACCATGAAGGACATGGGCCACGGGAGCGGCGATTCCGGGGGCGGCGACCACGCCGCGATGGGCCATTCGATGAAGATGCGCGATCCCGAAAACGCGGCGCGCGCGGGCGTGAAGCTGAACCCCGGCGTCGACATGATCGCGCCGATGCCGGTGGACCGGGTGGGCGACCGCGGCCTCGGCCTCGAGGACGCGACGCACCGCGTGCTCGTCTACACCGATCTCGTCGCGCTGGCGCCGAACCCGGACACGCGGCCGCCCTCGCGCAGCCTCGAAATCCACCTGACGGGCAACATGGAACGCTACATGTGGTCGTTCGACGGCGAGCAGTTCAGCCCCGTGACCGAACCGTTCCGCTTCGAGCGGAACGAGCGCGTGCGCGTGACGCTGGTGAACGACACGATGATGGCGCACCCCATCCACCTGCACGGCCATTTCTTCGAGGTGGTGAACGGCCACGACGGCCACCATCCGCGGAAGCACACGGTGAACGTGCTGCCGGGCGGCAAGCTCTCCTTCGACCTCACCGCCGACGCGCCCGGCGACTGGGCCTTCCACTGCCACCTCCTGATGCACATGCACCTCGGCATGTTCAACGTGGTGACGGTGCGGCCGCTCGATGGTGAAGGAGACGCGGCATGAAGCGGCTTCTCGCCCTCCTTCTGATCGGCGCGGCCGGCCCCGCGCTCGCGCAAGGACAGCAGGATCATCCGCAGCACGGCGCGCACGATCACGCCGCGCATCAGGCGGCCCCGACAGCTGCGGACGATCCGCACGCGGGCCATGTCATGCCACAAGCGGACGACCCCCATGCCGGGCACGTCATGCCGCAGGCGGCCGACCCACATGCCGGACATACGATGCCGTCGGCGGACCCTCACGCCGGACATGGTGTGGCGCCCTCCAGCCCTGCTATCCCGAAAGGCCCGCCGCCCGCCGCCGCGAGCAGCGGCCCCGCCCACGCTGCCGATGCCGCGTTCGGCGCCGACACGATGGCCGCCGCGCGCGCCGCGCTCTACAGGGAGACGGGCGGCATGACGGTGAGCAAGACCATCGTCGACCGGCTGGAGGCCGGGTTCGGGCAGGGCCACGAGACCTATTTGTGGGACGTGCAGGGCTGGATCGGCCGCGACATCGACAAGTTCTGGTGGAAGACCGAGGGCGAAGGCGCATTCGGCGGCACGCTCGAATCCGCCGAGGTGCAGGCCCTGTGGAGCCGCGCCATTGGCCCGTTCTTCGATGTGCAGGCGGGCGTGCGCTACGACATCCGCCCGGAGCCGGACCGCGCCCACGCGGTGATCGGCGTGCAGGGTCTCGCGCCCTACAAGTTCGAGGTCGACATCGCCGCGTTCATCTCCACGAAGGGCGACGTGACGGCGCGCATCGAGGCCGAATACGACCAGCGGCTGACGCAGAGGCTGATCCTGCAACCGCGCGTCGAGGCGGAGCTTTCCGCGCAGGACATCCCCGAATACGGCATCGGCGCGGGGCTTGTCGGCATCGAGGCGGGCGCGCGGCTCGGCTACGAATTCACGCCGCAGTTCCGGCCCTACGCGGGCGTCGAATGGCACCGCAAGGTCGGCGACACCGCCGACTTCGCGCGCGCAGCGGGCGAGGACGTGGACGCGGTGCGCTGGCTGGTGGGCGTGCGCGCCTGGTTCTGACGCGGCGGTTTCAGGCCGGAAGCTGCGTGCGCCAGACGACACGCCAGCCGTCTGCGCGGCGGGCAAGCACCAGCGCTTCGCGCCCCGACGTCTCGTGGCGCTCGCCCTCGCTTTCCCCTGCGCTTTCCACCCCGCTTTCCCACGCCATGTCCCAGCCGTATTCGACGACCGCCGTGTCGCCGCGCAGGGTAACGGCATGGTCCCGCGCCGCGAAACGCGCGATCCTGCTGCGCGACATGAATTCGCGGTAGCTCTCCACGGCCGAAGCGAGACCTTCGACGCGCCCGCCGCCCGGCGCCGCCATCACGACGTCCTCCGCGAGATAGGCCGCGAGGTCTTCGAACCGCCGCTCCAGCCAGCAGCGGTCCATCGCAGCGACGAAGGCGGCGAGATCTTCGGCCATGCCGCCATTCTGGCCTTTTTCCCGGGCGGCGGGAAGCCCACCGTGCCGGCCGACACCTCCGATACTGTCGGCAGATTTTACAATTTTCGGATGGAAAATTTCAAGACCGCCGCATTTGCGACCGCTTTGCAAGTGGCACGGCGATTGCATGGTTAACGGCCTCAGGCTGTTGCTTTGCTTCGGAGAAAAAAATGAACATGCTGAAAGTCGCCGCTGCGACCGCCCTGCTGGGCATCACCGCTTTCGCCGCCCCCGCCAACGCCGGTCTCGTTTTCACGGTCGATCACGGCGGCTCCGCTCTCAACGTCGACACGAGCGGCTGCCTCGGCTGGTGCGACGTCACCGCCGACCTCGCGTTCGGCGGCGATTTCACGTTCACGCTCGAAGAGGGCAACGACTACACCTTCACCTTCGGCGAGATCACGCCGAGCGGCGTCGGCGCGGGCCACGCCACGTTCACCGCGACGCTGGCGTTCTTCGAGCCGATCGCCGGCTCCGCCTCGTCGGGCGGCGAAGCCTATTACGTGACCGCCGGCGGCGTCATCACCGGCGGCTGGCTGATCTGGGACGACGTTCCCCCGATCATCACCGCGGACGGCTCCGAGTTCACCGTGGACTTCCAGGACCTGTCGGGAATCGACTTCTTCGCACCGATCGGCGTGAAGGCCACGGTCAAGGCGATCAAGGTCGTCGAAACCGTCGACGTGCCGGAACCGGCCATGCTCGGCCTGTTCGGCCTCGGCCTTGTCGCCCTCGGCGCGGCACGCCGCCGCAAGGCCGCGTAAGCCTTCCAAGACTTCGTCACGCAAAGGCGCCGCCGGGGACCGCTCCGGCGGCGCTTTTCGTTTCCGCGCTGCGGCATTGTGTCCGAAAGCGCGCGCCGCTCGCAAATTCGCGGCCGACCTGCTATCTTCGCGGCATGTCCACCCCCGCCCCCTTCAGCTACGCGATCGAGATCAACCCCGCCGACATCGACTTCATGGGGCACGTGAACAACGCCAGCTACCTGAAGTGGGTGCAGGACGCCGTGCTGAGCCACTGGCAGCGCTTCGCGCCCGCCGAGGCGGTCGCCGCGCACCTGTGGGTGGCGCTGAAGCACGAGATCACCTACCGCCGCCCGACCTTCCTCGACGACGAGGTGATCGCCACCGTGCTCCTCGAAAAGGTGCAGGGCGCGCGGGCCTTCTACGAGACGATCATCAAGCGCGGCGAGGAGGTGCTCGCCGAGGTGAAATCAAGCTGGTGCTGCCTCGACGCCGAAACGCTGCGCCCGGCGCGGCTCGCGCAGGGCGTCATCGACCGGTTCTTCGGGCGGGACTGAACCCTAGATCTCGATCCGCGAGAAGCCCTCGCGCAGCGTCCGGCTCCACGCTTCCGACATCGCCGTGAACGCCGGGTCGCCCGGCTCGAAGCGATGCGCTTCGGAGATCCTGAAATCGTCCTTGCACAGCACGGTGAGGTCAAGCGGCATCCCCACCGAGAGGTTCGAGCGCAGCGTCGAATCCATCGAAAGCAGCAGCGCCTTGCGCGCGTCGTCGATCGGCATGTCCTTCCTGACGACGCGGTCGAGGATGGGCTTGCCGTACTTGTGCTCGCCGATCTGGAGGAACGGCGTATCTTCCGTGGCCTCGATGAAATTGCCTTCGGGATAGATCAGGAACATGCGCGGGCCGCCGCCCTTGCGCTGCCCGGCGAGGATCATCGAGGCGGTCGCGCCCTGCTTCATGCGTTCGAGCTTTTCCGAGACCTCCGCCGTGACGCGCGAGAGCGTCTCGCCGACGATGTGCGCGACCTCCAGCATCGTCGACGCCTTCATGATCGACGGCGTCTCGGTCTGCTCGGGATCGTCGAGGGCGTCGCGCAGGCGCGCGATCACCGTCTGCGTCACCGACAGGCTGCCGGCCGTCATCAGCGCGATCACGCGCTCGCCCGGCTCCTCGAAGACGAACATCTTCTTGTAGCTGGCGATATTGTCGAAACCGGCATTGGTGCGCGTGTCCGACAGGAGCACGATGCCGTCATTGAGGAGCACGCCGACGCAGTATGTCATGGTGCCGCGATCCTTATTGCTGCACCGCGGTCACTGCAACGGTCACGTCGAGGTCCTCGCTCGCAAGGCCGAACGAGACGCCCCGGATCGGCGCCGCGGCCACGGCGTCGACGCCCGAGCCGAGGCGGATGTAGCGCTCGTCCGGGCAGCAGCGGTTGGCGGGGTCGAAGCCGACCCAGCCGAGTCCCTCGATGTGAAGCTCCGCCCACGCGTGGCTCGCCTCGTGCGGCGCGCCGTCGGCGCTGGCGAACAGGTAGCCCGAGACGTAGCGCGCCGGGATGCCCACCGACACCGCGCAGGCGATGAGCGCGTGCGCGTGGTCCTGACAGACGCCGAGCGCGAGGCCGAGCGCCTCGGCCGCCGTGGTGTGCGCGTGCGTTTCGCCCGGCGCGTACACGATGCCGTCGGCGACGGCGGCGGACATGGCGTGCGCGCGCTCGAGAAGCGCGGCTTCGGGAATGCCGGAGACGGCCTTCGCGGCGAGCTTCCTGAGCGCCCCGTCGGGGCGCGTCGCGCGCGTGGTGCGGAGATAGACGAGCGGCGAGATGCGCTCGCGGTGGGCCTTGAGGACGCCCGCGAGATCGACGGTCTCGACCGTGCCGGTCACGTGGATGTCGATCGCCTCGACGGGGCCGTGCAGCGACATGGTGCGGATCGTGTCCCCCGCCCCGTCCGTGAACGGCTGCGAGAAGCGGCCGCCGTCCACCTCCACCTTCCAGTCGAGCGTGCGCTGACCGGCGAAGCGCGACGGCGTGAGGCGGTGGCTCTGCACCACCTGACGGATCGGCGCGGCGTAGCGGTAGCGGGTGACGTGCGAGACGGAAAGACGCATCAGCGCCCCCCGAACAGGTACGTGTCCGCGATCTCGCTGCCGAGCGCGGCGGTGCGGACGATGTGGCCTGTCAGGAACTCGTGGAGACCGGCAAAGATGATGTCG
The DNA here is from genome assembly GCF_027941835.1 of Sphingosinicella microcystinivorans. Classification (NCBI taxonomy): domain Bacteria; kingdom Pseudomonadati; phylum Pseudomonadota; class Alphaproteobacteria; order Sphingomonadales; family Sphingosinicellaceae; genus Sphingosinicella; species Sphingosinicella microcystinivorans. The sequence goes on from NZ_CP116005.1 coordinate 736,427, forward strand.
TCGACGTCGGCGTCGGCAAGCTCGGCGAGCATCGTGCGCGCGGTCTGGTGCGGCTTGGTGCGCTGGCCGTAGGCGCGGGAGAGGCGCGCGAGGTGATAGTTGGTCTGCTCGGCGCAGTGGATGAGCGAGCGCGGGCAGGACTTGTTGAGGATCAGGAAGTGCGCGATCTTCCCCGGCGTGTAGTCGCCGCCGTAGGCCCAGTGGAAGGCGCGGAACACCGACATGGCGCGCAGCAGCGTCGTCCACTGGTAGTTGTCGACGCCGCCGCCGACGCGGTCCGTCACCGGCAGCAGCACGTAGTATTTCACGTCGAGCATCCGCGCGGTGTTGTCGGCGCGCTCGATGTAGTAGCCGAGGTTCATGAAGTCGTAGCCGTCCTGCTGGAGCTGTGTGCTTTCGATGGCGCCGCGCAGCAGCGCCGTCTGCCGCTTGGTCCAGTCGCAGAGCGTCATCAGGTCGGTGCGGCCCGGGCCGCGCCGCTCGAAGGTCTTCAGGTCCTGGAAGGCACCGTTCAGCGCGTCCCACACCTCGCTGGTGACGGCAGTGCGGACGACGCGGGCGTTGTCGCGGGCGCGGGCAATGCAGCTTGCCACCGACGAGGTGTTCTCGCGATCGAAGAACAGGAAGGATTCGACCATGGCGGGCGTCGTCTCGCCGTCGTAGCGCGAGGCGAAATCCGCCGCGCCGCCCGAGGCGGAGAGGATCGAAGCCCAGTCGTTCTGGTGCCCCGCGCCGGCGGACGGCATCAGCGCGATGCGGTAGCCGACCTCCAGCAGGCGCGCCATCGTCTCGGCCCGCTCCATGTAGCGGGTCATCCAGAACAGGTTCTCGGCGGTGCGGCTCAGCATGGTCATTTCAGTCCGCCAGCACCCACGTGTCCTTGACGCCGCCGCCCTGCGAGGAGTTGACGACGAGCGAGCCCTCGCGAAGCGCGACCCGCGTCAGCCCGCCAGCGCACAGGTGGATGCGCTCGCCGACGAGGCAGTAGGGCCGGAGGTCGACATGGCGCGGCGCAAGGCCGCCGTCGACGAACGTGGGGCTCGTCGAGAGCGCGAGCGTCGGCTGCGCGATGAACTCGCCGGGATTGGCCCTGATGCGCCGCGCATAGGCCTCGATCTCGTCCTTCGTCGAAGCCGGGCCGACGAGCATCCCGTAGCCGCCCGAGCCGTGCACCTCCTTCACCACCAGCTCCGGCAGGCGTTCGAGCACGTAGGCGAGATCGTCCGCCTTGCCGCACTGCCACGTCGGCACGTTGGAGAGCACGGGCTCCTCGCCGAGGTAGAAGCGGATCATCTCGGGCACGTAGGTATAGATCGCCTTGTCGTCGGCCACCCCGGCACCCGGCGCCGAGGCGACGGCGACGTTGCCCGCGCGGTAGACGTTCATCAGCCCCGGCACGCCGAGCATCGAATCGGGCCGGAAGCAGAGCGGATCGAGGAAATCGTCGTCGATGCGGCGATAGATCACGTCCACGCGCTTCGGCCCCATCGTCGTGCGCATGTAGACGTGGTCGCCGTCGACGAAGAGGTCCTGCCCCTCGACGAGTTCGACGCCCATCTGGTCGGCAAGAAAGGAATGCTCGTAATAGGCGCTGTTGAGCGAGCCGGGGGTGAGCAGCACCACGGTCGGCTCGCCCTTGCAGGCATCCGGCGCGACGCTCATCAGCGTGCGGCGGAGCTGGTTCGGATAGTCCTCGACCGGCTCGACGCGGTTCCTCTGGAACAGGTCCGGGAACATGCGCATCATGATCTCCCGGTTCTCCAGCATGTAGGAGACGCCGGACGGCGTGCGGCAATTGTCCTCCAGCACGAAGAAGTCGGTGGGGCCGGTGCGCACGATGTCGACGCCGACGATGTGGCTGTAGATGCCGCGCGGCGGCTGGATGCCGACGACCGCTGGCTCGTAGGCGGCATTGCGGAATACGCGCTCCGCCGGGATGCGCCCGGCGCGGACGATCTCGGCGCGGTCGTAGACGTCGCGGAGGAAGGCGTTCAGCGCCTGCGCGCGCTGCTTGACGCCGCGCTCAAGCCGCCGCCATTCGTGCGCGGTGAACACGCGCGGGAAGATGTCGAAAGGAATGAGCCGTTCCGGGTCGCCGCCCTCGCCGTAGACCGCGAAGGTGATGCCGATGCGGCGGAACAGGGCGTCGGCCTCGGCGCGCTTCAGATCGAGGAGGTCCGGCGGCATGTCGGAGACCCAACCCGAAAGATCGAGATAGGGCTCGCGAACCGTTTCCCCGTCATACATTTCGTTGAACGTCGAAATGCGTTTCCCCTTTTAAACCCTGCGCTCCTTCGTCTCTGCTCGCGTCTGTCCGTTATCGTTGGACGCGAGCCTAACGTGGTGGAATCCGGTTGGCGAGTCCCCTCTTGCGGCTCGACCGGAACGCCGCGGTGGCCTAGGGTGCGGGCAGTTCCACCTACGAGGACGATGATGCACGACCGTTCGCCGCTGGCCCCCGAAAAATTCCCGAAACTGCCCGACATCGAAGGCGTGCGCCTTGCGACCGCCCGCGCGGGGTACAAGGGCTGGGACCGCGCCGACATGCTGCTCGGCGAGTTCGCCGAAGGCACGGTCGTGGCCGGGCTGACGACGACGTCGAAGTGCCCCTCGCCCGAGGTGGAATGGTGCCGGGGCGCGCTCGCGCAGGGCAAGGCGCGCGCGCTGGTGGTGAACGCGGGCAATTCGAACGCCTTCACCGGGCGGCGCGGCAAGGCCGCGTGCGACGCGATCCTCGACACGGTCGCCGCCGAAACGGGCGCCGCGCGCGAGGAGATCTTCCTCGCCTCGACGGGCGTGATCGGCGTGCCGCTGCCCGAGGACAAGGCGAGGGACGGGCTCCGGCAGGCGTTCAACAAGCTCTCCGTGGGGTCGGACGCGAGCTGGCTGCACGCCGCCTCGACGATCATGACGACCGACACGTTCGCCAAGGGCGCGGGCGCGACCGCGATCGTCGGCGACCGCACCGTCGCCGTCGTCGGCATCGCCAAGGGATCGGGCATGATCGCGCCCGACATGGCGACGATGCTCGCCTTCGTGTTCACCGATGCCGCCGTATCGCCCGCCTACCTCAGGACCATGCTGGCGGCGGCGGCCGACCTCAGCTTCCACGCGATCACCGTGGACAGCGACACCTCGACCAGCGACACGCTGCTCGCCTTCGCGACCGGCGCGGCGAGGAACGCCGGGATCACCGGGCCGGACTCGCCGGGCGCCGACGCCTTGCAGGCGGCGCTGACGCAGGTGTGCCGCGACCTCGCGCAGCAGGTGGTGCGCGACGGCGAAGGCGCGCAGAAGCTCATCACTGTCGCGGTGGAAGGCGCCGTCGACGACGCCTCGGCGAAGCGCGTCGCGCTCTCCATCGCCAACTCGCCGCTGGTGAAGACCGCGGTGGCGGGCGAGGACGCCAACTGGGGCCGCGTCGTGATGGCGGTCGGCAAGGCGGGCGAACCCGCCGACCGAGACAGGCTCTCGGTGCGCTTCGGCGACACGGTCGTCGCGAAGGACGGCATGGTCGTCGACGGCTACGACGAGGCGCCGGTCGCCGCGCACCTCAAGGGACAGGAGATCGAGATCGGCGTCGGCCTCGGGCTCGGAGAGGGCCGCGCGACGGTGTGGACCTGCGACCTGACGCACGGCTACATCTCGATCAACGCCGACTACCGGAGCTGAAGACGCCATGACGATCACCGGACCCCAGGCACGCGCGGCAAGAGCGCTGGTACGGTGGCCGCGCGATCATGTCGCCAGGGGCGCGGGGTTGGACGAGGACACGCTGCGCGCCTTCGAAAGCGGCAACGCCGACCTTGCCCCTGACGCGGCGCACCGCTTGCAGACGGTGCTGGAATCGGGCGGCGCCGTGTTCCTGCCGGAGAACCGTGACGGCGGCGTCGGCGTCCGCCTCAAGTTCACCGCGAAGGACGTGCGGGCCATAGACCGCATGGAGAATGAAGGCGGCGCCTACGGCAGCGACGACGTTTGAGCCGTAGGCCCGCGGGGGGCGGGGCCTGACCGCAGCCCATATCCCCCGTGACGCCGCGCCCGCGCGCGGCTATGAGCGCCCGGCCATGTCGTCCGCGTCCTCCCGTCCCGCAATCGCGTTCATCCTCGCCGTCGCCGTGCTCGACGTGATGGCGATGGGGATCGTCATCCCCGTTCTGCCCGCCCTTATCGAGGACTTCGCGGGGTCGGAAGCGGCCGCCGGGTACTGGAACGGCATCATGGTGGCGATCTGGGCGGGGATGCAGTTCCTCTGCTCGCCGGTGATCGGCTCGATCTCCGACCGTTTCGGACGGCGGCCGACGATCCTCATTTCGACCGCGGGGCTGACGCTCGACTGGATTCTGATGGCGCTGGCGCCAGACCTCTGGTGGCTCGCCGTCGGCCGCATGATCGGCGGCATCACCTCGTCGAGCTTCACCGCCGTGTTCGCCTACATGGCGGACATCACCGAGCCCGAGCACCGCGCGCGCGGCTACGGCCTCGTCGGCGCCGCGTTCAGCGCGGGATTCATCGCCGGGCCGCTGATCGGCGGCGTGCTCGGCGAGATCGGGCCGCGCGCGCCGTTCTGGGCCGCCGCGGCGCTCTCCGCCGTCACCTTCCTCTACGGCCTGTTCATCCTGCCCGAATCGCTGCCACAGGAGCGGCGCATGGCGTTCTCATGGACGCGCGCGAACCCGTTCGGCGCGCTGAAGCTGCTGCGCTCGCACCCAGAGCTCTCCGGCCTCGCGGTGGTGAACTTCCTGCTGTACTTCGCGCACCACGTGTTCTCGGTGGTGTTCGTGCTCTACGCGGCGCACCGCCACGGCTGGACCCCGATGTACATGGGCGGAGCGCTGGCGCTCGCGGGCGTGCTCGAAATGATCGTGCAGGCGATGCTGGTCGGCCCGGCGGTGAAGCGCTGGGGCGACCGGCGCACGATGGTCGCGGGGCTGGTGATGGGGAGCATCGGCCTTGCGGGCATGGGCCTTGCGCCCACCGGCCTGCTGTTCACGCTGGCGCTGTTCCCGAACGCGCTCTGGGCGCTCGCCATGCCGACGCTGCTGTCGCTGATGACGCGCCGCGTGTCCGAAAGCGAGCAGGGCCAGCTGCAGGGCGCGAACATGAGCGTCGGCAGCATCGCGGGCATCGCCTCGCCGCTGTTCTTCGGCTGGATGTACGAGCAGACCGTGGCGGATACGCCGGGCGTCAGCTTCCTGATCGCGGCGGGCATCCTCGCGGCGGGGGCACTGCTGGCGGCGTTCGTCAGCCGCCGCGCGGCGCGCACGGAAACCGCGGCGGGCGCGGAACCGCGGACCCTCGCCTAGCCCTGCCGGCTGGATACGTCTTCGGCGAGCTCGCCGACGAGCCAGTCCTTGATCATCGACTTCGGCTGCGCGCCGACCTTGGTGGCGGCGGGCTTGCCGTCCTTGAACAGGATCATCGTCGGGATGCCGCGGATGCCGAACTGCGAGGCGAGATCGGGGTGATCGTCGGTGTTGAGCTTGGCGATCGTCACCTGCTCGCCGAGCTCCTCCGAAAGCTCCTCCAGCGCCGGGGCGATCTGACGGCACGGTCCGCACCACGGCGCCCAGAAGTCGATGAGGACCGGCTTGCCGGCGTTGGTGACTTCGGCCTCGAAATTTTCCGGGGTGATGGCGGTGGAACCCATGACAGATCTCCGAAACGGACAATGCGTGGCGCGCAATCTGGGGCGTTGCCGCGCGCGCTTCAAGCCGAAATGCGCGAAGCCTTTCTGCCGCGCCTGAAAGGCGGGCTTTCAGGTCAATCGACGCGGATCAGGCGCAGCACCGCCGTGTAGAACAGCGCGGTTTCGACGCGGCGGCCGGGGAAGATGCGGGCGAGCGCGTCGCGGTAGGCGCGCATCTGGCGGAGGTGCTGGGGCGGCACGCCCGCGAGGTCCTGCGGCGGTTGCCGCCCGGTCTTGAAATCGAGCGCGCGCACGACGTCTTCGCCGACGATCAGCCGGTCGATGGTGCCGGTGATGACGACATCCTCGACGACCGCCGACAGCGGCGCCTCGGCATAGGCGCCCTCTGCGAACCACGGCGCGAGTTCGGGATCGGCGAGCGCGCCCGCGACCTCGGCGGCGACGGTGTCCGCGTCCTGATCGGGCGCGTTGCGGCGGAGCCACGCGCGCATCGCCGCCTCGCGGTTTTCCGGAGCGACGCCGCCGATCCGCTCGAAAAGCCGGTGCAGCACCTGCCCGCGCCGCGCGGCGGCGCGCAGCGCCGGGCCGGGCGGCGGCTCGGGCGGGTCGTCGTCCTGCGGGGCGGAGGGCGCGAGCGGACGCGGCGGGCGTTCCTCCTCCGGTGGCATCGCGAGCGCCCATGCGGGAATGGCGGGCGTGATGGGCTGAGCGGCTTTCGCAGGCGTTGCCACGGGCGCGGGCGTGCCGCTCGCGTGGCGCAGCACGTCGCCCCAGACGGGATCGTTGACGCTTTCCGCGCCGAGCGCCGCGAGCGCGTCGGCGACATGGCCGTGCCAGCTCTTCGCCTTCGAAGGCCGCTTGCCGAGCGCGCCGCCGACATAGAGCCGGTCCTCGGCGCGGGTGAGCGCGACGTAGAGCAGGCGCATGCGCTCCTCGCCCTCCGCGCGCGTCGCGGCCTCGTAAGCGGCGCGCGCGGGGCCGACGAGCGTCTTCGACGAGCCGAAGAACAGCGGCGCGGGGCCGAGGCCGGGAAGGTCGAGCGGCAGCGGCGGCTTCGCGCCCTTGGGCACGGCGGAGGCCGCGTCGGCGAGGATGACGATGGGCGCCTGAAGCCCCTTCGAACCGTGCACCGTCATGATGCGGACGGCGTCGCGCGCGGCCTCGGCGTCGCGCTTCACCTCCACGTCGTCCGCCTCGATCCACGACAGGAAACCCTGCAAGGACGGCGTGTTCGCGCCCTCGTAGGCGAGCGCCTGGTTGAGCAGTTCCTCGATGGGGTCGCGCGCCTCCTCGCCGAGCCGCGCGATGAGGCGCAGGCGGCCCTGCGGCGCGCCGGAGAGCACGTATTCGAGGAACTCGTAGGGCGCCATGTAGTCGGCGCGGGCGAGCACCTTGCCGAGCCAGTCCTCGGCGGCGCGGGCCTTGTCGTCGGTGCGGTCGCGCAGCGTGCGCCAGAGCGTGCCGCGCCGCTTGTACGCGAGGCCGTAGAGATCGTCCTGCGACCAGCCGAGGAAGGGCGAGACGAGCAGCGCGGCGAGCGAGAGGTCGTCGCCCGGCTGGAGCGCGAAGCGGACGAGGGCGAGCAGGTCCTGCACCGCGAGCGGCTGGGTAAGGCGCAGCCGGTCCGCGCCCGCCACCGGCACGCGCGCCGCCATCAGCGCCGAGACGAGCGCGGGCACGAGGCTGCCGCGCGAGCGCACCAGCAGCATGATGTCGCCCGCGGCGATCGGCCTGCCCTTCGAGGCCAGAAGCTCGCCGCCCTCCAGCCAGCCGGAAACCTGCCGCGCGATGTTCGCCGCGAGCGTGCGCTCCGCGTCCTCGGGGACGGCGTCCTCCGCATCGTCCTCGTCGATGGTCCCGGTGACGGGTGTCCACAACACCACCTCCCCTGCAGCGCCCGCACGGTGCGCCGCGTGGCGCGGGATGTCGCCCTCGATGCCGAACGCGGCAGGTCCCACGGTTTCCACCATCGTATCGACGACATCGAGCACGGCGGGCGCGGAGCGGAAGCTGAGCGCGAGGTCGATAGTCTCGAAGGGCTTGTCCGCGCTCAGAGCACGACGCTCGGCGGCGGCGCGCGCCGCCTCGAACGCGCGCGGGTCGGTGCCCTGGAAGCCGAAGATCGCCTGCTTGTAGTCGCCGACCGCGAACTGCGTGCGCGCGCCCGTCTCCGCCTCGTCGCGCGTGCCCGCGCCGGCGAAGAACTCGTCCGCGATCGCCTCCACGATCGCCCACTGCGCGGCGTTGGTGTCCTGCCCCTCGTCGACGAGGATGTGGTCGATGCGCTGGTCGAGCTTGTAGAGCACGAAGGGCGCGGCGAGCGTGGAGAGCAGGCGCGCGGCCTTGACGATGAGGTCGGCGTAGTCGAGCGCGCCCGCCGCCGCCTTGCGCGTCTCGTAGGCGGCGGCGAGCGTATGGCCGACGCGCAGGTGCAGCGCCGCCGTCTCGGCGAGGTCGAGCCCGGCGGCGAGATCGCGGACGGCGCCGACGACCGTGCAGAAACGCTCGTGGAGGTCGCCGAAGCCCTTGGGCGCGGCGCGGCGCTCACCGTCCTTGCGGAAGCCCGCGCCGACGAGATCGTCCAGAAAGTCGTGCCGCACCTCCGGCGCTGCGCCGAGCACGCGCGCCAGCGCGTCGGCGGCATCGAGGCCCGTCTTCGTGCCCCACGCCGCCATCGCCGCCGCATATTCGCGCACGGTCTCCCAGTCGAAGGCGTCGTCGGCGAGCGCGGCGGCGAGCACCTCGTCGCGGCTGCCCGCGCCGGGCAGGCCGAGCCCGCGCCGCACGAGGCCGCGCCAGTCGACCGCCTTGCCGTAGACGTCCTCGAACACGCCGCGCCCGGCGAGCAGCTTCGCGACCACCTCCTGCACGCGCGCCTCGCCGTTCTGCACCGAGAGCGCGGCAAGGTCGGCGAGCAGCGCTGCGTCGCCGTCACCGACACGTTCGGCGAGCGTTTCGGCGTGGATGCGGAGCGCACTCCGGTCGTCGAGCGTCTCGTAGCCGGGCGCGATCCCGGCCTCGAGCGGGAAGGCCGCGAGCAGCGCGCTCGCGAAGCTGTGCAGCGTCTGCACCTTGAGCCCGCCGCGCGTCTCCAGCGCCTCCGCGAACAGCGCGCGGGCGCGGCGGCACGTATCGGGATCGGACGGCGCGCCGATCGCGGCAAGCTCGGCGGCGAGCGTTTCATCGTCCGCGCGCACCCAGCGCGACAGCGTCTCGAAGATGCGCGTCTGCATCTCCGCCGCCGCCGCCTTGGTGAAGGTGAGCGCGAGGAGCCCGTCCGGCCGCGCGCCCGCGAGCAGCAGCCGCAGCACGCGCGCGGTGAGCACCTGCGTCTTGCCCGTACCCGCCGAGGCGGAGACCCATGCGCTGAGTTCGGGATCGGCGGCGCGCTTCTGTTCGGGGAGCAGGGGCCGGACGCTCATTTGCGCCCCCACCATTCGGCAAGGCGCGCGAGGTGGTCGTAGTCCTGCAAATGGACGGCGTATTCCGGCTTCACCTTCGCCTCGAACGGGCGGCTGCCCGCGAGATAGTCGCTGACCGCCTCGCGGAACGCGGCGCGGCAGGTCTCGATGAAGGCGGGGAGATCGCTCCACGCCGCCTTGTAGTGGCGCGCGCTCGTCGTTTCCTTGCCCGGTTCCCGGCCGCCGGAAAGCTTCCAGTAGGCGACCTCGACGACGCGCGAGGCGGGGCCGTCGAGCGCGCCTTCCTCGGCGAGCCATGCGAGGAGGCCGAGCTGCGAGGCGAGCCCGCCCGCGAGCCGCGCCTGCCGGGGGACGGCGCCGGTCTTGAAGTCGGCGACGAGCAGGCCCCCCGGCCCCGCCTGCACGATGTCCGCCTTGCCCTTGAGCGTGACGCCCGAAAACACGAACTCGCCGGAAACTTCCGAACGCACCGCGCCCCAGCCTTCCGCCTCGCGCGCCGCCATCAATTCCGCGACCCAGTCCAGCATCCGCACGATGCGCGGACGCCAGAGCGCGGCGACGAGCGGCTGGTCGGCGTGCGCCGCGATGGCGGCGTCGATCGCAGCATCGCGCGCGGCGGGATCGTGGAGCGTGCCCGCCCCCACCAGCGTTTCGATGACGGCGTGGACGATCGTGCCGCGCTCCGCCGCCGAGAGATCGGCGTCGAGCGGATCGAGCGGCCGCAGCCGCAGCATCTTCTCGGCGTAAAAGCTGTAGGGGTCGATCAGCAGGCGGTCGACCTGCGTGACGCTGATCGTCTTCGGGCGCTCGGCGGCGGGCGGCGCGGGGCGCGGACGCTCGGCGGGCAGTACCGTCTCGCGCGCGTCGAGCGCGGCGGCAAGCACGGGGAGATCGGTTTCCCATTCGGCATGATCGCCCGCGAAGGCGAGCAGCCGCAGCCAGAAGCGCGAGGCGACCGTCGGCGCGGAGGCGTCGCGGCGCGCGCGCGTCAGCAGCACGTGCGGCGCGGCGGCGGCAGCCGTGAAATCGTGCGCGGCGAGGCCGATGGCGCGCTCGGTTTCGGGAAGACCGAGGCGGCGGCGGATCGCGGGCGGTATCCACGGATCGAACGGATCGCCGCCGGGCCAGACGCCTTCATTGAGGCCGCCGAGGATCATCAGGTCGGCGCGCTGCAACCGCGCTTCGAGAAGCCCGTAGATGGCAAGGCGCGGGTGCTTGCCGAACGGCGGGCGCACGGCGACGTCGCCGAGCATGGCGCCCAGCAGCGCGGGCAGGTCGGCGGGCGGGATCGGCAGGCCCGTATCGCCGTGCTGCACCATCTCCGCGACCGTCTCGGCGGCGGCGCGCCCGGCGGCGCCTTCCCACACGCGGCCCTCGGAGATGTCCTCGGCGAAGGCGCGGAGACCGTCCGCGACATCGCCGAGCGCGCGCGGCTTCGCCATCAGCGCTTCCAGCGCATCGAGCCGGGGGCGGAGCGCCTGCCACCATGCCGCGAGCTGCTTGCGCTCGCTTTCCGGAAGCGCGCCCTGCGGCGGCGCCTTCACGCGCACGGCAATGCCCTTGAGACCGGCGGCTGGCCGCACGCCGCGCAGGGCAAGATCGAGGCGCCGCACCTCGTCGAGCCAGCCCAGCCGCGCCCTGCCCTCGCCCGGCCCGGCCAGCGGATGCTTCAAAAGCGCGAGCAGCGCGCCGGGCGAGAAACGCTGCGCGCCCGCCTCCAGCGCCGCGAGCAGCAGCGTGCCCGAAGGCGCGCGGGCGAGCGGCGTGCCCGCCGAATCGTCGACCTCGATCTCCCAGCGCCGAAGCTGCGCGGCGACGCGGCGGGCGAGGCCGCGATCGGGCGTGACGAGCGCGGCGGTGGCGCCGGGCGTATCGAGCTGTTGCCGCATGGCGAGCGCGATGACGCCCGCCTCCTCGGCCGGGTTCGCCGCCTCGGCGAAGCGGAGGCCGGGGAGCGAACCCGCAACGGGCCAGTGCGCCGTGCTTCCGGCGAGCGACAGCGCCGCGCCGATGGCCTGCGCGCGCGCCTCCGGGCCGTCGAGCGCGCTGTCTCCCTCCCACACGCGCACCTCGTCGCGGGCGATGCTCATCCGGTCGAGCAGATGCCAGAGGCCGCACTGCGGATGCGCCGGAAAGCGGCCGATCTCGTCCCAGTCGGCGGTATCGAGGTCGAGGCCCGGCAGCACGACCGCGCCCTGCGGCAGACCCGCGATGACGGCGAGCACGTCCGCGACCGCCGGGTCGGCGCTCGCCATGCCCGCCGCCACGACCGGCCGCGCGGGCGGACCCGCGCGCCAGCGGCGGGCGATGGCGGCAAGCAGCGCCTGCCGCCTTGCCACGCGGTCCATGAGGCCGCGCGCGGCAAGCTGCGGCGGCCAGGCCTCGACGACCACCTCGACGAACTTCAGCGTCGATTCCCAGTGCGCGCCGAGCTCGGCCATCGTCTCGTGGAGCCGCGCGGGCTCGATGCCTTCGAGCTGGAGCTGGTCGAGCGTGCGGGCGAGCGCGTCGGCAAGGCGCAGCGTCTCGACGCTGCTGCGCGCGCGTCCGCTGAGCTGCTGCCAGCGGTGGACGAGCGGCATCAGCAGCATCCGCCGCTCGAAGGACGCGATCGCGGGCTGCGTCTCCGCCTCCAGCGCCATCGCCTCGTCGAACAGGCCGAGCGCCTCGTCCTCGCCGACGTCGCCGATGGGGAGCATCCGCGGCAGCAGCAGCGCGCCGCCCGAGGCGCGCACGAACGCCTCCGTCACGGCGCGCACGGCGCGGCGGTTGGGGAGCAGCAGCAGCGCGCGGGGCAGGTCGCCCGCGCCGATGCGGCGCAGCATCCCGCCCGCGAGCGCGTCCGCGAAGGCGCGGTGCGCCGGGATCGTGAAGACGGCTTTGCGCTCAGCCATTGCCGAGCAGCGCCTCCGTCTCCTTCACGGCCTCGGGCGTGCCGACGTGGAACCACTGGCCGGTGTGCGCGATGCCGTAGAGCCGCCCGCTTTCGATTAGCCGGTCGTAGACGAGGTTCAGCGAGAAGGCGCCCTCGGGCACGTCCTCGAACAGCGAGGCTTTCAGCATCTGCACGCCCGAGAACACGAACGGCGCGACGCGCGCGCCGCGCCGCCGCGCGAGCAGCCCATCCGGCGCCATGTGGAAATCGCCGCGCCCCTCGTAGCCGTGCGCGCGGGCGAGCGGCACGACGAGCAGCAGCGCGTCCATGATCGCCGGGTCCCAGCGCCGCCCCATCTGCCGCAGCGTGTCGATCGGGCCGTCCACCCACATGTTGTCGCTGTTCACGACGAAGAACGGGTCGGCGCCGATCTGCGGCAGCGCCTTCGCGACGCCGCCGCCGGTCTCCAGCAGCGCGCCGCGCTCGTCGGAGACGGCGACGTCGAGATCGGCGGCATTGCGGGCGAGATGCGCCTCCACCTGCCCGGCGAGATAATGGACGTTGACGACGACGCGGCGCACGCCCGAGGCGCGGAGATTGCCCAACGCATGGTCGAGCAGCGTCTTGCCATGCACGCGCACCAGCGGCTTCGGGCGCGTCGCGGTGAGCGGCCGCATCCGCTTGCCGAGCCCGGCGGCGAGCACCATCGCGGCGGACGGCAGCGGCCCGTCCGGGTTGGGACGGAGCGACAGCGGCGCGCGGTGCTTTTTCACGCGTCCACCGCGAAGTCGCGGCGCACCGGCAGGGGCAGGTTCGCATCGAACCAGCGCGCCACGGGCGCAAGCGCCGGGTGCGCGAGATTGCGGTCGAGCAGCGACCAGACGCGCGGGATGTGGCGGAGGTAGCCGGGCTTGCCGTCGCGCCGCCACAGCCGCACGAACACGCCGAGGATGCGCGCCGCGCGCTGCGCGCCGAGCACGGCATAGCTCGCCGCGAAGGCATCGCGGTCGAATTCCGGCCGCGCGGCGAGGTAGCGGGCGACGAGTTCCGGTTCCAGCGCGGGCGGCACGTCGCGGCGCGGGTCCTGGACCAGCGACACGAGATCGTAGGCGGCGGGGCCGCGCATCGCGTCCTGGAAATCGAGCACGCCGACGCGGGCGAGGCCCGCGCGCCCCGGCAGCCACATCAGGTTCGGCGAGTGGTAATCGAGCTGGACGAGCCGGTCGTCGTGCGCGCGGGCGCGCGGCCAGACCTCGACCCACGCCGCCGCATAGGACGCGCGCAGGGCATCGTCCGCCGCGCCGCCCATGAGTTCCGGCCAGTGCCAGTCCAGCACCAGCGCGACCTCGCGCGCCATGCGTTCCTCGGCATAGGGGCCGACCGCGTGGCCCGCGACGCTTTCCGCCATCGGCTCGGCATGGAGATGCGCGAGCACGTCCGCCGCCGCGCGGTAAAGCTCCGCCTCGTCGGCGCCGCCTTCGATGGCGCGCACGAACATCGAATCGCCGAGGTCCTCGAGGAGCGCGAGACCCTGCTCCGGCGCGGCGGCGAAGACGCGCGGCACGCTGACGCCGCGCGCCTCGAGATAGGCGTCGATGGCGACGAACGCCGCGCAGTTCTCGTTCGGCGGCGGCGCGTCCATCAGCACGGCGCGGCGCGCACCGTCGCGCAGGCGGAAGTAGCGGCGGAACGAGGCGTCCCCGGCGAGCGGCGCGATTCCCGCACCGCCCCATCCGTTCGCCTCTAGGAAAGCGCGTGCCCCGGCGGGCAGGTTCAGATCGGCCATCGCGCTTCCCAAGCGGGCGGCACGCGCGCTGTCAAGCGGCGGCTCGCCTCCCCCGTGCCGGTGAGCGACAGGTGCAGCGCCTCAGGCCAGCGCGCGCCCGCGCGCTCCGGCCATTCGATGATGAGCGCGCCGTCCGCCAGGATCTCGTCGAGGCCGAGTTCCTCCACTTCGCCCGGGTCTTCGAGCCGGTAGAGATCGACGTGCCAGACCGGGAGGCGAACGCCGGGCGGTTCGTAGCTCTGCACGAGCGTGAAGGTCGGGCTCGGCACCTCGCCCGCGTGCCCCAGCCCCGCGAGGATGCCCCGCGCCAGCGCCGTCTTGCCCGCGCCGAGATCGCCCGAGAGCAGAACGACATCGCCCGGCGCGAGGCGGGCGGCAAGGCGGCGTCCGAAGGCGTCCGTCGCGGCTTCGCTCGCAAGCGCCGTCACGCCTTGTCCCCGTGACGGCGCGGGATGTGCAGGCTGACCGTCGTGCCCTCGCCGAGGCGCGAGTCGAGTTCCACCCGGCCGCCGTGCAGCTCGATGACATCGCGCACCAGCGACAGGCCGAGGCCGACGCCCTGGCTGGCGGTGGCGTTGGAGCCCTTGCGGAAACGGTCGAACACCAGTTCCTGCTCGTCGCCGGGAATGCCGATGCCGTTGTCGCTGACGCGCACGACGACGCTGTCGGCCGCGCTTTCGACATAGACGGCGGCGCGGCCGCCCGAAGGCGTGAAGCGGATCGCATTGTTCACGAGGTTGAACAGCGCCTGCTTCAGGCGCACCGGGTCGCCGTCGATGACGCCCGCGTCCTCCGGCACGCTGGTCTCGAACGCGAGGCCGCGGTCCTCGGCGAAGCCGCGCGTCATCGTCGCGACGCTTTCGACGAGTTCGCCCACCGCCACGGCGCGGATGTCGAGCGCGAGCGCGCCCGCCTCGGTGACGGCAAGGTCGAGGATGTCGTTGATGAGCAGTTGCAGCCGGTCCGACGAGATCAGGATCGAGCGGATATAGTCTTCCTGCTTCGGCGACAGGCTGCCGACATAGCCCTGCGCCAGCATCTCGGCGAAGCCGCTGATCGCGGTGAGCGGCGTGCGCAGTTCATAGGACATGTTCTCGACGAACGCCGACTTCTGCCGGTCCGCCGCCTCCAGCGCCTCGTTGCGCTCGCGGAGCGCATTTTCGATGCGCGTCGAGTCGGTGATGTCGAGGAAGGTGATGAGCGCGTTGCCGTCCGGCAGCGGCACCGCCGCATATTGCAGCACGCGGTCGCCCGCGAAATCGACGCGCCCCGCCTTCGCCTGCCGCCCCACGGTGGAGGCCTGGATGAGATCGCGCAGCAGGCCGAGCCACGCGTGCTCCTCGCGCGGCGGCGCGGCGGGATCGGCAAGCTCGTCGACGTGCGGCTTCGTCGCGAGGTGTCCCTCGTCGATGTTCCAGAGATCGGCGAACACGCTGTTGTAGAGCTGCACGCGCCCGTCGGCGGCAAACACCGCGACGGCCTCGTGGAGGTTGTTGAGCGTCGCTTCCTGCACGCGCAGCAGCGTGTCGCGCGAGCTGGCGAGGCGAAGCTGCTCGGAGCGGTCCTCGAAGATGAGGAGGAGCCCGCCGTCCGGACTCGGCTGCGCGATGACGCGGAGCACGGTGGTGTCGGGGAGCACCCACGTCTCCTCGGCGTTCTCCATCTGGCTGGTGAACCACGCGCGGCGCGCGCGGCGCCAGCTCGGGAAATCGCGCTGCTCGGGCAGGCGGCGCTGCTCGTGCATCCGCTCGAACAGCCGGTCGAACTCGGGGCCTTCGTCGAGGAACGGCGCATCGAGCCGGAACAGCGCCGCGAACGCCGTGTTCCAGAACAGGAGCGCCCGGTCCGCGCCGAAACGGGCGACGCCGGAGGAGAGGCGGTCGAACGTCGCGGTCTGCGCGGCGACGAAGCGTTCGAGCTCGCTCACCGCCTCGTCGCGCTCGCTGATGTCGATGGCGTAGCCCGCGACCTCGCCGGTCTCGAGCGGCGTGTCGATGATCCGCATCATGCGGCGCTCGCCGCCGACGATCGCCGGTTCCTCGCGCACCTGCGGCAGGCCGGTGGCGAGCGCCATGCGCGCCGCGGACTGCGGCGTCGCCGACAGCGGGTTCGATACGAGCTCGATGCCGAGCCGGACGGCGGCGGCGGGGCTTTCGGCCTCCACCGCCTCGGCGTAGGCGCGGTTCACCTGAACGAGGCGCTGATCGGCGCCGCGCCGCCACATCGGGATCGGCGCCGCGTCGATCACCGCGGTCGATGCGGCAAGCGTGCGCCTCAGCCCGTCCCGGTCCGCCTCCAGCGTCTCCGTCCGGCGGTGCGCGCCGCTCGAATCCGAGAACCACACGACGATGCCGCGATCGCCCGCGAGCTGCGGCGGGGCGGTCTTGCCCTCCGCCGTCAGCACGCGGTCGCCGACCGCCGAGACGATGATGCGGAACGGCGCGCCGGATATGGCGAGCGCCTGGATCGCCGCGCTCAGCGCCGAGAAATCGTCGGGCGAGAGGCCGCTTTCGCCGGTGCCGAGCAGGTCGTCGAGCCGCGCCACCTTGCGGTCGAGCCCGAGCCACGAGCGCAGCGCGTCCGAGCAGGAGGCCGCGCCGTCCTCGCCGACGACGAGATAGGCGCCGGGCGTGGTGGTGAGCAGGCCGCGCAGCCGCAGCCCCCACTCCTTCGCCATCTCCGCCTGCACGCGCGCGCGCGCCGAGCGGATCACCGCCCACACCGCGAACGCCAGCCACGCCGCGCCGATGATCGCGGTCGCCGTCACCGGCCAGCCGCGCTGCATCAGCGACACGGCCGCCGAGGCCGGTGCCGCGGGCAGCATCAGCAGGATCGCGAGGAAGGCGGAGGGGCGGAGCGTCACGGCGGCGACCTTAGACGCAGTCGCCGCCGGTTTGAATCCCTGTTGAGCGCGTCAGTAGCGGTACTGGTCGGTCTTGAACGGACCGGCGGCATCGACGCCCAGATAAGTGGCCTGCTCGCCCGAGAGCTTCGTCAGCTCGACGCCGAGCTTGTCGAGGTGCAGCGCCGCGACCTTCTCGTCGAGGTGCTTCGGCAGCACGTAGACCTCGTTCCTGTACTCGCCGCCGCGCGCGAACAGCTCGATCTGCGCCAGCACCTGGTTGGAGAAGCTCGCCGACATCACGAAGCTCGGGTGGCCGGTGGCGTTGCCGAGGTTGAGCAGGCGGCCCTGCGAGAGCAGCAGGATGCGCTTGCCGTCCGCGAATTCGATCATGTCGACCTGCGGCTTCACCTCGGTCCACTTGTAGTTCTTGAGCGCGCCGACCTGGATCTCGTTGTCGAAGTGGCCGATGTTGCCGACAATCGCCATGTCCTTCATCGCGCGCATGTGATCGAGCGTGATGACGTCCTTGTTGCCGGTCGCGGTGACGAAGATGTCGGCGATCGGCGCCGCCGTCTCCATGGTGACGACCTGGAAGCCGTCCATCGCCGCCTGAAGCGCGCAGATCGGGTCGATCTCCGTCACCATCACGCGCGCGCCCGCGCCGCGCAGCGAGGCGGCCGAGCCCTTGCCGACGTCGCCGTAGCCCGCGACGACGGCGACCTTGCCCGCCATCATCACGTCGGTGCCGCGGCGGATGCCATCGACGAGGCTTTCCTTGCAGCCGTACTTGTTGTCGAATTTCGACTTGGTGACGCTGTCGTTCACGTTGATCGCCGGGAACGGCAGCTTGCCCGCCTTGGCGAGCTCGTAGAGGCGGTGCACGCCCGTCGTCGTCTCCTCGGAGACGCCGCGGATGCTCTTCAAGGTCTTCGCGAAGAAGCCCGGCGAGGCGGCGGCGCGCGCCTTCACGACGCGCTGGAATTCCTCTTCCTCCTCGTTGGCCGGCGCGGGGAAGCTCTCGCCGGCCTCGATGCGCGCGCCCCACAGCACGAACATGGTGGCGTCGCCGCCGTCGTCGAGGATCATGTTGGCGGGCTCGCCCGGCCACTGGAAGGTGAGGTCGATGTAGTCCCAGTATTCGGCGAGCGTCTCGCCTTTAACGGCGAACACCGGGATGCCCTGCGCGGCGATGGCGGCGGCAGCATGGTCCTGCGTCGAATAGATGTTGCACGAGGCCCAGCGCACCTCGGCGCCGAGCGCGGTCAGCGTCTCGATCAGCGCCGCCGTCTGGATCGTCATGTGCAGCGAGCCGGTGATGCGCGCGCCCTCCAGGGGCTTCGCGGCGCCGTATTCGGCGCGCAGCGCCATGAGACCCGGCATTTCGGTTTCGGCGATGGCAAGCTCGCGGCGGCCCCAGTCCGCAAGGCCGATGTCCCGGACGATGTAATCCTGCGCCATGTGTTCGTTTCCTGTCCCTGGGTCTCGCGCGGAGAGCCGCGCGCATACGGGGCGGGATTAGGGGAGGCGCCGAAACAAGGCAAGAGAGAACATAAAGAACTCTTTATGTCCCGGAGAGAAAGTCGGCCGCGCGAACACGGAGCTTCGCGCGGCCGCAAGAGGCCGCCCGCCGCCGCCGCAAAAGGGGAGGAAAAACAGCGGCGACGGGCCGGTGGGACTGGGAAAACGGTAACGCGACGCGACGAGACTGAAACGATGTCAGGAGCAGGTGCGGCCGACGCCCTTGGGCGACGCGAACATCCTGTCGGCGATCGCCTCCACCTCGGCGCGGCCGAGGCCCGCGACCTGTTCGGCGAGCGCCGCGGTTTCCTTGCAGAACGCCGGATTCGCCGAGCCGGCCGAATGGCCGTTCGCCATCGCCGTGGTGAAGCGGTCGTAGTCGCGCGCCTTTCCGGCGCGGACGAAGTGCGTTTTCAGCACGTCGTTGTGCGCCGTGATCGTCGCGCGGTGCGCCTTCACGAAGCGGTTGTAGTGGCCGAGCACGTCGTACTCGGTGGAGCGGCACTGCAGCGCGCCGACCATCAGCAGCGTTTGCAGGTCGCGCACCTTGGCGGCCTTCACCGCCGCGCCGTTCCAGCAGTTCTGCGCGGCGGCCGGCGTCGCAAGCGACAGGGACAGCAGCGCCGCCGCACTGCCGACCAGCATTTTCTGGACTTTCCTCATGATGTGACCCCCAGCTGACGCGCCGGGAGGGACCCTCTTCTCCCGGCGACAGACGGGAGAGTGCGACTCGCGTGTAAATCAGGCCTTAAACGGAACGGTTGCCGAACGATTAAGCGCGAATGGCCGACAGTCGCGTGGTGCGTCCCTCGACTTCGCTCGGGATGAAGTCCCTTTGTGCCTCGTGGAAACGTGCATCATCCCGAGCGAAGTCGAGGGACGCACGCCCGTTTATGCGTGCCCCGCGCTGGCGCTGAGCAGCCCGACGTCGATGCCCGCGCCCGCGAAGGCGGAGGTCCAGCGGCTCTCGATCGGCGCGTCGAACAGCAGCTCGCTGCGGCCCGGCACCGCGAACCAGCCGTGCCGCGTCATCTCCTCGTCGAGTTGACCCGCGCCCCAGCCCGCGTAGCCGAGCGCGATCAGCCAGCGTTTCGGTCCCTTGCCCGCCGCGATGTCGCGCAGGATGTCGAGCGTGGCGGTGAGCGCCCAGCGCCCGCCGACGGACAGCGTCGACTGCCCCTCGTATTCCGGGCTGTGCAGCACGAAGCCCCGGCCCGGCTCCACCGGCCCGCCCGCGAACACGGGAACCGCGGGCGCGATGCCGGGATCGACGTCGAGCTGTTCGAGCAGGCTGCGCACGTCGATGTCGTCGCGGATCCTGTTGACGATGAGCCCGAGCGCCGACTCGGCGTCGTGAACGCACATCGCGATCACCACGCGCTCGAATCGGGGATCGGCCATGCCGGGCATCGACAGCAGCAGCTGTCCCGAAAGGTAGGGCGCGACGTCCATCGCCGGGAGTATAGGCGTTCCTCCCCCGCTCTGCCAACGGACGCTTGGCGATCGGCGGGGGACCGGTTACGAAGCGCGTCCAGATTTCCCCCGGCCAAGGAGCAAGAGCCATGACGATTTCGGTAGGCGACAGGATCCCGAGCGCGACGCTGATGACGATGACGGAAAGCGGCCCCGCGCCCGTCCACACCGACGAGTTCTTCGCCGGGCGCACCGTGGCGCTGTTCTCCGTGCCGGGCGCGTTCACGCCGACCTGCTCGGCGAAGCACCTGCCGGGCTTCATAGATCATGCCGACGAGCTGAAGGCGAAGGGCGTCGACGAGATCGCCTGCATCGCCGTGAACGACGCCTTCGTGATGGGCGCGTGGGGCAAGGGCGCGGGCGCCGACGGCAAGGTGACGATGCTTGCCGACGGCAACGGCAGCTTTTCGGAAGCCCTCGGCCTCACCATGGACGCCTCCAAGTTCGGCATGGGCAAGCGCGGCCAGCGTTTCTCGCTGCTGGTGAAGGACGGCGTCGTCTCCGAGCTGAACGTCGAGGAGCCGGGCGCCTTCCGCGTGTCGAGCGCCGAGCACCTGCTGGGCCAGCTGGCCTAAGCCAACATGCAGGACGCCGCAGCCGTCGTCGCGGAACTCGACCGCCTCTACGAGGCGTCCCGCGAGCGGCTGCGGACCGCGCTGCAAGCCTATATCGCGGACGGCACCCGCCCCGACGCGGCGGCGCGCGAGGGCGGCGCCTTCGCCTATCCCGAGCTGCGGCTCACCTACGGCGGCGAGCGCGCGGCGCATCCGGCGTCCCATTCGTGGGGGCGGCTGACCGCGCCGGGCACCTACGCCACCAGCATCACGCGGCCCGCGCTGTTCCGCGACTATCTCGCCGAGCAGATCAGCCTTCTCGCCCGCGACTACGGCGTCACCTTCGAGGCCGTGCCCGGCCGCCAGGAAATCCCGTTTCCTTATGTGCTCGACGCGGGCGGGCTCGAACTCGGCGAGGTCCGCGCCGAGGAACTCGCGCGCTGGTTCCCGGCGACCGAGCTTGCCCACATCGGCGACGAGGTCGCGGACGGCCTCTGGAACCCGGCGCTGAGCCCGGCGCGGCCGCTCGCGCTGTTCGACGCGCTGCGCACCGATTTCAGCCTCGCGCGCCTTCGCCACTACACCGGGACGCCGCCCGAGCACGTGCAGCGCTACGTGCTGTTCACCAACTACCACCGCTACGTCGACGAGTTCGTGCGCTGGGGCTGCGAGCAGCTGACGAGCAGCAGCCGCTACATCGCGCTGTCGGGCGCGGGCGGCGTGGTGATGACCGCCGGAGACGCCGACCCCGAGCGCATGGCCTCCGACGCGGCGTGGCGGCGGCACCAGATGCCCGCGTGGCACCTGATGAGCGAGGACGGCACCGGCATCAGCCTCGTCAACATCGGCGTCGGCCCGTCGAACGCCAAGACGATCACCGACCACCTCGCCGTGCTGAGACCCGAGGCGTGGGTGATGATCGGCCACTGCGGCGGCCTCCGCCCGACGCAGACCATCGGCGACTACGTGCTGGCGCACGCGTACCTGCGCGACGACCACGTGCTCGACGACGTGCTGCCGCCGGAGATCCCCATCCCTGCCATCGCCGAGGTGCAGCAGGCGCTCCAGCAGGCCGCGCTCGACGTCTCCGGCGAGAGCGCCGACGCGCTGAAGCGGAGGCTCAGAACCGGCACCGTCGTCACCACCGACGACCGCAACTGGGAGCTGCGCTATTCGCTCTCGGCGCTGCGCTTCTCGCAGTCGCGCGCCGTCGCCATCGACATGGAATCGGCGACGATCGCCGCGCAGGGCTACCGCTTCCGCGTCCCCTACGGCACGCTGCTCTGCGTCTCCGACAAGCCGCTGCACGGCGAACTCAAGCTGCCCGGGCAGGCGAACCGCTTCTACGAGCGCGCCATCCGCGAGCACATCCGCATCGGCATCGCCACCTGCGACCTGCTCCGCGCCGCCGGCACGCGCCTCCACAGCCGCAAGCTCCGCGCCTTCGACGAGCCGGCGTTCAGGTAGGTCCCTTACCTCACCAGCCGCAGGTCTTGCCCTTGTTCTGCTTTTCGAGCCACGTCATCAGCGGCTGGAAGTAGGCGATCATCGCCTTGCCGTCCATTTGCCGCGAGCCCGTGAACGCCTGCAATGCGTCCGGCCACGGCTTCGAGGCGCCCATCGCCAGCATCGCGTTCAGCTTCTCGCCGACCGCCTTGTCGCCGTAGATCGAGCAGCGGTGCAGCGGCCCCTTCCAGCCCGCCTGCCTGCACGCCGCCTGATGGAACTGGAACTGCAGCAGCCGCGCGAGAAAATAGCGCGTGTAGGGCGTATTGCCGGGGATATGGTACTTCGCGCCCGGATCGAAATCCGCCTCGCTGCGCGGCACCGGCGGCACGATGCCCTGGTACTGGAGGCGGAGGTCGTTCCACGCCTTGTTGTAGGTGTTGGGCGTGATCTGCCCCGAGAACACGCCCCAGCGCCACTTGTCGATGAGGAGGCCGAAGGGCAGGAACGCCACCTTGTCCATCGCCTGTTTGAGCAGGAGCCCGATGTCCTTGTCCGCGCTCGGCACCGCCTTCGGGTCGAGCAGCCCGATCTTCACGAGGTAATCCGGCGTCACCGACAGGGCGATGAAATCGCCCACGGCTTCGTGGAAGCCGTCGTTGGCGCTGTTCATGTAGAGATAGGGCTGCCGGTTGTAGGCGCGCTGGTAGTAGTTGTGCCCGAGTTCGTGGTGCACGGTGACGAAATCGTCGCCGTTCACCTTGGTGCACATCTTGATGCGGATGTCGTCCTTGTTGTCGATGTCCCAAGCGCTGGCGTGGCACACCACCTCGCGGTCGCGCGGCGCCGTGATCATCGAGCGGTCCCAGAAGGTCTGCGGCAGCGGCGCGAAGCCGAGCGAGGAGAAGAAGCCCTCGCCGGTCTTCACGATCGTTTCAGGCGTATAGTTCTTCGCCGCGAGCAGCTCGGTGAGATCGTAGCCGACATCCCCCGCACCTTCCGGTGCGACAATATCGTATACATTACCCCATTCCTGCGCCCACATGTTGCCGAGCAGGTCGGCGCGGATCGGACCCGTCTTCGGCTGCACGGCGTCGCCGTATTTCTCGCTCAGCTTCGTGCGCGTGTAGCAATGAAGCTGGTCGTAGAGCGGCTTCACCTGCTTCCACGTGTCGTCGGTGAGCTTCGCGAACGCGTCCGGGTCCATGTCATAGCCCGCACGCCACTGCGCGCCGGTGTCGGCGTAGCCGAGTTCCTTCGAACCGGCATTCGAGATGCGGACGAACTTCGTGTAGTCGGCCCGCATCGGCGCGCCGACCTTGTGCCACGAGGCCCACATCTCCTTCAACACCTCGGGATCGCGCTCGGTGCCCATCAGCGCCTCGAGGTCGTTGCCGCTCTTCACCTCGCCCTTGTACGTGCCCTTGCCCTTGCCGTAGGCCGATTGCAGCCCGGTGAGCAGCGTCGACAGCTCGTCCGCCGCGCCCGGCGTGTTCGGCGCGGGCGCGACGAGGCCCTGCCGCAGCATGTCGAGCTTGCGCTTCGTGTCGGAGGAGAGGCCGGGCAGCGCCGCATATTTCGCCGCTTCGGACGCATAGCGCACGCCGGCCTCGGTGAACGCCGCGCCGGTGCGCGCGGCGAGGATGTCGGTGTCGTCGGTGATATAGGTCGCGTTCACCCACGCGGCGCGCGCCGCGAAGATGCCGAGTTCCTCAAGGTCCTTCTCGGCCTTCGCGACGAAGGCGTCGGCATCGGATGCCGTGGGGGCGGGCGACGCGCCGGTCGCGAGCAACATGGCGGCGAGCGCCAGTGCGGAAGTCAGGCTTTTCATGGTCGGAATCTCCCCTGAACCGTTATGCCGTCACGGTAGAACGGCGCATCCGGGGGTCAAGCGGCGAAGAAGTCCGCCAGCGACGAGCCGAGTTCGGGCCGCGTGACGCTCGACATGTGCGTGCCGGGAATCTCCACCCACGTCGCGTTCGGCAGCGTTTCCGAAAGCCGGAACGCCTCGGCGTTGTAGTGGTCCTCCGCGCCGCAGAGCACGAGCGCGGGCTCGGCAATCGCCTCGACGTCGGCGAGCGCCGAGTCGACCTGCGCGTTCAGCAGGTGGATGGCAGCCGCCGGATCGACCTTGTTGGTCTTCATGAACTGGATTGCGAAATATTCCTCGCTGCCGCGCGCATGAGCATCGGCGTTCCGGACCGTTTCGATGAACCAGTCCGTGCTGGGCGCGACGTCCACGATCGGCTTCAGCCCCATGCCGACGATCGCGATCCGGCGCGGGCGGGCGCCACGGACGATCGCACGCACCGTCTGCCGCCCGCCGAGCGAATAGCCGCCGAGATCGTAGTCGGTGAGGCCGAGATGGTCGATCAGCGCGAGCACGTCGTCCGCCAGCACGTCGGGCGGATATGAGGCCGCATCGGTCGGCGCGGCGCTTTTCCCGTGCGCGCGGAAATCCGGCATGATGAGGCGCAGGCCAGCCTCGGCGAGGCGTGCCGCCGTGCCGAACTTCACCCAGTTGACGCGCGCGTTCGAAAACAGGCCGTGCAGCAGCACGAGCGGGCGTCCGTCTTCCGGCCCGGCTTCCGTCCACGCGATGCGGACGCCGTCGAACGATTCGAAATCCCGGTCACGCGTCTGGAGAGACACCCGCTTCCTTCCACCGTTTGTTCAGCGCCTCGTACTCATCGCAGCGCTGGCCGGGAAGAGCGGACGTGTCGCTCCATGCGTCGTGGCGGCTTTCGATACCGAAATTATGCTTCGGGAAGAACCGCGCGGGATCGTCGAAAGACCCCACGGTCAGGTCCATGTTCGCGCTGTCCGGAAAGGCGAAGCCGAGCGGCGTGCCGCAGTTCGAACAGAACGGCCGCCTCGCGATCGGCGAAGAGGCGTACCAGTCCGGCTCCCGGCTCCAGCGCACCGCCGCCTTCGGCAGGTTCTTGAACGCGATCGAGACGCCGCCCGTGGCGCGCTGGCAATAGCGGCAATGGCAGAGATAGGCCTCGTAGGTCTCGATCTCCGCCTCGTAGCGGATACGGCCGCACTGGCAGCCGCCGGTCATTAGCGTCATCGCGCCTCCAGTCCCGCCTGCTTCATGCGCCAGACGGCAATGTCGATGCGATCCTGCCCGAAAAACGGCTCGCCGTCGAACACCAGCGTCGGCACGCCCCAGTGGCCTGCCTTTTCCAGCGCCTGCTGGTTGGCGGCGATCTCGGCGTCCAGCGCATCCGCATCGGATGCGGCCTCGGCCTCGATCTCCGCAAAATCGAGCCCGGCACGCGCCGCCGCTCCGGCGAGGTGTTCGCCCTCGTGCCAGTTCTCCGTGCCGCCCCAGATCAGCCGGGAGGCTTCATCGGCAAACTCAAGCCCTGCCCCGCGCCGCGCCGCCGCCTGCCCGAGTCGCGTCAGGCGGAAGATGTAGGGCTGCTCGGCCGCGATCTCGCGCGTGAACACGTTCTGGACGATGGGGTCCGGCCGCGGCGGCGTCACCGGGATCCCGAGATACTGCGCCACCCGCACGAAATCGCGCATCGTGTAGCCGAGCCAGTTGGGGTGGTTGGTCTCGAAGAAATCAGGTCGGCGAATCGCCAGAGGATAGACGGGCCTGAGGTCGATCCGGAGGTCGTATTCTTGCGTCAGTGCGCGGTAGCGGTGCGTCGCGAGATACGAATAGGGCGAGCGGAACGACCAGAAGAGGTCGGCGAAAAGCGTCGGCATGTGCGACAAATTACACCGCTTCCCGGGACATGCCATCCTGCCATTGCATATAGTAAGCATGGCTACTATATGCGCGCTTATGAGCGAATCTCTCAGTTTTCTTCTCGCGGACAGCGCCCGTTTGCTGCGGCGCGAGTTCGACGCGCGCGTGCGCCCGATGGGCATCACGCGCCCGCAGTGGCGCGTTCTCACCGTCCTGAAACGCGGTGAAGGCATCAACCAGGGCGAGCTTGCGGAACGGCTGGAGGTGGAGGCGATCACGGTCGGCCGCATGGTCGACCGGCTTCAGGACGCCGGCTTCGTCGAACGCCGCGCCGATCCGCAGGACCGGCGCGCGTGGCGGCTGTTCCTCACCCCCCGCTCCCACGCGATCATCAAGGAACTGCTGCCCATTTCCGACCGCATGATCGAGGACACGCTGGAAGGCTTCACCACGGAGGATCGCGCGGCGTTCGTGGGCTATCTGGAACGCGTGCGCGCCAATCTCTCGCGGCGCGTCGAACAGGAGGCCGTTAATGGCTGATCTGGGATTCGAGGTGAACGACGACACGGCGCTGTCGCGCCGCCGTTTCCCGGCGTGGCTGCGCCCGCTGCTGATGCTGTCGGTGCCGCTGCTGCTGATCGCGGTCGGCGCATGGCTCTACATCGCCGGGCTGGCGCATGAATCGACGGACAACGCCTATGTCCGGCAGGACAAGGTTTCGATCGCGCCCGAGGTCAGCGGCCGCGTCGTCGAGGTTGCGGTGCGCGAGAACATACGCGTCGGCGAAGGCCAGCTCCTGTTCCGCATCGACCCCGAGCCTTACCGAATCGCGCTCCGGCAGGCGGAAGCGGCACTCGCCAAGGCCCGCGTCGAGGTGGACGAACTCGGCGCCGAGGTGACGGTGGCGGACGTCGACATCGCCGCGGCGCGCGACGAGATCGCCTTCGCCAGGGCCGAGTTCGACCGGCAAGCGGAGCTGCTGAACCGCGGCTTCACGACGCGCGCGCGCTATCAGGCGGCGCAGCTCGCGCTCGCCAAGGCGCGCGAACAGATGAACACGGCGACGTCGCAGGCGCGCAAGGCGCGCGTCGCGCTCGGCAGCGGCGGCGCGGCCTCCAACCGGCCCGCGGCGGTCGAAGCCGCGCTCGCCGCGCGCGAGGAAGCGATGCTGAATCTGTCGCGCACGGAAATCCGCGCGCCCGCGAGCGGCATCATCAGCCAGACCGAGCGGCTTCAGATCGGTGCGATGCTTCCCGCCGGGCTGCCGACGCTCAGCCTCGTCGCCGACGGCCATTCGTGGATCGAGGCGAACTTCAAGGAAACCGAGCTGCGCAAGATGCGTCCGGGTCAGAAGGCGTCGATCCGGATCGACGCCTACGGCGAGGCGCTGAACGGCCATGTCGAAAGCATCGGCGCGGGCACGGGCAGCGAATTCGCACTGCTCCCGGCGCAGAACGCCAACGGCAACTGGGTGAAGGTGACGCAGCGCGTGCCCGTGCGCATCGCCATCGATTCGAAGAGCACCCGCCCGCTGATCGCCGGCCTCAGCGCCGAGGTGAAGGTCGACGTCCGTCCGGACGAAAACGCGCACGCAAACCCCGACGCAAACTGATGTCCGCCAGCGCCGCAGCAGCGCACGGCCAGCCGGTCGTCGAGGTCAGCAACAAGCCGCTGCTCATCGTCGGCATCATGCTGGCAATGATCATGCAGGTGCTCGATTCCACGATCGCCAACGTCGCGCTGCCGCACATGCAGGCCTCGCTCGGCGCGACCTTCGACAGCGTTTCGTGGGTGCTGACGAGCTACATCCTCGCCACCGCCATCGCCATGCCGCTCACCGGCTGGCTGTCCGACCGGTTCGGGTCGCGCAGGCTGTTCATCTTTTCGGTGGCGGGTTTCATCGTCACCTCGATGCTGTGCGGCATCGCCGTCAACCTTCCCGAAATGGTGCTGTTCCGTGTGCTTCAAGGCGCGTCCGCGGCGTTCGTGGGGCCACTGTCGCAGTCCGTCATGCTCGACATCACGCCGCGTGAACAGCACGCAAAGGCAATGGCGGTGTGGGGCATGGGCATCATGGTCGGGCCGATCATGGGGCCGATCATCGGCGGCTGGCTCACCGACAACTACAACTGGCGCTGGATCTTCTACATCAACGTGCCGATCGGCATCGCGACGCTTGCGATCCTGATCGCGCTGCTCCCCTCGCGTCCCGTGCTGCGGCGCAGCTTCGACCTGTTCGGCTTCTCCATGCTCGCCGTCGGCCTCGCTGCGCTGCAACTGATGCTCGATCGCGGGCATCAGGAGGACTGGCTGCAATCCTGGGAAATCCGCATCGAACTCGGCCTCGCCATCATCGGCATCTGGCTTTTCCTCGTCCACATGGCGACGGGCCGGCGGCCGATGTTCGACCGCGACATGCTGAAGAACCGCAACCTGCTGCTCGGCCTGTTCTTCATGACTAATATCGGCGCGCTGCTGATGGCAACGATGGCGCTGCTGCCGCCGATGCTGCAGACCGTCTACGGCTATCCGGTCATCGAGACCGGGCTCGTGCTCGCGCCGCGCGGCATCGGCGTTCTCTTCAGCCTCGCGCTGGCGGGAATCCTCGCCGGCCGCGTCGACCCGCGCGCGCTCATCGGCACCGGCATGGCGATCACCGCCGCTTCGCTCTGGTGGATGGCCCACTGGTCGCTCGACATGAGCTTCCATCCGGTGATCTGGAGCGGCCTGCTGCAGGGCGCGGGGATCGGCCTCATCTTCTCGTCGATGAACCTCGTCGCCTTCGCCACGCTCCCGCCCCGCCATCGCACCGACGCGGCGAGCCTGCTCTACCTCGTGCGGAACCTCGGCGCGTCGGTCGGCATCTCCATCTGCACGGCGCAGCTTGCCCGCACCACGCAGGCGAGCCACGAGATTCTCGCCGGGAACATCACCGAAACCTCGCTAGCGCCGCTCAACCCGCACCTGCTGGAGGGCGCGGGCAGCGTAGGCGCAAGCCTCTTCTCGATGATCGACGCGGAGATCACCCGGCAGGCAATGATGATCGGCTACATCAACGACTTCTACCTGTTGATGACTGTCGCGCTGGTTTCGATCCCGCTGGTGCTGCTGCTGAAACGACCGCCGCCCGTGCCCACCACCGGGCGCTGACGCCTCACGCCTTCCTGAGGTGCCGCCGGCCGAGCAGCTCGGCGATCTGCACGGCGTTGAGCGCCGCGCCCTTGCGGAGGTTGTCGCTGACGCACCAGAGACTGAGGCCGTGCGCGACGGTCGGGTCCTTGCGGACGCGGCTCACGTAGGTCGCGTACTCGCCGACGCACTCGATGGGCGTGACGTAGCCGCCGTCCTCGCGCTTGTCGACGAGCATGATGCCCGGGGCGGCGCGCAGCACCTCGTGCGCTTTCGCGACCGAGATCGGGTTCTCGAACTCGATGGTGATCGCCTCCGAGTGGCCGACGAACACCGGCACGCGCACGCAGGTCGCGGTCACGCCGATGGCGGGATCGAGAATCTTGTGCGTCTCGGCAACCATCTTCCACTCTTCCTTGGTGGAGCCGTCTTCCATGAAGACGTCGATGTGCGGGATGACGTTGAAGGCGATCTGCTTGGTGAACTTGCGGGTTTCCTTGGGATCGCCCACGAAGATCGCGCGGGTCTGCTCGAACAGCTCGTCCATGCCTTCCTTGCCCGCGCCCGACACGGACTGGTAGGTCGAGACGACGACGCGCCTGATCGTCGCCGCGTCGTGCAACGGCTTCAGCGCCACCACCATCTGCGCGGTCGAGCAGTTCGGGTTCGCGATGATATTGCGCTTCGCGTAGCCGTCGATCGCGTCCGGATTCACTTCGGGCACGATCAGCGGTACGTCCGGCTCCATGCGGTAGAGCGAGCTGTTGTCGATGACGACGCAGCCTGCCGCCGCAGCCTTCGGCGCGTAGATCTTCGTGGGGCCGGAACCGGCGGCGAAGAGCGCGATGTCCCAGCCCGTGAAGTCGAAATGCTCGAGGTTGCGGACCTTGAGCTCCCGGTCCGTCTCTCCGAAGGGGATCATGTCGCCCGTGGAGCGCGGGCTCGCCACCGCCGCGATCTCGTCGAGCGGGAATTCGCGCTCGGCGAGGATGTTCAGCATCTCGCGGCCGACATTCCCGGTCGCGCCCACAACGGCAACCCTGTACCCCATCATGCGTATCCTGCCTGAAATCCGACGCGCGGCGTTCTGCGCCGCGGCGACCGCGCTTGCAAGTCAGTTCTGCGGCGCAGCCGGCTTCGCGCGCAGCCCGTCGGGCGGCAACATGCCGAGCGAGATGTAATATTTGAACAGCTCGTCGACGCTGACGCCCGACACCTCGATCACCGACGCGGGCGGCACGAGGATGAGGCCGCCCGTCATCGGCAGCGGCGCGGTGGGGATGTAGATCATCATGCGCGGCTCGCCGCCCACCATCAGCGGCTCGGGCGAGGCGAGCAGCGCCAGCACGTCCGTTCCCCCCTCGCCGAAGCGGCAGGCGACGACGCGCATCGCGGCAAGGTCGCTCTCGTTCTTCGTACCGATCATGCGGATCAGCTTGGAGATCGGGCGGTAGACGTCGCGCAGCACGGGGATGCGCCCGATGACCGCATCCAGCCGCCGCTCGACGCTGCGCCGCGCACGTTCCTGAAAGGCGAAACCGATCGCCCAGATGCCGATGACGACGAAGATCAGCAGCAGCCAGAAACCGACCGTGCCGTCCCCGAAGATGAAGGCGCCGCCGCTCGTCAGCGCCGAGCCGAGCAGCGTGTCGGCACCGAACAGCCCCGCGACCTGCCGCACCAGCCAGTCGAGGATCATCAGCGTCAGGATGAACGGCAGCAGGAACAGGAGACCGGTGAGGAACTGCGCGACGATCCTGTCGAACGCGACGCGCCACGGCGGACGGAGCGGTTCGGGAGGCGGGTCGGTTGTCATATGGTCACGATAGCGGGAAGGTTTCGAAAGGCCAACGCTCGCACCATCGCCGCGCGCCGCGTACTCCTAGAGCGCCGCGATGATCGCCGCGCCCATTTCGTGCGTCGAGAGCGTCCCGCCGAGGTCGCGGGTGCGCGCGCCGCCGGTCAGCGCCTTGTCCACGGCCGCTTCGACACGGTCGGCGGCGGCGGCGGCGCCGAGGCTGAAGCGCAGCGCCATCGCGAAGCTGAGGATCGCCGCGCACGGGTTCGCGAGGCCCTGCCCGGCGATGTCGGGCGCCGAGCCGTGGATCGGTTCGTAGAGACCGGGCTTTCCCGCCTCGCCGATCGCGGCGGAGGGCAGCATCCCGAGCGAGCCGGTGAGCATCGCCGCCTCGTCCGAGAGGATGTCGCCGAACAGGTTGTCGGTGACGATCACGTCGAACTGCTTCGGGTTCTTCACGAGCTGCATCGCCATGTTGTCGGCGAGCATGTGCGAAAGCTCCACGTCGGCATATTCGGCCTTGTGCAGCGCCGTCACCTCCTCCTTCCAGAGCAGGCCCGCCTCCATCACGTTCGACTTTTCCGCCGAGCAGACGCGGTTCGAGCGCTTCCGCGCCAGCTCGAACGCCGTGCGCGCGACGCGGCGGATTTCGGACGAGGTATAGACCTGCGTGTTGACGCCGCGCCGCTCGCCGCCGCCGAGGTCCTCGATGCCGCGCGGCGTGCCGAAATAGACGCCGCCGACGAGTTCGCGCACGAACAGGATGTCGAGACCCTCGACATACTCGCGCTTGAGGCTGGAGGCATCGGCAAGCGCCGCGAAGCAGCGCGCCGGGCGCAGGTTCGCATAGACGCCCATTTCGGAACGCAGGCGCAGCAGCCCCGCTTCGGGGCGCTTGTCATAGGCCTGTCCGGCCCACTTCGGTCCGCCGACCGCGCCCATCAGCGCAGCATCGGAAGCAAGCGCCCGCGCCACCGTCTCGTCGGTGATCGGAAGGCCCGTGGCGTCGATGGCCGCACCGCCGAACAGCGCCTCCTCGACCGCGATGTCGAGCGCCAGCGTATCCAGAAGCCGGCGAACCTCCCCGATCACTTCCGGACCGATACCGTCACCCGGAAGCAGCAGCAGGGATTTCGTCATGGTTTCCAGTCCTTCTTGTGATGTGCGCGTTCAAGCGGCCTTCGCGGCGCCTGCGATCCACGGCTGCTCGGCGACAAGCTTCGCCTCGAACGCGGCGATGTCCTTGTCCATCGCCTGCGTGAGACCGATCTCGTCGAGGCCGTTCATCAGGCAGTGCTTGCGGAACGGGTCGATCTCGAAGGTGAAGCGGTCCTGATACGGCGTCGTCACCACCTGGTTCTCGAGGTCGACGGTGATCTCGTCGGTTTCCGCGACCTCCATCAGCCGGTCGATCTGCGCCTGCGGCAAGGCCACCAGCAACATGCCGTTCTTGAAGGCGTTGCCCGAAAAGATGTCCGCGAACGAGGGCGCGATCACGACGCGGAAGCCCATGTCGGTGAGCGCCCACGGCGCATGTTCGCGGCTGGAGCCGCAGCCGAAATTGTCGCCCGCGATGAGCACCGGCGCGCCCTTGTGGCGCGGCTGGTCGAAGATGTTGTCCGGGTTCTCGCGGATCACCGCGAAGGCGCCCTTGCCGAGACCCGCGCGCTGGATGGTCTTCAGGAAGCGCGCCGGAATGATGACGTCGGTGTCGACGTTCTTCGCGCCGAACGGCACGGCGATGCCGGTGAGGGTCTTGAAGGCGTCCATCAGGCGGCTCCCATCAGCTGGCGCACGTCGGTGAGGCGGCCGGTGACGGCGGCGGCGGCGGCCATCGCGGGCGACATCAGGTGCGTGCGCGCTCCCGGCCCCTGCCGTCCGACGAAGTTGCGGTTGGAGGTGGAGGCGCAGCGCTCTCCCGCAGGCACCTTGTCCGGGTTCATGCCGAGGCACATCGAGCAGCCCGGCTCGCGCCAGTCGAAGCCCGCCTCGATGAAGATGCGGTCGAGCCCCTCGGCCTCGGCCTGCCGCTTGACGAGGCCGGAGCCCGGCACCACGAGCGCCTGCTTCACATGGGCGGCGACATGACGGCCCTTCGCCACGGCGGCGGCGGCGCGCAGGTCTTCGATGCGGCTGTTCGTGCAGCTTCCGATGAAGATGTTCTGCACCTCGACGTCCTCGAGGCGCGTGCCCGGCTCGAGCCCCATGTAGTCGAGGCTCTTCTGCGCGGCGGCCTGCTTGGTGGGATCGGCGAAGCTCGCAGGCTCGGGCACGATGCCGGTGATCGGCACCACGTCCTCCGGGCTCGTGCCCCACGTGACGAGCGGGGCGATCTTCGTGCCGTCGATGACGACGCTCCTATCGAAGCGCGCGCCGGGATCGGTGACGAGCGTGCGCCAGTAGGCGACCGCCCTTTCCCAGTCCGCGCCCTTCGGGCTTCGCGGGCGATCCTTGAAGTAGGCGAAGGTCTTCTCGTCGGGCGCGATGAGTCCCGCACGTGCGCCGCCCTCAATCGCCATGTTGCACACGGTCATGCGGCCTTCGACCGACATCGCCTCGATTACGGGCCCGCGATACTCGATGACATGGCCGGTGCCGCCGCCCGTGCCCGTCTCGCCGATCACCGCCAGCGTCACGTCCTTCGGCGTCACGCCGTGGCCGAGGCTGCCCTCGACGCGGACCTCCATCGTCTTCGCGCGGCGCAGCAGCAGCGTCTGCGTCGCGAACACGTGCTCGATCTCGGACGTGCCGATGCCGAAGGCGAGCGCCCCGAACGCGCCGTGCGTCGCCGTGTGGCTGTCGCCGCAGACGACCGTGGTGCCGGGCAGCGTGAAGCCCTGCTCCGGCCCGATCACGTGCACGATGCCCTGCCGCGCGTCGTTCATCTCGATGAGCTCGACGCCGAAGTCCGCCGTGTTGCGGATCAGCGCATCGAGCTGCGCGGCGCTCTCGGGATCGGCGATCGGCTCGAAGCGATGGTTCGTCGGCACGTTGTGGTCCGGCACGGCGAGCGTCAGGTCCGGGCGGCGAAGCCGGCGGCCCGCGCTGCGAAGCCCCTCGAACGCCTGCGGCGTCGTCACTTCATGGATGAGGTGCCGGTCGATGAAGATGAGCGAGGTGCCGTCCGGCCGTTCGGCGACGACGTGGGCGTCCCAGATCTTCTCGTAGAGCGTGCGCGGGGTCTGTGTCATGCGCGCGGAAGTAGGCGATGATCGCACAAAGCGCAACGGCATCGAAACGCGAACGGCCGCCCCGGTCTCCCGGCGCGGCCGTCCATGAATCTGGCGGCGCTTACGCGGTTTCGCGCGTGTCGCGGCGCTCGGCGATGCGGGCCGACTTGCCGCTGCGGCCGCGCAGGTAATAGAGCTTGGCGCGGCGGACGGCGCCGCGGCGCACGACCTCGATCGAATCGACGTTCGGCGAATAGAGCGGGAAGACGCGCTCGACGCCCTCGCCGAAGCTCACCTTGCGAACGGTGAAGTTGGAGCTGACGCCCTTGTTCGAGCGGGCGATGCAGACGCCCTCGAAGTTCTGGACGCGGGTGCGCTCGCCCTCGACGACGCGCACGCCGACGCGGAGCGTGTCGCCCGGGCGGAATTCCGGAATGGTCTTGCCCGCGGCAAGCTTCTCGATCTGCTCGGCTTCGAGCTGCTGGATGAGGTTCATCTCATTCGTCCTTGTTCTCACGCCGCGCGCCAGAGGGCTCGCCGACCCGAGCGCCACCACGGCGCTCCCACAGGTCCGGCCGCCTTAGCCGTGTATCGGTCTCCGCCTGACGCTGGCGCCAGGCCCCGATCCGCGCATGATCCCCCGATCGCAGCACTTCGGGGATCGTGCGCCCTTCCCATTCATTGGGCCGGGTATACTGCGGATATTCGAGGAGGCCGCTTTCGAAGCTTTCCTCGGTTCCGCTCGAAGCGGCGCCCATTACGCCGGGAACGAGCCGAATGCAAGCGTCAAGCAGCGTCAGCGCCGCCATTTCCCCGCCCGAAAGCACATAGTCGCCGATCGACACCTGTTCGATGGGCCGCGCCTCGAACAGCCGCTCGTCGATGCCCTCGAACCGGCCGCAGAGGATCGAGACGCCCGGCCCCGCCGCCAGCGCCCGCACCCGCGCCTGTGTAAGCGGCGCGCCGCGCGGCGTCATGGCGAGGAGCGGCACGTCCGGGCGGCGCGCCAGAACGTCGTCTACGGCGCGCGACAACACGTCCGCCCGCATCACCATGCCCGCGCCGCCGCCCGCGGGCGTATCATCGACGGAACGATGACGGTCCGCGGCGAAATCGCGGATCTGCACGGTTTCCAGCGACCACAGCCCCTCGGCGAGCGCACGCCCGGCAAGACTGTGGCCGAGCGGACCCGGGAACATCTCCGGGTAGAGCGTGAGGACGGCGGCGGCGAAGGTCACAGCGGCAGCGTCCAGTTCTCGACCCGAAGGCCGGGGATATCGGCGAAGTCGGCGCCATTATTGGTGACAAGCGTCAGACCAAGCGCAAGCGCATGAGCCGCAATCAGCCGATCGAACCGTGCTCGCTTGAACGGAAGGGCGCCATAAACAGCGGCTGCATGCGTATCGAACGGAAGCACCGTTATCGCCTCGAGCATCGCGACAATGCCGGGCGCCTCAAGAATCCGCCCTCCATATCCGACCGACAGCTCCGCAAGGCTGACCGAGGAGATGAACAGCGAGCCTTCCGGCTGTGCGACAACACGCTGGCGCAGCCATGACGACTCCCCCTTCAACATGTAGATGCAGATGTTGCTGTCGAGCAGGAAGCCGTCAGTCATCGCGCTTCAGAAGCTTGCCGTCCCAATCCAGCTCGCGTTCCTCGAACTCCCGATCCTCCGGGCGCAACGGTTTCAGCCATGGCGCCTTGCCCCAGAAGCCGCTGACGTCGATCCTCGCCGGCTTCGCCGGGGCGGGCTCGAACGCGAAATGGCCCTGCTCTTCGCGCAGCACCATCACGTCGCCGTCCTTGAGGCCGAGTTCCTTCGGCAGGCGCAGCGCCACCGAGTTGCCCGACTTGAAGACCTTGGCCCTGTATTCCTTGCCCATCACGCCGCTCCGTATATACGCCCTGTATATACTATGGAAGGAAGGCCGGATCAAGGACGATGCGGGCGCTCGCCTCGGGCACGGCATCGGCGTTGAACGGCACCATGAAGCGTTTGCCGTCCGGCTGTTCGATTTCGAGGATGTCGCCGGCGCCGTAGTTTTCCACGGCGAAGACCGTGCCCACGGCCGCGCCGTCCGTGGTGACGACGGCAAGCCCGATCAGGTCGGCGATGTAGACCTCGCCCTCGCCCGGCGGCGGCAGCGCGTCCCGGTCCACGGTGAGTTCGCTGCCGCGCAGCGCCTCCGCGGCGTTGCGGTCGGGCACCTCGGCGAAGCGGGCGATGACGCCTTTCGGCGTATCCTTCGCGGCCTTCAGCGTCAGCGTGCGGCCGCTTGCTTCGAAGATCTTGAAGGCGCGGAAGCTGTCGAAGCTGTCGGTGAACAGCTTCAGCCGCACCTCGCCGGTCACGCCGTGCGCGCCGATGACGACGGCAAGCGTGACCCGGCGGGTGGACATGCTTTACTCGGCCTTTTCGGCTTCGTCGGCCGCAGGCGCGGCTTCGGCGGCGGCTTCCGCCGGAGCTTCCGGAGCGGCGGCCTCGACAGCGGCTTCCTCGGCGGCGGCCTCGGCCGGCACTTCCTCGGCAACCACATCCTCGGCGGGCGCTTCTTCCTCGGCGGGCGCGTTCGCGGCGGCTTCCGCCTCGGCGAGCTTCGCGGCACGCTCCTCGGCGCGCTCCTTGGCCTTCTCGCCCGGCTCGGCCTTCTTCGGGTTGTTCTTCGGCGTGCGCTTCATGAGGCCGGCGGCATCGAGGAAGCGGGCGACGCGGTCGGACGGCTGCGCGCCGACCTTCAGCCAGTGCGCAGCACGCTCGGTGTCGAGCTTCACGCGCTCGCCCGACTCCTTCGGCAGCAGCGGATTGTAGGTGCCGAGGCGCTCCAGATACTTGCCGTCGCGCGGATTGCGCGAGTCGGCGACGACGATGCGGTAGACGGGGCGCTTCTTGGCGCCGCCGCGGGCGAGACGGATGGAAATAGCCATTTTCTTCGTTTCCTTGCTTGAACTGAACGCTAGCGTTTGTTGAACCTGTCGAAGCCGGGCGGAAGCTGCGGGACGCCGCCTCCCCCCAGTCCTCCGAGACCACCAAGGCCGGGGAGACCCCCGCCCATTTTCCCCATGAGACCGGCGAGCCCCTTCATGCCGCCCATCTTCCGGATCTTCTTCATGGCCGTGGACATTTCCTGGTGCATCTTCAGGAGCTTGTTCACCTCCTGCACCGTCGTCCCCGCGCCGTTCGCGATGCGGATCTTGCGCTTCGCGTTCAAAATCTCGGGCTTCACGCGCTCCTTCGGCGTCATGGAGAGGATCACCGCCTCCATGCGGCCGAGCAGCCTGTCGTCGGCGCCCGCCTTCTCGGCCTGCGCGGCGAGCTTGCCCATGCCGGGCAGCATGGAGATCAGCCCCGCCATGCCGCCCATCTTCTTCATCTGCTGAAGCTGCGAGCGCAGGTCGTTCATGTCGAACTGACCCTTGGCGAGCTTCGCCGCCATGCGCTCGGCGTCTTCCTGCTCGATCGTCGCCGCCGCCTTCTCGACGAGGCTGACGACGTCGCCCATGCCGAGGATGCGGCCCGCGACGCGCTGCGGATCGAACGCATCGAGCGCATCGAGCTTTTCGCCGACGCCGACGAACTTGATCGGTCTCCCCGTGACGTGCCGCATCGAAAGCGCCGCACCGCCACGCGCGTCGCCGTCCATGCGGGTGAGCACGACGCCGGTGAGGTCGACCTGTTTCGAGAAGCTCTCGGCGACGTTCACCGCGTCCTGACCCGTCAGCGCATCGACGACGAGCAGGATTTCCTGCGGCACCGCCACGGCAGCGACGCTCTGCATCTCCGCCATCAGCGCGGCATCGACGTGGAGGCGGCCCGCCGTATCGAGCATCAGCACGTCGAAGCCCTGCAGCTTCGCGGCCTGCATGGCGCGGCGGGCGATGTCGACCGGCTGCTGCCCGGCGATGACCGGAAGCGTCGTCACCTCGGTCTGCTCGCCGAGCACGCGAAGCTGTTCCTGCGCGGCCGGGCGGTTGACGTCGA
This sequence comes from Sphingosinicella microcystinivorans, assembly GCF_027941835.1. Taxonomy (NCBI): domain Bacteria; kingdom Pseudomonadati; phylum Pseudomonadota; class Alphaproteobacteria; order Sphingomonadales; family Sphingosinicellaceae; genus Sphingosinicella; species Sphingosinicella microcystinivorans. Next base: position 773,778 of record NZ_CP116005.1, read on the forward strand.
GCGAGGCCATCAGGACCTTCTTGCGGTCCTTCTCCTTCAGGCGCTTCGCGATCTTCGCGGTCGTCGTCGTCTTGCCCGAGCCCTGGAGGCCGACCATCATGACGACGGCGGGCGGCGTAACGCCGAGTTCGAGCCCCTCGGCGTCGCCGCCGAGCATGGTCGCAAGCTCGTCGTGGACGATCTTCACGACCTGCTGGCCGGGCGTGACCGAACGGATCACCTCGGCGCCGACCGCGCGCTCCGTCACCTTGTCGATGAAGCTCTTGGCGACAGGGAGCGCGACATCGGCTTCCAGAAGCGCGACGCGCACCTCGCGCATCGCCGCGCGCACGTCCGCTTCGGTCAGCGCGCCGCGGCCGCGCAGACGCTCGAAGACGCCGCCAAGACGCTCTGAAAGACTTTCGAACATCACGATCCCTTATGCGAAACGCCCCAACGCAAAGCGCGCCGGCGGGCGAACCTTCGCTGACCGGCGTGCATCCGTGGACGCGTCTCGTACTCGCGCTTTCAAAGAAAAAGCACCGGCCTCGTAGGCGCGAGGAACGATGATGTCAATGCGCAGGCGGCGGATGTTGCCACAGCGCAACACCTGTTGCGGCAATCGGCAGCGCACATGCAACCCGAACGGGTGCCCGCAGGTTGATGCCACCGTCGCCGGACAGGCTTAGGGGCACTTAGGTCCGGCGGCGTGTGTTCAAGCCCGGCGTGCGGCCCCACTGCACGTCCCAAGCGTAAGAGGTATTTCCATGAAACTCACCCTGATCGCGGCGCTTTGCGCCGCCACCCTTCCGTTCGCCGCCGCGCAGGCACAGGGGGCCGAATCGCCGGACGGCAGCCGCGCCTTCGGCATCGAGCCCTATGTGGGCATCGGCGGCGGCTGGCACGATTTCGACACCGGCAACAAGGGCCTGCTGCAAACGCAGGGCAGCGCCAAGGGCGGGCTCGTGACCGGCTTTGCCGGCGTCAACGTGCCGCTCGGCATGTTCGTCGTGGGCGCCGAGGGCAACGTCGCCAAGGGCTTCGGCGACATCGACTGGGAATACGGCGTCACCGGCCATGTCGGCATCCGCGTCGGCGAGAGCGGCATGGTCTTCGGCCGCGCCGGCTACCAGTGGGTCAACACCGACATCGGCGATGACCGCAACGAGCTCTACGGCTTCGGCGTCGAGGTCGGACCGAAGGACATCGGCCTCGGCGGCGTGACCGGCGAAAGCGGCGTGCGCCTGCGCCTCGCCGTCGACACGTTCGACGTGTTCCAGAGCATCCGTCCGACCGCGGCGGTCGTGTTCCACTTCTAACCTGTCAGAGGCGCCGTGGACGCCTGCGGGCGTCTACGGCGCCGACCGGCACGGCTGGATGTCGATCGGGCGCGGCCGGGGCTTCGTCGCCGCGTAGATCGCGAGATACGACTTGCCGTCCAGCTCGTGCAGCGCCTGCCGCTCGAAGCCGATCGTCGTCACCTCGCAGTCGAGCAGCCACGGCGGCGTCCCGTGACTCCGCGTCGGCCGGTCGGCATCGACGATGCCGACGAGCGCCCCCGGCTTCAGGCTGGTGCGCAGGTTCCAGAGCAGCTCGTAGGGGTTCTCGATCTCGTGGTACATGTGCACGAGGAGCGCGCGGTCGAGGCTGGCGGGCGGCAGCTTGGGATCGCCCGGCGTGCCGAGCACCACCGAGACATTGCTGAACCCCTCGGCGTGCACGCGGCCGCGCAGGTCGTTCACGGTGTTCTCGAAAATATCCTCGGCATAGACGCGGCCCGCATCGCCCACCCGGCGCGAGAGGTTCACCGTGTAGTAGCCTCGCCCAGCGCCGATATCGGCGACGACCGAGCCGGGCGCGATGCCCATCAGGTCCATCACGCGGCGCGCCTCGCCCGCCCGCTCGCGGCTCTCCTCGTCGGAGAACTGGGCGCTGACGATCTCCGCGACCGGCCGCTCGACGGACGGGAAACTGTCCTCCCCCGGAGGCTCCGGCGGCGCGGGCGGCGCCTTGCAGGCCGCCAGCAGCGCGAACGAAAGCAGGAAAAAAACGCGGCCTGTCATTGGCCCCCTTCTACTTCGAACGCTGCCGTGCAGGCAATGCGAAGGACCGCGCATGGACTCGGGAAGCGCGAATCCCTACATGCGCGGGCGATGACCCGCCCGTTTCTCAAGATGCACGGCCTCGGCAACGACTTCGTCGTGTTCGACGCGCGCCGCGATCCACTGTCGCTAACGGCAGCGCAGGTGCGCGCCATCGCCGACCGCCACACGGGCATCGGCTGCGACCAGCTCATCGTCATCGAGGCCGCGGACCACGCCGACGCATACATGCGCATCTGGAACGCCGACGGCGGCGAGGTGGAGGCGTGCGGCAACGCCTCGCGCTGCGTCGCGCAGGTGATCGGCGCGAACGCCGTCATCGACACGGCAGGCGGCCGCATCGAAGGCACGGCGACGGCGGACGGCGCCAGCATCGACATGGGCGCGCCGCGCTTCGGCTGGGACGAGATCCCGCTCGCCTACGCGATGGACACGCTGCACATGCCGGTCGGCTGGGAAGTCCTTGAAAACCCGGTGGCAGTGAATGTCGGCAATCCGCACGTCGTGTTCTTCGTGCCGGATACGGACGCGATCGAACTGGAGCGCCTCGGGCCGCTCATCGAGCACGACCCGCTGTTCCCCGCGCGCGTCAATGTGAACGCCGCTAGCATCGTCTCGCGCGCCCACATCCGCCTGCGCGTCTGGGAGCGCGGCGCCGGGCTGACCCGCGCCTGCGGCACCGGCGCCTGCGCCACCGCCGTCGCAGCAATGCGCCGGGGTCTCGTGGGCCGTGAGGTGACGGTGACGCTGCCCGGCGGCGATCTTTCCATCGTATGGCGGGACGACAACCACATCATCATGACCGGCCCCGCGACCACCGCCTTCACCGGCGAGATCGACCTCGGGGCCTACGCTTGAGCGAGGCGCAGGTCATCAACCTCGGTTGCAGGCTGAACATCTACGAAGGCGAGATCATCCGGCAGCACCTTGCCGCCGCCGGAGACGCCGACACCATCGTCGTCAACAGCTGCGCCGTCACCGGCGAGGCGGTGCGGCAGGCGCGGCAGACGATCCGCCGTCTGAAGCGCGAGCGCCCCGACGCGCGCGTCATCGTCACGGGCTGCGCCGCGCAGGTGGAAGCGGCGGGCTTTGCCGCGATGCCCGAAGTCTCCCGCGTCGTCGGCAATGCCGAGAAGCTGGACGCCGCCGCGCTGCTGGGCGGCGAGCGCGTGCGCGTGGGCGACATCATGGCGGTGCGCGAGACGGCCCCGCACTTGCTAGACGGCTTTTCCGCCAACACGCGCGCCTTCGTGGAAGTGCAGAACGGCTGCGACCACCGCTGCACCTTCTGCATCATCCCCTACGCCCGCGGCAATTCGCGGAGTGTTCCGGCGGGCCTCGTCGTCGACCGCATCCGGCGGCTCGTGGATGGCGGCGTGCAGGAGGTCGTGCTGACCGGCGTCGATCTCACCTCCTACGGCCCCGACCTGCCGGGCAGCCCGACGCTCGGCAGCCTCGTACAGCGTATCTTGCGCCATGTGCCCGCGCTCAGCCGCCTGCGCCTCTCGTCCATTGATTCGATCGAGGCCGATCCCGCGCTCGTCGAGGCGATCACCGGCGAGCCGCGCGTGATGCCGCACCTGCACCTGTCGCTGCAATCGGGCGACGACATGATCCTGAAGCGCATGAAGCGCCGCCACACGCGCGCCGACGCCGTGCGCTTCGTGGAGACCGTGAAGGCGAAGCGCCCGGAGATCGCCATCGGCGCCGATATCATCGCCGGTTTTCCCACCGAGACGGACGACATGTTCGAGAACTCGCTCAGCCTCATCGACGACTGCGACATCGTCTTCGGCCACATCTTTCCGTATTCGGCGCGCACCGGCACGCCCGCCGCACGGATGCCGCAACTCCCCGTGCCGATCCGCAAGGCACGCGCCGCACGGCTGCGCGAGGCCGCGGCGCAGAGGCTCGCCGCGCATCTCGCCGCGCAGCAGGGCCGCAGCATCGACGTGCTCGTCGAAAAGGACGGGCGCACTGGCCACGCCGCCGATTTCACGCCCGCCGCGCTCGATCGGCCCGCGCTACCGGGCAGCATCGTGCGCGCACGCGTGACTGGCGCGGAGGCGTCGAGGCTGCTAGCGACGCCCGCGTGAGCGAAGATCAGGCAGAACCGAAAGGCTGGCTCGCGCGGCTCCGCGCCGGGCTTCAGCGCACGTCCGGCAAGCTCGGCGAGAATCTCTCGGGGCTCGTCTCGAAGCGTCCGCTCGACGACGCGATGCTGGAGGAGATCGAGGAGGCGCTGATCGCCTCCGACCTCGGCCCCGCCACCGCCGCGCGCATCACCGCGAAGCTCGCCGCCGACAAGTTCGACCGGCAGGTGTCGGACGACGAGGTGAAGACGGTCGTCGCCGCCGAGGTGGAGGCCGTGCTGGCGAAGGTCGCGCAGCCCATCGAGGTGACGGCTTTCCCGCGCCCGCACGTGATCCTCGTCGTCGGCGTCAACGGCTCCGGCAAGACCACGACCATCGCCAAGCTCGCGCATTTGTTCCAGGAGCAGGACTATTCGGTGATGCTGGCGGCAGGCGACACGTTCCGCGCCGCCGCCATCGAGCAGCTTTCGATCTGGGGCGGGCGGCTCAACATCCCCGTCGTCTCCGGCACGGTGGGCGGCGATGCCGCCGCACTGTCGTTCGAGGCGCTGACCAAGGCGCGCGCGGCGGGCGCGGACGTGCTCATCATCGACACCGCCGGCCGCCTTCAGAACAAGGCGGGGCTGATGGACGAGCTTGCAAAGATCAAGCGCGTGCTGAAGCGCCAGATGGAGTCCGCGCCGCACGACGTCGTGCTCGTGCTCGACGCTACCACGGGCCAGAATGCGCTCTCGCAGATCGACGTGTTCCGGGAGGTCGCGGGCGTCACCGGGCTCGTGATGACGAAGCTGGACGGTACCGCGCGCGGCGGCGTGCTCGTCGCGGCGGCGGACCGGGCGAAACTCCCTGTTCACGCGATCGGCGTAGGAGAGCGGATCGACGACCTCCGCCCGTTCGATCCGCGCGCCTTCGCGCGGGCGCTCGCGGGGCTCGATCAGGGGAAGGACGGCAATGGCTGACGAGAAGGGTTCATCGCTCAGGGTCGCGCTCGATTTCGGGCCGCTGCTCGTCTTCTTCGCGGTGAACAGCCTCGCCCCCGGCGACGACGTCAATCAGGCGGTGTGGGCAACGGCGGCGTTCATGATCGCCACCGCCATCGCCATGATCGTCTCGAAGGTGAAGACCGGCCGCGTCGGACCGATGCAGTGGTTCACCGGCATCATCGTCGCGATCTTCGGCGGCATGACGATCTACCTGCGCGACGAAAGCTTCTTCCAGATCAAGACGACGATCATCTACGCGATGTTCGCCGCGATCCTGTTCTTCGGGCTCGTCACCGGCCGGCCCCTCCTCAAGCTCGTCATGGAAAGCGGCTTTCCGGCAATGGACGACCACGGCTGGAAGAAGCTGACGCGCAACTGGGCGGTCTTCTTCCTCGCCATGGCGATCCTGAACGAGGGCCTGCGCGCCTACCTCACCTTCGACCAATGGGTCGCCTTCAAGGTGTGGGGCGTCCTCGTCATCTCGATGATCTTCGCCGCGTCGCAGGCGCCGATCCTGATGAAGCACGGCAAGGACGGGAACACGGACTGAGCTGAGTACGAACCGTCTTGCAGCGTTTCCTCAGCGCGGACGCCGCGGCCGGACAGCAGCGACATCGAAATTCACGCCCGCGTGTTTCCACGCGAGAATGTCCGGGTATTTCCACGCCGTCGTCGCCGCGCGCGCGGCCTCGATCTTCGCGATGGCCTCATCGACGCCGGGCACGGCGGACATCCAGCCGCGCGCCGCGGCATCCTTCGCCATGCGGAGCAGCCAGTACGCGCGCTGGATCGTGTGCGGCGCCGAGCCGTTGAAGTTCGTAGCCGGCAGGTCGGTGCGCGCCGCGAACTGCGCGAGGATGCCGTCCAGCGTCGTCGCCGAGCCGTTCATGCTGATCAGCGTCGATTCCACCGGCTCGTCGAAGCCCCGCGTGCCGCCGACGCGCGCGCGGATCACGAAATGCTCGGCCAGCCGCCGCAGCAGCGCGGGCTCGCCCGCCGACGCCCACAGGTAGGCGACCTCCGGACCGTAGCCCTGCGCCATGAAATCCGAGAACGAGACCGTCGCATCGTAGGCCTTGAACGCGCTCATCATCGCGCGGCGCTCGGCGGAAACGCTCGTCACCTCGATGCGCGTCGCGGGCTCCGTCCCGTCGAGCTGGGCGATCAGCGTCTTCCAGTCGGCGATCACGTCCGCCGCCATCTTCTTGCCCCGCGCCGGTTCCCAGAGCAGCGGGCCCGAAGCGTTCTGCGCCACGTCCCGCGCCTTCCACACCGCCGAGAAGAGGTTGAGCGTCATGCGCTGGTAGTTGAACTGCGCGCGGTAATTGCCGCCGACCGGGCCGCGATAGGGCGCGGCCAGCGCATAGGCGGCGGTCGCCTGTTGCAGGATCGCCGCACGCGGGTCGCCTGTCGCCAGCCAGTACGCGTAACCATGGTTGATGAGGTGCGCCTCGTCGCGGCCGTGCGGGTAGGTCGTGCCCGCCTTGGCGGCGAGTTCGGCGAGATACGGGTAGTCGGCCGGCGCAGTCCACTTGCCTTCGTTCTTGTAGTTTTCCGTCTTCGCGATGCCCTCGTTGACGTACTTGAGATCACCGCTGAGCGGGAGCTGCGGGTCGCGCAGCGTATCGTGGTTCGCGGACCAGATCGCGAGGTTCGGCAACGAGAGGCTCCACAGCATCTGCGCGCGGTTGCGCACCGCCGAGGCCGTGAACATCGCGCTGTCGCCGTCGACGGCCGCGGCGATCATCTGCGCATCGTCGCCGGAGAGGAAGCCGCGCGAGGACGAATATTCGCCGCCCTGCCCCGAGACGACACCGATGCTGTTCCACGACGACGAGCGGCCGTAGATGCGGTCGGGCTTGTAATCCTGCGCGATGCCGCCCGGCAGGCGCCGGGGCGTGCTCGACGGCGTCTTGGGCCAGCCCGAGAACGCCGCCGCGCTGTAGGGCAGCACGCGCTTGTCCGCCACCGCCTGCCGCAGCCGCTCCATGCTTGGCGCAACAGGCTCGCCGTTGTCGGCGCACTTCATCGAACCTGGAAGGACGCGGATCGTGCCCGTATACCACGGCGAGGCGACCGCATAAGCACGCTCGTCGATCATGCCGCCGCCGTCCGGCGCGCGCGTGATGCAGATGCTACCCCACTCCGGCTTCGCAGCGTAGCGGAACAGGTACGCCCTGTCCCTGCCGACGCCATCGAGGCGGGCAACCGGCCATTCGCCTGTCGGTGTTCTGATCGTGCCCAGCGGCTTGGGGGCCGCCGCTTTGCCGTCAATGGCGATCGCTCCTTGCGCTTCAGCGGAAGACGGGAAGAGCGCGGCGGCAAATATGGCCGAAAGCAGCAGACTCCTGGAGCGTAGCATCTGGATCGAGTGACACATTCCCTCCGGGAGAACAAGCCGACCGCATCGGTTCCCCGCTTGGGCGGGCTTGCCGCGCAACAGCACCCGATGCAGCCGGCACGAAGCCCATCCGGACCCTAGAGCGGGCTGGGCGATTCCGGAAGCACCCAGCCCGCTCTATCCCTTGGCCGCACCGTTCTTCGCGGAAAACCGGTGCCCACTTTCCCGCACGATGCTCTAGAACGCCACTCCGGCGTGTTTCCACGCGAGAATGTCCGGATATTTCCACGCCGTCGTCGCGGCCCGCGCGGCATCCATCTTGGCGATGGCCTCGTCGACACCGGGCACGGCGGGCATCCAGCCGCGCGCCGCGGCATCCTTCGCCATGCGGAGCAGCCAGTACGCGCGCTGGATCGTGTGCGGCGCCGAGCCGTTGAAGTTCGTAGCCGGCAGGTCGGTGCGCGCCGCGAACTGCGCGAGGATGCCGTCCAGCGTCGTCGCCGAGCCGTTCATGCTGATCAGCGTCGATTCCACCGGCTCGTCGAAGCCCCGCGTGCCGCCGACGCGCGCGCGGATCACGAAATGCTCGGCCAGCCGCCGCAGCAGCGCGGGCTCGCCCGCCGACGCCCACAGGTAGGCGACCTCCGGACCGTAGCCCTGCGCCATGAAATCCGAGAACGAGACCGTCGCATCGTAGGCCTTGAACGCGCTCATCATCGCGCGGCGCTCGGCGGAAACGCTCGTCACCTCGATGCGCGTCGCGGGCTCCGTCCCGTCGAGCTGGGCGATCAGCGTCTTCCAGTCGGCGATCACGTCCGCCGCCATCTTCTTGCCCCGCGCCGGTTCCCAGAGCAGCGGGCCCGAAGCGTTCTGCGCCACGTCCCGCGCCTTCCACACCGCCGAGAACAGGTTGAGCGTCCAGCGCTGGTAGTTGAACTGCGCCCTGTAACCGGTGCCGACCGGCCCCCTGTAGATCGAGCCCAGCGCATAGGCGGCGGTCGCCTGTTGCAGGATCGCCGCACGCGGGTCGCCGGTGGCCAGCCAGTACGCGTAACCGTGGTTGAGGAGGTGCTCGGCATTGCGGCCGTGCGGGTAGGCCGTGCCCGCCTTGGCGCCGAGTTCGGAGAGATACGGGTAGTCGGCCGGCGGGGTCCAGCTGCCCTCGTTGCTGTAGTTCTCGGTCTTCGCGGTGCCCGCGCCTACATAGGCGAGGTCGCCGCTGAGCGGGAACTGCGGGTCGCGCAGCATGTCGTGGTTCTCGGACCAGAGCGCGAGGTTCGGCAGCGAGAGGCTCCACAGCATCTGCGCGCGGTTGCGCGCCGCCGAGGCCGTGAACATCGCGGCGTTGCCGTCGACGGCCGCAGCGATCATCTGCGCGTCGTCGCCGGAGAGGAAGCCGCGCGAGGAGGCGTATTCGCCGCCCTGCCCCGAGACGACGCCGACGCTGTTCCACGACGACGACTGGCCGTAGATGCGGTCGGGCCGGTAGTCCTGCGCGATGCCGCCGGGCAGACGCTCGGGCGCATCCTTGACGGTCGCGCCCTTCGGCCAGCCCGCAAAGGCTGCTGCGCTGTAGGGCACCGTACGCCGCGCCGCCACCGCCGCGCGCAGCCGCTCCATGCTCGGCGCGACGGGCTCGCCGTTGTCGACGCACTTCATCGAACCGTTGAGGACGGACAACTTCACTTCCACCCCGTTCACGGACAGCGTGTAGAAGCGCTCGCCGACGGTGGTGTCGCCCGACACGGCATGGCGGACCACACAGATGCTCCACCACGTCGGACGGCTCGAATATCCGAACTGATAGGCGTGCCCCCCGCTCACGGGGCCCAGATCGCTGACGGGCCACGTGCCCGTCGGCGTGGTGATGTTGCCGAGAGATGTCGCCGCAAGCCGCGTACCCGCCATCGAAACCGTGACCGGCCCCGACGGCATCTTCGAATCAGCCGCGGGGGGCGTAGGAGTCGGCGTGGGCGTGGGCGTGGGTGTAGGAGTGGGTGTCGGCGTCGGTGTGGGAGTCGGCGTAGGCGTAGGAGTGGGTGTCGGCGTTGGCGTCGGTGCGGGCGTGGGTGTCGGCGTCGGCGTCGGGTCCGACGGAGACGGGTCCGACGGAGACGGGTCCGATGGAGACGGGTCCGACGGCGGCGGCGTCACCGTTGCCGGAGGCGTCGTGGTGCCCCCGGCATCGGTTTGCGTTCCGCTCGATCCACCACCGCCTCCACAGGCCGACAGAAGAATGAATGCGGTGATGAAGGCGACAGGGCGAGCCCGGCCGCGCAAACGCCCAGCAGAAAAAATGTTCATTGACCCCAACGACCCCTCGTTGTGACCGCGAAATTGCGGATTTGAGGGAATTCTTGGGTTTCAACTCTAAACAAATACCTAATACATCAAGTGCCGTGCGACACTTTGATGGTTAAGATCGGCGAACTGATTGTAATTACGGAGACGAAATATTGGTTAACACTTTATTTACTTTTGGCCTCAACATTTCGTCAACGAAGATTGGTCGCAGCAAATGACCAGTTTATCGTATTGGTTAAGAAAACGTCTACGAAATCCGGCCGTGCGTTCTGGTAGTCGAGATAATAGGCGTGCTCCCAGACATCGAGGGTAAGCAGCGGATTCAGCCCTTCGTGGACGAGCGCCGAATCCGCGTCGTGGGTCGAGATGATCCTGAGCCCGTCGCCGTCCTGGCACAGCCACGCCCAGCCGCTGCCGAAATGCACGGTCGCCTCCGCCTTGAAGGCCTCACTGAACTTCGCAAGGCCGCCGAACGCGGAATCGACGAGATCCTTGAGCCTGCCCTCCGGCCCGGTTTTTTCGGGCGACAGCGAATTCCAGAAGAACGTGTGGTTCCACGCCTGCGCGGCATTGTTGAAGAGGCCCTTGTCGCCCTTGCTCTTCGCCGTCTTCACGATCTCTTCGAGCGAGGCGCCTTCGAGCGGCGTTCCGGCAATCGCCGCGTTCGCCTTGTCCACATAGGCCTTGTGGTGCTTGCCGTGATGGAACTCGAGCGTGCGCGCCGACATGTGCGGCTCCAGCGCGTCCTTCGCGAACGGCAACGGCGGAAGTTCGATAGCCATGCATAGCTCCTTCTTGTTCTGGCTGACGGGTATGGGCTGATAACGCAGCGGTCTGACGGATGTTGCGTCAACATCGCGCAAACGGGTGAGTCAGGATGCCGCACCCCTGAGCAGGCCGTGGCGGCGCAGGCAATGGCGCAGCTGGTCGTAGGTGACGGAGAGCGCCTCCGCAGCCGTGCGCTGGTTGTAGCGGCAGGTTTCCAGCGTGCGGACGAGGATGTCGCGCTCGTACTCCGCCACGGCGGCACGCAGGTCGCTGACCGCAGCGCGCTGTTCGGCTGCCGAAACCGCGGCCGCCGCGGGCGCGGCCTTCGGCTCCGCATCCGGCACCACCATCGAACGCCGGGGACGCCAGGGGGACTCGAAGGGATCGAACTGCAGCGCGTCGACCGGCGTCGCCGGGTCTCCCCAACGATAAAGCGCCCGCTCCACGACATTCTTGAGCTCGCGGACGTTGCCCGGCCAGTCGTAGGCACGCAGCTGCCGCCGCACCTCGCGACTGAAGCCCGGGAAGTCCGGCCAGCCCAGCTCCACCGACATGCGGCGCGCGAAATGGTTCGCCAGTTCCATGATGTCGTCGGCGCGGGCGCGCAGCGGCGGCAGCGTGATCACCTCGAAGGAGAGCCGGTCGAGCAGGTCGGCGCGGAAGCGGCCCGCGTCCACCAGCGCGGGCAGGTCCTCGTTGGTCGCCCCGACGATGCGCACGTCGACGGTGAGCGGCCGGTTCGCGCCGAGCCGCGTCAGCTCGCCGTACTCGACGACGCGCAGCAGCCGCTCCTGCGCCGCCGCCGACAGCGTGCCGATCTCGTCGAGGAACAGCGTGCCGCCGTCCGCCTCCTCGAACCGTCCGCGCCGGGCCGAGGTCGCGCCGGTGAACGCGCCTGACTCGTAGCCGAACAGTTCGGCGTCGATCAGGTTCTCGGGCATCGCCGCGCAGTTCATCGCGATGAACGCCTCGTCCCAGCGCGGGCTGAGGCGGTGCAGACGCTCCGCGACCATCTCCTTGCCGGTGCCGCGCTCGCCGATGACGAGCACGGACCGGTTCAGCGCCGCGGCAAGGCTCGCCCGCTCGATCGCGTCGAGCAGTTCGGTCGATTGGCCAACGAGAGTCGCCGAGTCCTTCATTGCCAATACTTAGTGAAAAATCCTAAAATTTTGCAATATGTGCGCACGAGATTTTTGCCGCTTTTGGGCTGAGGTTCATGCAAGCCACTGAAAATCAACAATTCATGTTGTGCCAGAAAAGTTGGCACGCCCTTTGCTGAACATCGGGCAACGGATTTGAAAGCAACAGTTAAACACAGGAGGCATCAATGCTCACCCAGACCAACAGCAACGTCTTCCGGACCCTCTTCTGCACCGTCGGCGCCATCGCGGTCAGCTCGGTCTTCCTCTTCGCCGCGGCGGGTCCCGCCCGCGCCGAAGCCCCGGTCAAGTTCGCCCAGGTCCAGATCATCCCGGTTTCGACGAGCGCCCCGATCGTTTATTGATCGGCCCGCAGCGTCCAGCGGCCGGAGCGGATCCCCCTCCCCAGTCCCCTCCCGCTCCGGCCGCCCCCTTCAACTTCAGGAGTTCAGACCAGATGGGCATTTTCTCGAGGACGCGCGACATCATCGCCGCAAACGTCACCGACCTTCTCGACCGCGCCGAAGATCCGGCGAAGATGATCCGCATGATCATCATGGAGATGGAGGAGACGCTCGTGGAGGTCCGCGCATCCGCCGCCCGCACCATCGCCGACCAGAAGGAGATGCGCCGCACCATCCTGAAGCTGGAGCAGGCGCAGGCGACGTGGGCCGAGAAAGCCGAACTGGCGCTATCCAAGGGCCGCGAGGATCTCGCCAAGGCCGCGCTGCTCGAAAAACAGAAGATGAGTGGCAGCGGCGCCCAGCTGCAGGCCGAGGTCGACCTCCTCGACGAGCAGCTCGCGCACTACGAAGGCGACATCCAGAAGCTGGAAAGCAAGCTTCGCGAGGCACGCACACGCCAGTCGGCGCTGCTGTCGCGGCTCGAGACGGCGAACAACCGGGTTCGTATGCGCAGCCTGCTGCGCGGCCCCAAGGTGGACGAGGCCTTCTCGCGCTTCGAGGTGCTGGAACGCCGCGTCGACTATGCCGAAGGCCAGGTGGACGCGCTCGCGCTCGGTGAAACGAGGACCCTCGAGATGCAGATCGCCGACCTCCGCACCGACGACGCCGTCGAGGCCGAGCTCGCCGCGCTCAAGAGCAAGATGGCCCAGCAGAAGGAGGGTTGATCCATGGCCGAAGCCATCGTTCCGCTTGTCGCCGTTCTTGCCATCTTCATCGGCATGCCGTGGCTGTTCCTGCACTACCGGATGAAATCCAAGCAGAACCGCAGCCTCTCCATCGAGGACGAGCGGATGCTCGACGAACTCCATCAGGCCGCGCTCAGGCTCGAGGACCGGCTGCAGACGATCGAGCGCATCATGTCGGTCGACAATCCCGGCTGGCGCCAGATCGCCGCCGGCAGCCCGATCGGCGAGCGCCCTGAAGACACACGCACGGCAGACATCAGGAGGTTGAAATGAGCTTTGCCCTCGACAAGAGAAACGCCATCTTCCTCGGCGTCTGCGCCGGCTTCGCGAGGATGACGAACACGGATGCGCTCTGGTGGCGGCTCGGCGCCGTCGTCGGCACCGTCCTCGGCTTCGGCCTCTTGCCGATCATCTACCTGCTCGTCGCCTGGCTCGCCCAGCCGCGCACCCACGACGCCTGATACGACACGAACACGGGAGGCATTCCATGTCCAGCCGCACCAAATTCTACCTCAACAAGCGCGAGAAGAAATGGCTGGGCGTGTGCGCCGGGCTTGCGGACTTCACCGGCATCGACGTGCTCTGGTGGCGCGTGGGCGCTGTGGTCGGCACGATCCTCGGCGCGGGCATCCTGCCGGTCGCCTATCTTGTGATCGGCCTCATGGCGTCGGACAAACCCTCGGAATTCTACAGCGAAAGCGTCGTCGACCAGAAGTTCTGGCAGAAGGTGCGGGTCGCGCCGAGCCGCTCGATCCGCGACGTCCACGCCAGCTTCCGCGACATCGACCGCCGCCTCGCGCATGTCGAGAGGCACTACACGTCGCAGAACACGCGGCTCGCCGCCGAGATCGACAGTCTGAAGTAAGACCCGCTCGCCGTCAGGGAGGCCGTCATGGAATTCGCTTCGCCATTCTTCGTGCTCGGCATCGTCGCCATCACCACCGGCGGCTGGCTGGTCAGCACATGGATCCGGGCCCGCCACGGATACCCGATCGAGAACGAGTTCTGGGGCATGAGCCACAAGGACGACGGAACGGGTGACAGCCTCGCGCCGAGCCGCAAGACCGAGCTGCTGGCGAACGAGAACGCGGAAATGAAGGGCCGGATCGCCCGGCTCGAAGAGCGCATCGCGGTTCTGGAGCGCATCGCGACGGACAGGTCGCGCCGGCTCTCCGACGAGATCGAGACCCTTCGCTAGCGCGGGCGGAAGACAGGGGGACGCAAACCATGGCTGCCGAAGTCGGATTTCTGATCGGTCTCCTCGCCGGCGCGGCCGGGATGTGGATCGTCCAGATGTGCAGCCGCCGGGACGCCGAAACGCCCGCGGATGCCGCACCGGAGGCCGTGTTCAGCTTCGAACGCGAGCTGGAGACGCGCCGCCTCGCCGCCGAGAACGCCGCGCTCATCACCCAGATGGAGGAGGTGCGCGAACGGCTGGCCACGCTGGAGAGACTGGCGATCGACCGCTCGGCGCGGCTCGCCGACGAAATCGAGGCCCTGAGGGCCTGACGAAAGGGACAGACGCATGGACATCTTCATCTACCCCTATCTCCCCTGGATCGTCGGCGGCGGCCTCGCGCTCGGCGCGCTCGGCATCGCCGGGTGGGTGTTCACGACGTGGATGCGCATCAGGCACGGCTACCCGCTGGAGAACGCCTGGGGCATGGCCGTGCATCCGAAGGTCTCGACCGAGGCGCAGGAGCGTATCACGCTGCTCACCAACGAGAACGTCCAGCTCCGCGCCGAGCTCGGCAGCGTCAAGGACCGTCTCGCCACGATCGAGCGCATCGTCACCGACGGCGCATTCCGGCTGGAAAACGAGATCGAACAGCTTCGCGGCCCGAAGAACTGAGGCGCGGCACGACAGAGGAAAGGGACAAGCGATGCATCCGTTCGAAATGGTAGTCCTGATCGTCGCCATCGTGGTCTTCGGCAAGATCGCGCTTCAGTACATGAAGCAGAAGGGCCGCACGCGTCCCGACGCGGAGGCCGAGAACGAGCGCCTGCGCGGCGAGATCGGCAACCTCAAGGATCGCATCGCAACGCTGGAACGGCTGGCGACCGACAAGAGCCGGCGTCTGGCCGACGAAATCGACGCGCTCGGGCGCGATCGGTAGTGAAGGAGTGACGGACATGCCCGGACTCGAAAGCCTCATCGTCATCACCGCCGGCGCCATCCTCGGGCTCGGCCTCCTCGCCGGCATCGCCGCGTGGTGCTGGAAGGGCTGGCTCGAACTGAAGCGCGCCGAACTCGGCAGCGTCCGCGCGGCCGCGAACCCGGCCGTCTCCGGCCGCATCGACGTCGCCGACCTCAAGGAGCGCGTCCGCAAGCTGGAAGCGATCGCGGCCGGCGTCGACTACTGACGGCGGCGGGATACCGGCCGGTCCCGCTTGACGCGGCGGCGCGGCTCGCCCAAGTCTCGCCCGCGATGACGCTGCCCGATTTCGACACCATCCGCGACGATTTCGAGATCCTCGACGAGCCCGACGAGCGCTACCGGCTGCTCATCGATCTCGGCAAGGCGCTGGAGCCGATGCCGGACGCGCTGAAGACCGACGCCACCAAGGTCCGCGGCTGCTCGGCGAGCGTCTGGGTCTATCCGACCGCGGCGGAGAAGGGCCGCCTGCATTTCCTTGCCGACAGCAATGCCGCAATCACCAAGGGCATCGTCGCGCTGATCCTGACGCTGGTGCAGGACCGCACCGCGGACGAGGTTCTGGCCCTCGACATCGCGGGCGAACTCGCGCCGTTCCAGCTTTCGAAGCACCTGTCGTCGAACCGCACGCAGGGCATCCCCAACATGATCGCGCTGATCCGCGAGACCGCCGCGCGGATCGCCGCATGAACCCGATCGTGAAGCCCATCGTCGACGCCTTCCTCGGTTTCGTGCCGCACGTGAAGGCGCTCGGCCTCGGCTTCCGCGCCATCGGCGACGACTGGGCGGAACTGACGCTGCCCTATGCCGAGCACCTCGTCGCTTATCCGGGCGACGACGGCGCGCCGGGCATCATCGCGTCGGGCGCGATCTTCTCGCTGATGGATTCGGTGGGCGGCATGGCGGTGATCGCGAAGTCGAAGCGCATGGTGCGGCAGGCGACGCTCGACCTCAGGATCGACTACCTGCGCCCGGCCGAACCGGGCAAGACCGTGATCGGCCGCGCCGAGGTGACGAGGCTGACCCGCGCCGTGGCGTTCGTGAAAGGCATCGCGCACGACGGCGACGCCGCCGATCCGGTGGCGCTGATGACGGCGTGCTACATGTTCACGGCGGGCGCGAAATCATGAATTTCGATACGCTGGTCCGCGAGCTTCTGGGCGCTGCCGACGAGGGGCCGCTGTCGTCCCTGCCCTACGCCCGCACGCTCGGGCTCAGCTATCGCCGCGAGGCGGAGGGCATCGTCATCGTCATGCCGTTCTCGAAGCAGCTCGTCGGCGCGCCCTCGCGCCTCCACGGCGGCACCGTCGCCGGCCTTCTGGAGATCGCCTCGATCGCGCAGCTCGTCCACGTGCTCGGGCGCGAGGAGACCGCGCCGGGCGTGAAGCCCATCAACGTCACCGTCGACTACCTGCGCGCCGCCGCCTGCGAGACGACCTATGCGGGCGCCGTCGTCACCCGCCTCGGCCGCCGCATCGCCAACGTCCGCGCGGAGGCGTGGCAGACCGACCGCGGCGCACCGGTCGCGGCGGCGCACATGAACGTGATGCTGGTGCGGGAGTAGGGCTGAAAGCGCACGACACCACGGCTGTGCGCCCTTCGACTCCGCTCGGGATGATGGACGTATTTACCGCATACAAGGGGATTTCATCCCGAGCGAAGTCGAGGGACGCACAAGTCCCGCCGCCTTCAGCCGCCCTTCCAGCTTTTCCCTTCCTCCGCGCGCCGTAGCACCTCATAGGCGGCCTGCACGGCGTGGAACTGCCGCTCGGCCTCCTTGTCGCCGGGGTTGCGGTCCGGGTGATACTGCTTGGCGAGCTTGCGGTAGGCGCGCTTCACCGCCTCGAAGTCGGCGTCGTCCTCCAGCTCCAGCGCGCGCAAGGCATCGAGCTCGCCGCGCGTGCGGCTGCCGTCGCCGGGGCCGGTCCATTGCCAGTGGCGCGCCTGTTCGAACGCGGTGTCGCCGCGCTCGGCCTGCTCCCGCGCGGCGGCCTCCTCCTTGGTCAGGCCTTCGAAATAGTTCCAGTTCCTGTTGTATTCGGCGGCGTGCGCCTCGCAGAACCACCAGCGCTCCGGACTGTTCGGCGACTTCGGCGCAGGCCGGTCGCCGGGGGCCGTGCAGCCGTGCCGGTCGCACAGGCGCACGTTCACCGCCTCGCGGGCGCTGCCGTAGCTGCGCCAGCGGGGAAAACCCCAGTCGTCCCTGCGCGTCTGCCGTGCCACTAGCGCCCGCCGAGCTTGCCCGCCATGCCGATGATGTCGTCGAGCGGATTGCCGTCGCCGTTGAGGTCCAGCATCGAGGCGAGACCGCCGAGACCGCCCTGCGGCGCAGCCTTGCCGCCGCCCGTGAGGCCGCCGAGCACCTGCCCGAGCATACCCCCGAGCCCGCCGCTTTTCGCACCCGCGCCGGCGCCCTGCTTCGCCATGTAGCCCGCGACCGCCATCGCGAGCAGCGGCAGCATCTGCTTCAGCAGGCCGGAATCGAGGCCGGTGGCGCCCGCCGCCTGCCCAGCGACCGTGCGGCTGACCTCCTTCGACCCGAAAATCTGGCCGAGCACGTCGTTGCCCCGGCCAGCAGGCGCGTCGCCGGACGACAGCACCGCATCGAGCAGCCCGCCGCCGCCAAGGCCGCCGAGCATCCCCGCCAGCCCGTCGAGGCCGCCTGCGCCGCCGCCTGCCTGCTTCTTGAAGCCGCCCAGAATGGCCGGAAGCAAGGCGCCCGCGCCGCGCGTCGCGGTCGCTTCGTCCACGCCGAGCTGGCGCGCGATCGAAGACAGCGCGCCCGTCTGTTGCAACGTCGATACCAGGTCCGTCATGTTCACCTCCGGCGAGCGGGTCAGAGTCTCACGCCCGAGACTACGCGCCGCGATACGGGAGGGCCAGTGCGGACGGCGATGTTTTTCAGGCGGCCTTCGGCGCGGCCTGCCGGACGCCTTCGTCGACGTGATCCGCGAACTGGGCGAAGTTCTCGATGAACAGGCCGACCAGCTTCTTCGCCTGCGCGTCGTAGGCGGCCTTGTCCGCCCATGTCTCGCGCGGGTTCAGGATCGCGGTGTCGACGCCCGGCACCGCGGTCGGCACCTGGAAGCCGAAAAACGGATCGGTGCGGAAGCTGGCGCCCTTGAGGCTGCCGTCGAGCGCGGCGTTGAGCAGCGCGCGCGTCGCCTTGATCGGCATCCGATGGCCGGTGCCGTAGGCGCCGCCGGTCCAGCCGGTGTTGACCAGCCAGCAATCGACGCCGCCCTTGGCGATGCGTTCCTTGAGGAGGTTGCCGTAGACGCTCGGGTGGCGCGGCATGAACGGCGCGCCGAAGCAGGTGGAGAAGGTCGCGCTCGGCTCGGTGACGCCGATCTCGGTGCCGGCGACGCGCGCCGTGTAGCCGGAAAGGAAGTGGTACATCGCCTGCTCGGGCGTCAGCTTCGCGATCGGCGGCAGCACGCCGTAGGCGTCGGCGGTGAGGAAGATGATGTTCTTCGGCACCGGGCCGAGGTTTTCCTTGGACGCATTCGGGATGAAGTCGATGGGGTAGGAGCCGCGGCTGTTCTCGGCGAGGCTGTTGTCGTCGAGGTCGATGACGCGCGTCTCGGGGTCGATGACGACGTTCTCGAGGATGGTGCCGAACCGCCGCGTCGTCGCGTAGATCTCGGGCTCCGCCTCGGCCGAGAGGTTGATGACCTTGGCGTAGCAGCCGCCCTCGAAGTTGAACACGGCGGTGTCCGACCAGCCGTGCTCGTCGTCGCCGATGAGCGTGCGCGAGGCGTCGGCGGAGAGCGTCGTCTTGCCCGTGCCCGAAAGCCCGAAGAACACCGCGCTCGACCCGCCGCTGCCGATGTTGGCGCTGCAGTGCATGGGCATCACGCCCTGCTCGGGGAGCATGTAGTTGAGGAGGCCGAACACCGACTTCTTCATCTCGCCCGCGTAGGCGGTGCCGCCGATGAGGATCAGCTTCTCGGTGAAGTTGACGGCGATCACCGTCTCGGTGCGGCAGCCGTGGCGCGCCGGGTCGGCGCGGAAGCTCGGCAGGTCGATGATGGTGAACTCGGGCAGGAAGCCCGGAAGGTCCGCCGGGTTCGGGCGCACCAGCAGCGTGCGGACGAACAGGTTGTGCCACGCAAGCTCGTTGATGATGCGCACGCGCACGCGGTATTCCGGCTGCGAGCCGCCGTAGAGGTCCTGTACGAACAGCGTCTTCTTCTCAGCCAGCGCGGCGAGGAAATCGGCCTTGAGCGCGGCGAAGTGCTCAGGCGCCATGCGCTGGTTGCCGCCGTTGAACCAGATGGTGTCCCGGGTCGTCGCATCCTCGACCGTGAACTTGTCCTTCGCGGAGCGGCCGGTGTGCTTGCCGGTCTTCACGACGAATGCGCCGTGCTCCGAAAGCAGGCCCTCGCCCCGCGCCACGGCCTTCTCGATGAGCGGGGCGGTGCCGAGGTTCCAGTGCAGCTCCGCCCCGGTGGTAATACCCTGTTTATCAAGGGTGAAGGCGGGAATCGGGGACGCGGTCATGATCACTCCTCAATGGATTCGGGCGGGCGCTTTTGCGGGAGCCCCTACACGATTCGCGCGCGCCGCGTCAAAAAATGCAAAGCCGGCATCAGGCGCGATCCGGTTTGCACCGCGATTCCCGTTGGTTTACTGGAGCAGGCCATGTCATCCGCATCCGCAACGATTGCCCTCGTCGACGACGACCGCAACATCCTGACCTCGGTCTCGATCGCGCTTCAGGCCGAGGGCTACACCGTCCGCGTCTATTCGGACGGTGCGAGCGCGCTGAAGGCGCTGACCGACAACCCGCCCGACCTCGCCGTGCTCGACATCAAGATGCCGCGCATGGACGGCATGGAGCTGCTGCTGAAGCTGCGCGAGAAGTCGAACCTGCCGGTGATCTTCCTCACCTCCAAGGACACCGAGATCGACGAGGCGCTCGGCCTCGCGATGGGCGCCGACGACTATATCGGCAAGCCGTTCAGCCAGCGCCTGCTCATCGAGCGCATCCGCGCCGTGCTGCGCCGCGCGCAGAACCGCGCGCAGCCCGCCGGAGAGGCCGAGGCCGAGGCGGCGCGCACGCTGACGCGCGGGCGGCTGACGATGGACACCGGCCGCCACCGCGTGACGTGGGACGGCAAGGAGGTGCAGCTCACCGTCACCGAGTTCCTGATCCTCGAGACGCTCGCCCAGCGGCCCGGCTTCGTGAAGTCGCGCGACCAGCTGATGGACGCCGCCTATCAGGACGACGTCTATGTCGATGACCGCACCATCGACAGCCACATCAAGCGGCTGAGGAAGAAGTTCCGCGCCGTCGACCCCAAGTTCGAGGCGATCGAGACCCTGTATGGCGTCGGCTACCGCTTCGACGAGGAATAACGAGCCCCAGCCCCGCGACGACACACAGCTCAGGTGGTCGCGCGGCTGGTCGCTCACGGCGCGCATCCTCGCCGTCAACATGTTCGCCGTGCTGATGCTGGCGGGCGGCATCATCTATCTCGACAGCTTCCGCGAACGGATGCTCGAACGCCGCGCCGAGGAGGCGGGCGTCGCCGCCGACCTGATGGCGGCCGCGGTCTCGGAGCGCATGTTGCAGGCGCCGGAACGGCTCGTGCCGATGCTGGAGCGCTTCGGCAGGATCACCGATGCGCGGCTGCGTATCTACGACGCCGATGGCGCCCGCGCGCTCGACAGCTGGGCGCTCACCGGCCCGACCTTCACGCTCCGCGATCCGGACGCCGAGCCCTTCCGCAAGGACGTCGCCCGCTTCCTCGACCGCTTGATCGAAGGCGCGGTCGGCGCGCGGCGGTTCGAGACCTTCGCCGAGCCCGCGCCCGACGTGCGCCGCGCGTGGCCCGAGGCGGAAAGCGCACTGGACCGGAAGGTGGTGGCGACCGCGATCCGCTTCGCGCCGGACCGCACCATCGTCATCACCGCCGCCGCGCCGCTGGCGGGCGGCAACGTCCTCCACATGACCATCGACGCGCGCGACGTGACGCGCGGCGTGCGTGACGAGCGGCTGACGCTGTCCGTGATCTTCCTCGGCGTGCTGTTGCTGTCGCTGCTGCTGTCGAACTTCCTTGCGCGCACCATCGTCCGGCCGCTGCGGCGCCTCGCCATCGCCGCGCAGCGCGTGCGGCTGGGCCGCGCCCGCGAGGTGGCGATCCCGCGCTTCCAGAAACGCCGCGACGAGATCGGCGCGCTCTCCCGCACGCTCTCCGACATGACCGCCGCGCTGCGCGCGCGTATCGACGCGACGGAAGCCTTCGCCGCAGACGTCGCGCACGAGATCAAGAACCCGCTCGCCTCGCTGCGCTCCGCCGTGGACGCGATGGGGAACGTGAAGGACCCGGAGCTCGCCGCGCGGCTGCTCACCGTGGTGCGCGACGACGTGCAGCGCATCGACCGGCTGATCTCCGACATCTCCGACGCCTCGCGGCTCGACGCGGAGCTGAGCCGCGTGCGCTTCGAGCGCATCGACCTCGGCGTCATGCTCGCCACGCTGATGAGCATCTACGAGACGCAGCCCGCCACCGCGGGCGTGACGCTGGCGTTCGCGCGCCCGCAGTTCGGCTCGGCGGTGGTGAACGGCGACGGCAGCCGCCTCGCGCAGGTCGCCCGCAACCTCATCGACAACGCCATCAGCTTCTCGCCTTCGGGCGGCCTCGTTCAGGTCACGGTGGCGCGCGTCGGTGAGCGCGTGCTGATGCGCGTCGAGGACGACGGCCCCGGCCTGCCGCCCGACGGCACCGACCGGATCTTCGAACGCTTCTATTCGGAGCGCCCGGAGGGCGAGGCGTTCGGCAAGCATTCGGGCCTCGGCCTCGCCATCGCCAAGGCCATCGTCGAGGCGCACGACGGTACGATTTCCGCCGAGAACCGCATCGAGCGCGGCGAGATCAAAGGCGCGCGCTTCACCGTCAGCCTGCCCGCCACGCAATGACGCGTATCCACGCCTCCGCTGTCTCCATCGGCGGCAAGGCGGTGCTGCTGACCGGCGCGTCCGGCGCGGGCAAGTCCGACCTCGCGCTCAGGCTCATCGACCGCGGCGCCGTGCTCGTCGCCGACGACCAGGTCGAGCTGAGCGCGCGGGACGGGCGCCTGTTCGCTTCGCCGCCCGCCACGATCGCCGGGCGGATCGAGGTCCGCGGGGTCGGTATCGTGACGATGCCGTTCGCCGCGGACGTGCCCGTCGCGTGCGTGATCGCCCTCGATGCCCCGCCCGAACGCCTGCCCGAGGCGCGCGCGCGCGCGCTTTGCGGCGTCGCCGTGCCCGTGACCGCCCTCGACCCGCGCGAATCGAGCGCACCCGTCAAGGTCGAACTGCTCTTGAGCGGCCGTCCGATAGCACTAGATTAGGGGATTGATGGCCAACGCCGATCCCCCCGCCTCGCGCGCCCCGCTGCTGCTCGTTACCGGCATGTCCGGTGCCGGGCGCTCGACGGCGCTGAAAGCGCTCGAGGACAATGGCTTCGAGGTCGTCGACAACCTGCCGCTTTCGCTGCTGAAGCGCCTGCTCGCGGTGCACGACAAGGCGCTCGCGGGCGGCGAGGCGGAACGGCCGCTCGCGGTCGGGATCGACGCCCGCACCCATGCCTTCGATGCCGAATCGGTCGTCGCGCGAATCAAGACCATGCGCGAACGCGGCATCGACGCGCGCGTGCTGTTCATCGACTGCGCGGGCGGCGAGCTCGTCCGCCGCTTCTCGGAAACGCGCCGGCGCCACCCGCTGGCGCTCGACCGGCCCGCCGCCGACGGCATCGCCCGCGAGCGCGAGGTGATGGCGCCGCTCCGGCGCTGGGCGGACATCGTCATCGACACCACCGACTTCAGCGTCCACGACCTGAGGCGCACGATTCGCGAGAAGTTCGCCCGCCACCGGCACGGCGAGCTGACGCTCACCGTGATGTCCTTCGGATTCGCGCGCGGCCTGCCGCGCGACGCCGACATGGTGTTCGACATGCGCTTCCTCGCCAATCCGCACTGGCAGCCGGAACTGCGCCCGCTGACCGGCAAGGACGAGGCGGTCGGCCGCTACGTTGCCGCCGATCCGGCCTATACTGATGCTTTTGCACGGATTTCTGGGCTCGTGCTGTCGCTGATCCCGAGCTACCGGCGCGAGGGCAAGGCCTATCTCACCATCGCCATCGGCTGCACCGGCGGTCGTCACCGGTCGGTTTTTGTTGCCGAACGCCTCGCCGAAGCGATAAGGGCCGCCGGCTATACGTTGAATATCGTGCACCGCGACATGAGCGGGCACAGCGAGGGCGTGGAGGCCGAAGGCTTCGCGCTCCCGGATCATGGAGAGAGACTGCCCGCATGATCGGTATTGTGCTGGTGACGCACGGGCGGCTTGCGGCTGAGTTCGTCGCGGCCATGGAGCATGTCGTCGGCCCCCAGAAGAACGTCGCCTCGATCTGCATCGACGCCGACGACGACATGGAGGTCCGCCGTGCCGACATCGCGGGCGCGGTGAAGACGGTGGACACCGGGCGCGGCGTCGTTATCCTCACCGACATGTTCGGGGGGACGCCGTCCAACCTTGCCATCTCGCTGCTTTCGGGCGGCCACGTGGAGGTCATCGCGGGGGTCAACCTGCCGATGCTGATCCGGCTCGCCAGCGTGCGCGGCGAGATGAAGCTCGCCGAGGCGGTCGAGGCCGCGCAGGAGGCGGGCCGCAAATACATCTCCGTCGCCTCGAAGATCCTGGGAGAGGTCGCCTGAGCGACGCCACGGACGGCGTGCCTGACGGCGACGAGGTCGCCGTCAGACAGCGCGTGCTCATCCGCAACAAGCGCGGGCTGCACGCACGCGCCAGCGCCAAGTTCGTGACGCTGACCTCGGAGTTCACCGCCACGGTCGCGGTGGAGAAGGACGGCTCGCGCGTCACCGGAACCTCGATCATGGGGCTGATGATGCTGGCCGCGAGCCCCGGCGACGAGATCGAGATCATCGCGAGCGGCCCGGAGGCGGACGCCGCGCTCGCCGCGCTCGTCAAGCTCGTCGAGGACCGCTTCGGCGAGGAATGATGCCCCGCCGCATCACCAGCTTTTCCAACGAGACGATCAAGCGCATCCGGTCGCTCGAACAGAAGAAGTACCGCCGTGCCGAGGGGCGTTTCATGGCGGAGGGGATGCGCATCGTCGCCGAGGCCGCCGAGGCGGGACGCACCGCCGAGACGCTCGTTTTCGCGGAGGACATGGCGGAGCACGCGCTGCTCCGGCGGCTGGTCGCCGAATGCGAGGCGGCGGGCGGCGAGGCCATCGAGGTGCCGCGCGAAATCCTTCACAAGATCACCGGCAAGGACAATCCGCAGGCGCTCGTCGGCGTGTTCCCCATACCGGAGGCGCGGCTCGCGGACCTCGACCGGAACGCCGCGTTCGCCTGGACCGTGTGCCAGTCGCTGAAGGACCCCGGGAACCTCGGCACCATCCTCCGCACGAACGACGCCGTCGGCGCGGGCGGGCTGATCCTGCTCGACCAGAGCTGCGACCCGTGGTCCGTGGAGGCCGTGCGCGCCTCGATGGGGGCGCTGTTCACGCAGCCGATCGTGCAGACGGCCGGCCCGGTCTTTTTCGAATGGCTGCGCGCCGGCCCCGGAATGCTCGTCGGCACCAGCCTCAGGACGGACCACGATTATCAGGCCGTCCGCTACGAGGCGCCGACCTTCATCCTGATGGGCAACGAGCAGCACGGGCTGCCGGAAGACTACGAAACCGCGTGCGACGTGCTGGTGAAGATCCCGATGCGCGGCAAGGCCGATTCGCTGAACGTGGCAGTCAGCTGCGCGGTGATGCTCTACGAGGTGCTGAACCAGCGGCGGCGTCCGGCGGCCTGACCGTTCATTCGCGCCGCGTCAGGATCGCGCCATCATCCCATAGGTCCTGGCGGTCTCCGATAGCGCCGAGCAGCGATCTCGCCTCGTCGTCGAGAACGAGGACGCGGATGTTGCCCACCGATCCTTCAACGCCGTAAACGATCTTCGTCGTGTCCGCGCGCATCATTTGCAGGAAACGCACGGCTTTGTCGCGGTTCAGGCTCTGGACCGCCATGTGCTTGCCGTCCTCGGTCATGAAATACTTGAGCAGGATGCAATCATTGCAACTCCGGGGATCGCCATTGAGGAGGAACTGGGCCTCCCCGAACGTATAGAGGGTGACGACGTCGCGGATGCGCGCGGTGAACTTCGCTGTGTCGCTGGTCACGGCATAGACGGGCCGTCCCTGCTGCTGCCGTTCCGCGATATGCAGATACGGCTGACCCGCCGGCATGCCCCCGTCCTGCGGGAACCAGACAAGTGCCTCCCATTCGCCGGCAAACGCGGGATTGGCCACGATTTCTTTCTCCAGCGCCACCCTGTCGGAAATGTTCAGGCACGCCGCGAGCCCGAGACAAGCGAGGAAGACAAGCGAGATCCACGCCAATCCTGAAGTGCGGCCTGCGCGCATCGCCGATCTATTCCGCGGCATCGGCCACCGGCGACGCCAGCTTGGTGAGGGAACGCGGCTCGCCCGATACGCGCGGCAAATCCTCGATGGTCTTGGACGGCGCCTCGATCGCGTGCTCGCCCAGCCGGTGCGCCGACGTCATCACCTGGCTCTCGAGGCTGCCGACCATCTTGTTGTACGCGCCGTTCGCCGCTTCGAGCGTCTTGCCGAGCCGCGCGACGTGCTCGCCCATC
Source organism: Sphingosinicella microcystinivorans (assembly GCF_027941835.1). Lineage (NCBI taxonomy): Bacteria > Pseudomonadati > Pseudomonadota > Alphaproteobacteria > Sphingomonadales > Sphingosinicellaceae > Sphingosinicella > Sphingosinicella microcystinivorans. The sequence continues at coordinate 799,456 of NZ_CP116005.1, forward strand.
GTCGCCAGCCGGTCGTAGAGCTGCTTGCCGAGGGCGGCGATCTTCTGCGCGTCGGCCGTCGCCTTCTCCTGCTGCCAGACCATCGCCACCGTCCGTGCGATGGCGATGAGGTTGGTCGGCGAGGCGAGCAGCACGCGGCGCTGGAACGCCGTCTCGAACAGGTCCTGATCCGCCTCCAGCGCAGCGGCGAGGAAGTTTTCGCCGGGCACGAACATGATGACGAAATCGAGCGTGCCCGCGAACTGCTCGGCGTAGCTCTTGCGCCCGAGCGCATCGACATGGACGCGCAGCGCCTTGGCGTGCGCAAGGAGATGCGCGCGCCGCGCGTCCTCGTCGGGCGCGTCGAGCGCGTCCTGATAGGAGTTCAGCGAACATTTGGCGTCGATGACGAGCACGCGCTCGCCCGGCAAACGGATGACGGCGTCGGGCCGCAGGCGACCGTCCTCGGCCTCTACCGAGACCTCCTCGGCAAAATCGACGTGCGGCGACAGGCCCGCCATTTCGAGCACGCGGCGCAGCTGGTGCTCGCCCCAGCGCCCGCGTGCCTTGGGCGCGCTGCGGAGCGCGTGGACGAGCTTCGCGGCCTCGCCGGAGACGCGTTCCTGCCCGGCTTTCACCTCGGCGATGGCGTTGTGGATGGCGCCGTAGGCGGTTGCGCGCGCCTCCTCGATCTGGCCGAGCTTCTGCTCGTATTTGAGGAGCGTCTCGCGCATCGGCTGGATGAGCTTGTCCATCTCGGCGCGGTTCTTCTCCAGCCCCGCGCCCGCCGCCTCGCGATGATGCTTCAGCGTTTCCTCGGCGAGCTTCACGAAGGCCTCGTGGCTCTTTGCAAGCGATGCGCTCGCCAGCGCCTCGAAACGGCGCTGCAAATCGGCCTCGCGTTCGGCGAAGGCGCGCTCGCGCTCTTCCGCGCGGCTCTTGAGCTCGGCGAGCGCAACGCTATCCTTCCTGAGTTCGGCGATCTCGGCGTTCAGCGCCTCGATCCCGGCCGCGCGTTGCTCGGCGAGCGCCTTGTCGGTGCGAAGCCCGGCCACCGCATCCGCCAGCCCGTCCCGCTCGCCGCGCAGCGAATCGCGCTCCGTCCGCAGCGCCGCGCGATCGCGCGCCCACAGCAGCCAGCCGATGCCGCACCCGAGCGCGAACATCACAAGGCCGACAATCAGGGGAAGAGGGCTCATTCCATGCGCCTTCGGAGGTGAACAGATCGGGAACTGCATTGCTAGCGCAATTGCTTGCCGGACGCAAAGACCTTGCATCGAAACGGCTTTGCCGGACAGGATACGGCGGGAGGACGGAGCGGAATGAGCGCAGTCGAAATCGTCGCCGAGGGCCTGCATTTCCCGGAAGGACCCGTGTGGATGCAAGACGGCAGCGTCATCGTCGTCGAGATCGCCGCGGGACGGGTGACGCGCGTGCTGCCAGACGGCCGCACGGAGACCATCGCGACTCCCGGCGGCGGCCCCAACGGCGCCGCGATCGGCCCGGACGGCGCGCTCTACCTCTGCAACAACGGCGGCTTCGAATGGATTCGGCAGGACGGCCTGCTGATCCCCGGTCACATCGCCGCCGACTACACGACCGGCCGCATCGAGCGCATCGACCTCGCGACCGGCACGGTCGAACGGCTTTACGACGCGTGCGACGGGCGGCCCCTCTCCGGCCCCAACGATATCGTGTTCGATGCAAGCGGAGGCTTCTGGTTCACCGACCTCGGCAAGATTCGCGACCGCGCCACCGACCACGGCGGGCTCTACTACGCGAAGCCGGACGGCTCCGGCATCCGCTGCGCCGTCTACGGCCCGAACATGAACGGCGTCAGCCTCTCGCCCGACGGGCGCACCGTCTATACGGCGCTCACGATGGAACGCACCCTGCTCGCCTTCGACATCACCGGCCCCGGCGAAGTCGCGCCCTCGCCGCTCGCGGCCCTGCCGGGGCGCGTCGTCACGGCGTTCGCGGGGCATATCCTGCTCGATTCGCTCGCCGTCGATGCGGACGGCAACATCTGCGTGGCGACGATCGCCGGCCATCCCGGCATCGCGTCCGTCGATGCCGGGACCGGCGTGCAGACATGGCGGGACATGCCCGATCTCGTCACCACCAACATCTGCTTCGGCGGCGCGGACATGCGGGACGCGTGGGTGACGCTGTCCTCCACCGGCCGCCTTGCGAAGACGCGCTGGGACCGGCCCGGCCTGAAGCTCGCGCACTATGGCTGACACGGAAGCGCCCGCCGGGAGCCACATCGCCGAAGGTCACGCGGATGGCGAGCGCACCGTGCGCCTCTCCGGCCGCATGACGATTCGCTTCATCGACCCCGTCTCGCGGCGCCTGCGCGAACTCGAATCCGATCCCGAACCGCTCACCGTCGACCTCGCCGACATCGAGCGCATCGACACGGCGGGCGCATGGGTGCTCTACCGCACACGCATGGCGCGCGAGGCGGCCGGCCTCTCCTTCCGGCTGACGGGCGCAAGCGACAAGGCCGAGGAGCTGATCGACCAGATCTGCTCGCACACCCGGCCCACCAAGATCCGCCCCGATCTGACCCCGCCGTTCATTCGCACGCTGGAAAAGCTCGGCGGCTGGATCGTCTTCGCGGCCACGACCTTCGGCGGCTTCCTGTCCTTCCTCGGGCTGACGCTCGTCACGCTCGGCCGCGTCCTCATCGGCCGCCGCGCGCTGCGCTGGCGCGCCGTCACCAACCAGTACGAGGCGGTCGGCGTCGCCTCGCTCGGCATTATCGGGCTGATGAGCTTCCTCGTCGGCATCGTCGTCGCGCAGCAGGGCGCGGTGCAGCTCCGCCAGTTCGGCGCGGACGTGTTCGTCATCAACCTCGTCGGCCGCATTACCTTCCGCGAACTCGGCGTGCTGATGACCGCGATCATGGTCGCGGGCCGTTCGGGCAGCGCGTTCGCAGCGCAGATCGGCTCGATGAAGCTCGCCGAGGAAGTGGACGCCATGCGCACGATCGGTATGCCGCCGATCGAGGTGCTGGTCATCCCGCGGCTGCTCGCCGCCGTCTTCGCCATGCCGCTCCTCGCCTTCTACGGATCGATTCTCGGTATCGTCGGCGGGATGCTGCTGACATGGGTTTCGCTCGGCATCCCGCCCGCCACCTTCATCCAGCGCATCCAGGAGGTGGTGCCGATCACCGATGTCTGGGTCGGACTCATCAAGGCGCCCGTGTTCGGGCTCGTCATCGCCGTCACCGGCTGCTTCCAGGGGATGCAGGTACGCGGCAATGCCGAGGAGGTGGGGCTTCGCACCACGGCCGCCGTGGTGCAGGCGATCTTCCTCGTCATCGTGCTCGATGCCTTCTTCGCGGTGTTCTTCTCGGCGATCGGGTGGAACTGATGACGGCCCCGGACGATCGCCGCGGCCCCGTGATCCGCGTCACCGGGCTTCGCAACGCCTTCGGCGCGCAGGTGATCCACGAGAACCTCGATCTCGAGGTCCGGCGCGGCGAGATCATCGGTATCGTCGGCGGCTCGGGCACCGGCAAGACCGTGCTGATGCGCTCGATCATCGGCCTCCAGCGCTACGATGCCGGCGAGGTGGAGATATTCGGGCGGCGCGTGAGCGGCCTCGGCGAACACGAGGAGCTGGAGCTGCGCCGCCAGTTCGGCGTGCTCTTCCAGAACGGCGCGCTGTTCTCGACGCTGACCGTCGCCGAGAACATCGAGGTGCCGATGCGCGAGTTCTACCACCTCGAGACCGCGCTGATGGACGAGATCGCCGCCTACAAGATCGCGATGGTCGGCCTGCCGCCCGACGCGGGACCGAAGCATCCGAGCGAGCTTTCCGGCGGCATGAGGAAGCGCGCCGGCCTTGCCCGCGCGCTCGCGCTCGATCCACGCCTGCTGTTCCTCGACGAGCCGACCGCGGGCCTCGATCCCATCGGCGCGGCGGCCTTCGACCAACTCATCCTCCAGCTGCGCGAGACGCTCGATCTCACCGTGTTCCTCATCACGCACGATCTCGACACGCTGCACACGATTTGCGACCGTGTCGCGGTGCTTGCAGACAAGCGCGTGCTGAAGGTGGGAACGATCGAGGAGTTGCTGGCGTTCGATCATCCGTGGGTGCAGGAGTATTTCCGCGGCCCGCGCGGCCGTGCCGCGCTCGCGAGCGCGGCAGCAGGGGGTTGATGTTGGAAACACGAAGCAACCACGTCCTCGTCGGCGCCGTCGCAATCGCGCTGTTCATCGCGGCGTTCCTGTTCATCCTCTGGATCGCGCGCATCGACACGTCGGACCGGCAGAAATACGACATCTTCTTCCGCTCGGTCTCGGGCCTCGCCCGCGGCAGCGCGGTCAACTATTCGGGCGTGCCCGTCGGCACCGTGCAGGAGATTCGACTGATGCCGGAATCGCCCAACTTCGTGCGTGTGCGCATCCAGATCGACGAGGGCGTACCGATTCTGCAGGGCACGGTCGCGACGATCACCGGCGTCGGCTTCACCGGCGTTTCGATCGTCGAACTGGAAGGCGCCATCAAGGGCGCGCCGCCGATCGACGAGCCGGGGCCGTTCGGCGCGCCCGTCATTCCCACGAAGCCCGGCGCGCTCGGCCAGCTTCTCGATTCCGCGCCGCAGCTTCTCGAACGCATCAGCACGCTCACCGCGCGGCTCAACGAGGTGCTGAGCCCGCAGAACCAGGCGTCAATCGCCGGCATCCTCAAGAGCACGAACACGATCACCGCCGCCGTCGCCAGCCGCGACGGCGACATCGCCGACGCGGTGACGGAAATCCGCGCCACGATCGAGGAAACCCGGAAAACGGCGGCGGCGCTCGCCGTGCTCGCGGACAGCACCAGCAAGCTGGTCGATGCCGAAGGCAGGCCGCTCGTCGCCGATCTGCGCAAGACGTTGCAGCGCGCCGATACGGCGCTTGCCGAGCTGGAAGGGACATCACGCGCGGCCCGGGCGGGCGCCGAGGCGTTCAACGCACACACGCTGCCCGAGGTGAACCTCCTCGTCGGCGACCTCCGCGAAATGGCGCGCTCGCTCGGCGCCATCGCTGCGAAGCTCGATGAAGACCCGGCGGGCGCGCTCGTCGGCGGACGCAAGCTTCCGGAATACAAGCCCGATGGAGACAAGGACCGATGACGCCTATCGCCCGAGCCGCCGTTCTCACGGCCCTTCTGCTCGTCTCCGCGTGCGGACCGCTGGTACAGATCGGCGGCGGCGGAGACCCGCCCGACTCTCTGCTCACGCTTCGCGCAGAGGCGAGCGAAGCGCGCGCCCTGACGGGCAAGCCGCTGCTCGTCACGATGCCGAGCGCGCCCGGCGCGCTGCGCACGCTACGCATCCCGGTGACGACCGAGGCCACCGAGATCGCCTATCTTCCGAAAGCGAACTGGGTCGAGCAGCCGGTGGTGCTGTTCCAGCGGCTGCTCGGCGAGGTCGTGCAGGCGCGCACGGGCCGCCCGGTCCTCGACGAGCGCAACGTCGATATCGGCGCGGCGAACAGGCTTTCCGGCCGGCTCGTGGAATTCGGCCTCGACGTGCGCGGTGCGCCTCAGGTCCGCGTCCGCTACGATGCGATGGTGTCGGCGACCGGAACCGGCTATGTCGCGAGCCGCAGCTTCGAGGCGACGCGGCCGGTTTCGGCCGAGACCGGCCCGGCCATCGCCCGCGCGCTCAACGAGGCGGCAAACGAGGTCGCGGCGAGCGTGGGGGACTGGATTGCATCGCAGCCGTAATGAGACAGGGAACCGGCGGCGGCACTCGCCGGTTTGCGCAGTGGCAGGTTCATTTTTGAGGGACGTCCAATGAGGAAGGAAGCGCGTCAGGCTCTTGGGATCGCCGTCAGCACGGTCGTGCTCAGCGCCTGCGTCACCGGCCCCGGCACCAGCGCGAACGCGCAGAAGCCGCGCCAGATCAGCGCCAGCGAACGCGCGCAGGCGGCGCAGGCGCACCCGGAGATCATGGCCGAGTTCGGCGGCGCCTACGAGGGGCCGGGCGCGGCGATGGTGAAGCGCATCGGCAAGGAGGTCGCGGTCCGCTCCAACATCGCGTCCGCCGAGAACGAATGCACGGTGACGCTGCTCAACACCACGGTCGTCAACGCCTTCGCCATCCCCGGCTGCTACGTCTACATGACGCGCGGGCTCCTTTCGATCATGAACAGCGAGGCGGAACTCGCCTCCGTGCTCGGGCACGAGGTGGGCCACGTCGACGCCCAGCATTCGAAGAAGCGCCAGAACGCCGCGCTCGGCAGCGGCATCGTCTCGATCCTCGCCACCGTGCTCACCGGCAGCAGCCAGATCGGCCAGCTCGCCGGGCAGCTCGGGCAGGTGTGGACGCTCAAGTACTCGCGCGACCAGGAGTACCAGTCGGACGATCTCGGCATCCGCTACATGACGGCGGCGGGTTACGATCCCTATGCCGCGGCGGAGATCCTCCAGTCGCTCGGCGATCAGGAAGCGCTGGAAACGCGCATCCGCGGCCAGAACGAGGCGGCGCAGATCCCCTCGTGGGCGCGCAGCCACCCGCTGACGGCCGCCCGCGTCAAGCGCGCCTCGCAGAAGGCGGCGGCGACCGGCGTGAAGCCCGGCCAGCTCCGCCGCGACGAGGCCGACTATTTCGCGGCCGTCGACGGAATGCTCTACGGCGACGACCCGTCACAGGGCTTCGTCGACGGGCACAAGTTCGCGCATCCCGTGCTCAAGATCGCGTTCGAGGTGCCGCAGGGCTATTACCTGAGCAACAGCGCGGCGGCGGTGACGGCGACCGGCGGACAGGCACAGATCCAGTTCAGCGGCGGCAAGCTCGGCGACGCGGACAGCCTCGATTCCTATATCTCCACGGTGTTCCAGGGCGTGCTCGGCAACAACAAGGCCCAGTACACGGGCGTGCAGCGCACCACGATCAACGGCATCGAGGCGGCGACCGCGACGGCGCGCGTCGCGACGCAGAGCGGCAACCGCGACGTCACCGTCGTCGCCTACCGCGTGGGCGGCGGCAGCGGCTATCACTTCATCTTCATCTCGCCGTCGAACGTGAACGTCTCGAACGTGGTGAACACCACCGCCGGTTCCTTCCGCAAGCTCACCGACGCGCAGGCGTCGGCGCTGCGCAAGCGCGTCATCCAGGTCGTCACCGTGAAGCCCGGCGACACCGCCCAGTCACTGTCGCAGCGCATGGCCTTCGACGACTACCGGCTCGAACGCTTCCTCGTGATGAACAACCGCGAGGCGAACCCGACGCTCCGCGCCGGCGAGAAGGTCAAGATCGTCGTCTACGGCTGACAAATGAAAAGGGCGCCGGGTTTCCCCGGCGCCCTGTCCGTTCGCTTGCGCGAGGATCGACGCTTAGGCGTCGGTCATCGCACCCGCAGCGTTGTTCATCGTCTGGCTGATGGCGTTGCCCAGCGCACCCATGGCGCCGATGGCCGCAACCGCGATGAGAGCAGCGATCAGACCGTATTCGATGGCCGTCGCGCCCTTCTCTTCCTTACGAAGCTTACGGAAAAACGACATTTCTTGTCTCCTATACCAGTTCCGTACGTACCGGGTGTTCCTCTGTCCCCGTCCAAGAGGTCAGCAATGCATCACTAGACCATTGCTCTTGCCAATTGCTTAAAGCCGCTGGTGAAAATGCGTTAATCTTCAAAGTCCTTGTTGCAGCATGTGTTCGGGCCAAAAAAAACAGGCCCGAAGGCCTGTTCGTTTTTGAAGCTGTCCGTCGCTGCGCTTACGAACTCGCCTTCACATTGTTCTCGACCTTGCCCCACATGTTGGAGAGGCCGTTACCGAACGCGTTGAAGCCCGAGATGGCGCCGACCGCGATCAGCGCCGCGATGAGGCCGTACTCGATCGCCGTCGCGCCTTCGGACTTGCGAACCAGCTTGCGGATGAATTCGGGCATTGGCCGCTACCTTCAGTTCAAACACGGATCAAACACGGATTCAGGGCTTGCATTGTCCCTGCTGCTCCGTTCTAGCCGTCAGGCGTTAACAAATTCACACAAGCCGGACTAAGCGTGGGGTTAACCAAATGAATCCATTGCCGATACGCATGGTCGTCGCCGCCGCGCTCATCGACCGCGACGGCCGCGTGCTGCTCGCGGAGCGCCCGGCGGGCAAGCACCTCGCCGGGACCTGGGAGTTCCCCGGCGGCAAGGTGGAGGCGGGCGAAACGCCCGAGGCGGCGCTCATCCGGGAACTGCGCGAAGAGCTCGGCATCGAGACGGAGGCGTCGTGCCTTGCCCCGGCGACCTTCGCCAGCCACGCCTACGCGCACTTCCACCTCGTGCTGATGCTCTACGTGTGCCGCAAGTGGCGCGGCGCGCCGCACGGGCACGACGGCCAGCGCCTGCGCTGGGAGCGCGTGAACGACCTGTTCTCCATCGACATGCCGCCCGCCGACCGGCCGCTGATCGGCACGCTCGCGGCGCTCATCTAGGGCCGATCAGCGGCCGGGCGGCGCCCGCCCGGTCATCGTCACGATCTCGAGCTGAACCGGGTGCCGGTCGCCGTCCGCGACCGCTTCCGCTGCTGCGTGGAACGCCGCGGCATCGGCGCGCACGAGGGGTCTGCGGCTCCGCGCATGAAGCACATTGCTCTCGCCCATGCCGCGAAGGTCCGCCAGCATCGCCGCCGCGCCCCGGTAACGCACGGTCTGCCGGTGCACATCGACAACAGGCTCGACGAACCCGGCGCGCTGCAACAGCCCCGGCGCCTCGCGCGGATCGACCATCGGCAGGAACCGCGGGGAAACGCCATCGTAGCGCGCCATCTCGGCGGCAAGCAACCGCGCGCGCAGCTCGGCGAGCGACGCCCCGCCGACAAAGGCCGCGAGGAACACACCGCCAGGCTTCAGCACCTGCCGGACCTGCACGAGCGCGCCGGGCAGGTCGTTGACGCCGTGGAGACTCCCGGCCGACAGCACCGCGTCGAAGCTGCCGGGCGCGAACGGCAGGCGGTCCTCGTCGCACATCACGCCCCGCGCGACCCGAGCAAAGCGAAAGCCGGGATCGGTCGCGACCGTCTCGCTTTCCGGCAGCAACGCAGCGAGACGCCCGTCGTGCGCGCCGAGATCGAGAACGCGCGCGAACGATGGTCCGAGTTCGCCCAGCCGTTCGACAAGATCGGCACAAAGCGCATCCTTCAGGAACGCGAAGCGCCCGAAATCCGCCGCGGCGCGGTCGCGGGCACGGCGGCGGGCCGCGCGGTCGAACGGTTCGATGAGGTCTGACATGCGCCGCCTCTCTTGTCCGAGGGAGGCTGCAAGCGCAATGCCGGGCTGCTAGGAACATGCCATGCAGATCGCGGCATTCGAGGTTCTGAAACGCTCCGGCGCGGGATTCGTCGATCTGCTGCTGCCGCCGCGTTGCCCGTCGTGCCGCACGATCGTGGGTAAGGACGGGAGCTTCTGCGCGCCGTGCTGGTCGCGTCTCCACTTCCTCACGGCGCCGATGTGCGCGTGCTGCGGCCTGCCGTTCGCCTACAGCATCGGCGACGAGGCGCTCTGCGGGGCCTGCGCGGAGACGCAGCCACCGTTCGACCGCGCGCGTGCCGCGCTCGTGTACAATGCAGCCAGTGCCGGGCTGGTGCTGTCGCTGAAGCACGGCGACCGCACCGGGCTTGCGCGTGTCATGGCAGGAATGATGGCGCGCGCCGCCGCGCCGATGCTCGCCGAGCGTCCGATCCTCGTCCCGGTGCCGCTCCATGCCCGCCGTCTGCGCGCGCGCCGCTTCAACCAGGCCGCGCTTCTCGCCCGCACGCTGGCCCGGAAGGCGGGCCTCCCCGTGATCACCGCGGCGCTCGCCCGCATCCGCGACACGCCGATCAGCCGCGGCATGTCGCGGCGGCAGCGCACGGAAAACGTGCGCGGCGCGATCCGCGTCCGCAGCCGCGCGGCGCTCCGCATCAAGGGCGCGCATGTCCTGCTGGTGGACGACGTGATGACGACGGGGGCGACCGCGGCGGCCTGTGCTCGCGCGCTCCGCCGTGCCGGGGCAGCACGCATAGATATTGTAACTTTCGCCCGCGTCACCCATGATAATGTCGAACAGGGCTGAAAAGAGCCAAAGGGATCGCAGTTGCCTAGGATTGAAATCTACACGAAATTCCTGTGCCCCTACTGCACGCGCGCGAAGTCGCTGCTGAAATCGAAGGGCGCCGACTTCGAGGAGATCGACATCACCCTGTGCGGAAACCGCCGCCTAGAGATGATCCAGCGCGCACACGGCCGCACCACGGTGCCGCAGATCTTCATCGGCGGGCAGCATATCGGCGGTTCGGACGACCTCGCGGCGCTCGACGCCGACGGCAAGCTCGATCCGCTACTGGCGCAAACCGCCTGAACGCCCCATATCCAGCCCCATGACGACACGCATCGCCATCGCCCAGATGACGTCCGGCACGGACTCGGCCGCCAACGCCGCCGCGCTCGCGGACCACGTCGCCGCAGCCGCCACAGGCGGCGCGGCCATGCTGTTCACCCCCGAGATGTCGGGGATGCTGGATCGGAACACCGCGCGCCTGTTCGCGAACGCGCGCGGCGAGGAAGACGACGCCGCGCTCGCCGCCGTGTGCGAAGCGGCACGGACGGCAGGCATCTGGGTGGCGCTCGGCTCGCTCGCCCTGCGCGATGCGCGCCACGCCGACCGTCTCGTCAACCGCAGCCTCGTCATCGACAGCACGGGCGAGATCCGCGCGCGCTACGACAAGATGCACCTGTTCGACGTCGAGGCGGCGCCCGGCGAATATTACCGCGAGTCCGCGAGCTTCGTCGCGGGCGCGGGCGTCGCGCTTGCCGAAACGCCGGTCGGCACGCTCGGCCTCGCCATCTGCTACGACGTGCGCTTCCCGCGCCTGTTCGATGCGCTGAGCGGCGCGGGCGCAGAGGTAATCGCGCTTCCGGCCGCGTTCACGCGCCCGACGGGCCGCGCGCACTGGCACACGCTGCTGCGTGCCCGCGCCATCGAAACGGCGTCGTTCGTGGTCGCCGCCGCGCAGACCGGCGAGCACGAGGACGGCCGCTCGACCTACGGCCACTCGCTGGTGATCGACCCGTGGGGCGACATCCTGCTCGATGCGGGCGAGGCGCCGGGGCTTCACTTCGCCGAGATCGACCTTTCGCGCATCGCCGACGTGCGCCGCCGCATTCCCGTGCTCCAGCACCGCAGGGACATCGCCGCGCCGTGATCGTCTTCGACCTGAAATGCGGCGAGGCCCACGTCTTCGAGGCGTGGTTCGGCTCTTCCAGCGACTATGAGGCGCAGAAAGAGCGCGGCCTGCTGTCGTGCCCGCTGTGCGGCAATGCCGAGATCGCCAAGGCGGTGATGGCGCCCGCCGTCCCCGCCAAGGGCAACACGCGCGAGGACGCGCGCGCCCTTCCCGTGCCGGTCGCGGGCGGCGAGGACGCGCGCATCAAGCAGATGCTCGGCGCGCTCGCCGACATGCAGAAAGCCATGATCGAGAGCAGCGAGTACGTCGGCCACCGCTTCGCCGAGGAGGCGCGCGCGATCCACTACGGCGAAACCGACGCGCGCGGCATCTACGGCGAAACCAGCGCAGACGAGGCCGCGCAGCTCCGCGACGAAGGCATCGAGGCCATGCCGCTGCTGTTTCCCGCGCGCCCCGGCCGCACCGACGCTTGATATTTTCGCCCGCTGCCGCCACTGATGCACGCGGTTGCCCCCGTAGCTCAGCAGGATAGAGCGACGGTTTCCTAAACCGCAGGCCGCAGGTTCGAGTCCTGCCGGGGGCACCAGCCAATTTTCTTTTTTATTGTCAATGTATTATAAAATATCCGCGTGGCCGGATTTGCCCGACATTCCCCGCGGTTGGCGCAATTGCGTGCATCGCCGGACCAGCCAGAGAGACGCGGATGCGCGCAACAGCCGGCGGACGGTGAGCGGCGCCGGCTGGATACCTTCGAGGACAGAACGGACAATGTTCGGCGCCAGTCAATCGAGCCGGACAAAGCGCCGCCGACGGTCGAGGCTGAACCCACTGGGCTTTCCCGACGGCATGGCCCGGCGCGCGATGAAACGCCTGCGCGCCGCACCCGAGGAACGGCCCCGCACGGTCGCCCGCCAACACTATCGTCACCGCCGTCGCCACGGCGGCGGCGGCGGTGGTGAACCACGTGCCGTTTCTCGACGGGCTGCCGCTGGCCGCTTTCCTCCCCGCCACGCCTTCGCGATGCGTATGTGCACCGAGAAGGCGTGGCGGGTGAAACCGTTCCTGCCGCCCGTCGACAAACGGGATCAGAAGTTCAGCTTCACGCCGCCGGAGAAGTAACGGCCCATCACCTCATAGTTCGGGTTGGTGTATTGGGTGCGAGGCGAGCTCAGGTTGAACACGTTGTTGACGTTGCCGTACAGCATGAACTCGCCGACCTTCACGCGCAGCCCGACGTCGACATAGGTGCGGCTGCTGATGTCGTTGTTGAGGATCGGCTGACCGTTCGGACCGATCTGGTCGCTGTAGATACCTCCATCCACATAGCGGAACCTCAGATCGGTGCCGAAACGCTCATCCTGATATGTGATCGTGCCGGTTCCGCGCCACTTCGGCGTCGAGAACAGCGTGTCACCGCCCACGATACCGGCACGGTCCGTTGTCCTTACACCGTCGTCGATCAGCAACTCGAACACGTGCGTGGCAAGTGCGCGGAACGACAACGTGCCAGAGCCCAGCGGCATCTGGTACGACGCTTCCAGATCAAGGCCCTTGGTCTGATATTTCGCAAGGTTCCGGAAGGTGCGCAGCACCGAAAGCAGGGTTCCGTCGTTGTTCCGTTCGACTAGGCCGCCACAAAGATCGTCGTCGGGGAATTGCTGATAGCAGAGGCCAAGAACATCCTGCCCCGTGAGGGTCACGATGACGTCGTCGATCTTGATCTTGTAGAAGTCGGCCGAAAGGCGAAGGCCAGGAGCGAAGTTCGGCGAATAGGAACCACCCAATGTCAGCGTATGAGAGATTTCCGGATCCAGATCGGGATTACCGCCCGTGTAGCTGTACACGTTCAGGGCAAGAGCATTGCTGCGGTACGGATCAATCATGTTGCCGAGGTTGGTGGCACGTGCGAGATAATATTCGTTGATGCTCGGCGAGCGAATATCGCGTGAATAGACCGCCCTCAGCAGCAGGTCATTGACAAGGCGCAGCGTGCTGCCCGTCTTCCACGTCCAGATGCCGCCGCTGGTACTGTAGTCCGAATAGCGGGCCGCACCGTTTACCTCCAGTCGCGCGGTATCGGCGACATCGAGCAGCGGCACGTTCACCTCGACGAAGAATTCCTTCACGTTGAAGCCGCCGTTCGTCGCGGAAAAGCTGAGCGGCGTCAGTGCGCGGGTGACCGAGTAGGGGTCGGTCGAATTGGTGACGAACTCCTCCCAGCGCCAGTCGCTGCCGACCGCAACGTCCACGGGACCCGCCCATGTCGAGAACAATTCGCCGCTGAGGCTGACGCCCGCGGCATCGAGCTTGGTCGTCGTCACGGCGCCGCCCGAGGCGAACGCATAGGCCCGCGCTGCGTCGGTGATGTTGCCGTTGCCCAGAAGGTTGAGCGGAACACACGCCGGATCGTTGTTCGCGGGATCGGCATCGGCATTGACACGGCAGACCGGCGTGCCGCCAACCAGAACCGAATCGACGGCCCTGTTGAAATTGGCGGTGATCCTCTGGTTGTCGAGCCACTGGTCGTTTTTCAGTTCGCCGTGATCGTAATAGGCCCGGTAGGTCCACTTGTCGCCGATCGTGCCGTCGATGCCGACCGCGACCTCGAGGTTGCGGCGGGTGTATCGGTAGTTGAGGAACCGGTCCGGTCCCACGTCATCGAGAATACGGCCGAGCACGAACGGCCCGGTCACGCCCGCGTCGGCAAGCTGCGCACGCGCGGTATCGGTGAGAAACGCATTGTCAGGCATGATGACGGCGATCGGCGTATCCGGGAAGAAACCGAAATCGGCGGACATGCGGTTGTAGCTGCCGTCGATCCAGATTTTCGCCGTATCGGTGATGTCATAGCTCGCACGCGCGAAAACATTGGAGCGCTCGTAGGGCGTGCTGACCGACAGATATTCATAGAGGCTCTGCCCGCCACCGCCGATCGTCTGCTGGCCGAAGGTCTCACTGCCGAGCGGGAGCGGGCCGACCGAGCCGTCAGGATTGAAGACCAGATTGTAGGGTGCCGCTGTCAGGCTCAGAATCGAGCCGCCACGGTTGAGGATCGTGTACTTGACGTCGTCGGCAAGAACGAGTTGACCATCGGCGCGCTGGAACAGGCCCGCCTTCATGTGCTTGCGCGAATCGCGGTCCCACGCCCCCTTGTCGTCCATGTATTCGCCGGCGATCATGAAATGGCCGCGCCCGTCGGCGAAGTTCGTACCCCAGGCGGCATCCGCGCCGTAGCGATTGCCGTCGCCGTATGTGGACACGCCGGTATTGAGGCCCAGCTTCACGCCGGTCATTTCATCATCGAGGATGATGTTGACGACGCCCGCGACTGCGCCGGAACCCCACGCCGCCGATGCGCCGCCCGTCACCACGTCGACGCGCTTGACGACATTCTGCGGCACCGAGTTGAGGTCGGCGCTGCCCGTGAAGCGGTGGCCGTTGAGCAGCGTGAGCGTGCGCACCGAGGTCAGGCCGCGAAGATCGGCTTGAGACGCCGCGGCGTTCGTGTTGCCCGTGGTCGTCGCAGGCGTGCTCGTCGCGCGGAACTGCGGAACGTCGTTCAGCGCCTGCGCGATGCTCGGACGGTTGCCCTGCGCAAGCTCCTCCACGCCGAGAACCGTGGTCGGCGTCGGCGCATCGAAGCCGGAGCGCTGGATTCGCGAACCGGTGACGATGATGAGCTCTTCACTGGCCTGCCCGGCCTCCTGTTCGCCCGCCGCTTGCGCCCATGCAGGCGCAACTCCGGCCAGAACCGACAGCGCCGTGCCGGCACACAACATCATCTGCTTGGATTGCATGAATCTCAGCCCCTTTTCCCAATGGAAAGCCGCTGCCCGGTCCGTCTTTTCTTGACCTGGTGCAACTGCTATCCAGCCCAGCTATTCGCCCATTTAGCAGCTTTCCGGAGGGAAAAATAGTCCCATTTGAGACACAATTGTCAAATTGGAGAATGTGACTGGATTGCAGGGACAATTCGGTAATGATCCGGGCCTGTCCATTGATCCCCTGCAGCGTGCTCAACAATTATAATCCCGCGATCGACTGAGAGATCGCAACGGCCGGTTCGGCCCACCGATGCCCTGCCTCGGATACTATTCGCCATACACGCGCTACCCTTCTGCCGATCGGGAGGGGATTGACAATTTTCCTTTCAGGATGATTTTATCCCAATTGGGAAATTTCCACCAGCGCGCCGGTGGCAATCGCATTTCGACTCGAGGGGGCAGGTGGTGATGATCTGGAAGCATCTGAAGCTCGCGCTTGCGTTCATGACGCTTGCCGCACACGCAGCGGCCGCACCGGCTCCGGAGAGCCAGACATCCCCCGCGGCGACCGCACCCGTTCCTCCATCCGCGACGGGCGCGCATGTCCTCACGAAAGCCGATGTCGATGCCTGGCTCGACGGGCTCATGCCCTACGCGCTCGCGCGCGGCGCGGTGGCGGGCGCGGTGGTCGTGGTCGTCAAGGACGGTCAGGTCCTGACGCAGCGCGGCTACGGCTATTCGGACGTGGAGAAGCGGACGCCGGTCGATCCGGAGACGACGCTGTTCCGTCCCGGCTCGGTGTCGAAGCTGTTCACGTGGACGGCGGTGATGCAGCTCGTGCAGGAGGGCAAGCTCGACCTCGACACGGACGTCAACACCTACCTCGACTTCAAGATCCCGGCCTATGAAGGCAAGCCCGTCACGCTGCGCAACATCATGACGCACACCTCGGGCTTCGAGGAAGCACTGCGCGGCCTCATCTCGGACGACATCGAGACCCCCGCACCGCTCGGTGCCGTGCTGAAGCGCTGGACGCCCGAGCGCATCTTCGCACCGGGCACGACGCCGGCCTATTCCAACTACGCGACCGCGCTTGCCGGCTACATCGTCGAGCGCGTTTCCGGAATGCCGTTCGACGATTATATCGAGCAGCGCATCTTCGCCCCGATCGGCATGAACCATTCGACGTTCCGCCAGCCGCTTCCGACTGCGCTGAAACCGCTGATGTCGAAGAGCTACCGGTCGGCCTCCGGCAAGGCGATGCCCTTCGAGGTGATCGAAGCCGCACCCGCGGGCAGCCTCTCGGCGAGCGGCGCGGACATGGGGAAGTTCATGATCGCGCATCTCGCAAACGGCGGCCCCCTGTTGTCGCCCGAGACCGCGAAGGTGATGCACACCACCTTCCTCGACATGATCCCGCCACTCAACCGCATGGCGCTCGGCTTCTACGAGCAGAACCAGAACGGCTACCGCATCATCGCCCACAACGGTGGAACCCAGCGTTTCTTCAGCAATCTCTGGCTGCTGATCGACGAGAACGTCGGCGTGTTCATCTCGCTCAACAGCGCCGGGAAGGACGGCGCGCCGGGCGCGATCCACAACGCGCTCATCAACGGCTTCATGGACCGCTATTTCCCCGGCACGCCCGATGACGGCACAGTCGATCCGAAGACCGCAGCCGCACACGCCCGGATGATGGCAGGGCACTATATCGCCAGCCGCCGCTCCGATTCGACCTTCATGCGGACAGCGGCGCTCGCCTCGCAGATGGCGGTGACGGTCGGACCTGACGGCGGGCTGCTGGTCCCCAGCATCAAGACGCCGGGCGGCGCACCGCGCGAATGGAAGGAGATCGCGCCCTTCGTGTGGCGAGAGGTCGGCGGCAAGCAGCGGCTGGCGGCGAAGGTCGTGGACGGCAAGGTGCAGCGCTTCAGCATAGACGCCGGATCGGCGGCGATCGTGTTCGAGCCCACGCCGTGGCACGCGAACGCCGGGTGGCTGAACCCGGCGATGACGCTCGCGGCGATCGTGCTGCTGCTCACCGCGCTGTCATGGCCCGCCGGTGCGATCGCACGGCGCGTCTACGGCACCCCGCTTACGCTCACCGGCGGGGCGCGGCTGCGCTATCATCTGGTGCGCGGCTTCGCGGTGCTTGCGCTGCTCGTCTGTGCCGGCTGGCTCTTCATGTTCAGCGCGATGATGCAGGGCTTCGCCGCCATCAACGGCAAATACGATTGGCTGGTCATCCTCCTGCAGACCGCCGGAATGATCGGCTTCATCGGGCTGCTCGGGCTCGCGCTCTGGAACGCATGGAGCGCCTGGACGGATGCGCGCGGCTGGGCCGCCCGCCTGTGGAGCATCGTGCTCGTCGTCGCGGCGGGCATCGCGCTCTGGGCGGCGGCGGCGTTCGGACTGCTCGGCTACGGCCTCAACTATTGACCGGCTGGAGACGCGCCACACCCGACAACCGAACAGAAAATGCCTCCCGCAGGCAGAACAATCGCCGCGCAGGAATGCCGGCATCCATGATCTTCCAACAATGGGCCGTACCCGGCGTGCGGCGGAGTTATCAATGAACCTTCCTTTCAGTCCGCCTCCGGGAACGGCGCTCTCCCTGCCCCAGCCCTATCTTTTATTTTTGGGAGATGTTGTTGAGAGCGGTTACGCGAAGACGGCGTTTGGTTTGCGGGACTGGGCCGGCGAGAAGTGCGTTGGTGAGTACCGTCTTGCGGCGGGGACGGTGACGGCGGGTCTTCCTGTGCTGACGCCTTCGGAAGGCTATGCGAAGGGTGCGCGTTCGCTGGTGATCGGTGTTGCGCCGGGCGGCGGCGGCATTGCGGCGTCGTGGGTGCCTGCGCTGGTCGAGGCACTGGAGGCGGGTCTCGACATCGTCAGCGGGATGCACGTGCGGCTCGGCGAGGTTCCGGAGCTTGCCGCGGCGGCGCAGAAGCACGGCCGCCGCCTGATCGACGTCCGCGTGCCGCCTGCGGGTCTTCCGGTGGGGACGGGGCGCAAGCGGACGGGAAAGCGTCTGCTGACGGTGGGGACGGACTGCGCGCTCGGCAAGAAGTACACGGCGCTGTCGCTGGCGGCGGCGTTCGCCGAGCGGGGTCTGGACGTCGATTTCCGTGCGACGGGCCAGACCGGGATCATGATCGCGGGCGGGGGCATTCCGATGGACGCGGTGGTGTCGGATTTCGAGGCGGGCGCGGCCGAGGTGCTGAGCCCGGATGCGGCGGCGGACCACTGGGACGTGATCGAGGGGCAGGGCTCGCTGTTCCACCCGGCCTATGCGGCGGTGTCGCTGGGTCTTCTGCACGGCAGCCAGCCGGACGTGATCGTGGTGTGCCACCAGCCGGGGCGGGCGGAGATCCTCGGTGCGCCGGGCTATGCGATCCCGAGCCTCGAGGAGACGATCGAACTCAACCTCCTGCTCGGGCGGCGGACCAACCCGCAGGTCCGCTGCGGCGGCCTTGCGTTCAACACGGGCGGCATGGACGCGGCCGAAGCCGAGGCGCTGATGGCAGCGGAGAGCAAACGCCTCGGCCTTCCCGTCGCCGACCCCATCCGCGGCGGAAAAACCTTCCAAATCCTCGTCGATAACTGCCTGGGGTAACCCGGCCGGAACGGACCAGTCCGACTGGG
Source organism: Sphingosinicella microcystinivorans (assembly GCF_027941835.1). Taxonomy (NCBI): domain Bacteria; kingdom Pseudomonadati; phylum Pseudomonadota; class Alphaproteobacteria; order Sphingomonadales; family Sphingosinicellaceae; genus Sphingosinicella; species Sphingosinicella microcystinivorans. The sequence continues at coordinate 818,003 of NZ_CP116005.1, forward strand.
GCCGCTGTGCGCAGCGGCCCCGTTTTTTGTTCAGCGGGCGTTGCCAGTTCCAAGGATCGCCTCGCCGGGGAACACATTCGCGACCAGCTTGCCGCCATCGACCACGGGCTTGCCGTTGACGAGGACGTAGCGGACGCCGCGCGACGCCTGCATCGGCTTTTCGAAGGTGGCGACATCGGCGACGCTTGCCGGATCGAACAGCGTGAGGTCCGCATCGGCGCCTACCGAGACGCGGCCCTTCCTTGCCATCTGCGGCGAAATCCCCTCCAGCCGCTGCGCCGGCATGATCGTCATCTTGCGCAGCGCCGCCATCAGGTCGAGCGCGCCGCGTTCGCGGACGTAGCGGCCGAGCACGCGCGCGAACGTGCCCGCGCCGCGCGGATGCTCGCCGGAGGTACGCCACGGCATACCGTCCGACGCGATCGAGATCGCCGGTTCGGCGATGATCTGGTCGACGACGTCTTCGGGGATCATGTGCACGACGACGGCAGAAGTCGGCTGCTCGCGCCGGTAGCGCTCGAACGTCTCCTGCGTCAGCCGCTCGCCGGTCGCGGGCCACTGGAGATCACCGTAGCTGATCCCGGAGCGCTCCTGCCAGCCGTCGCGGAAGAATTCTGATCCGATCGACGTGCTTCCGGCGGTATAGGGATAGGCTTCCGACGTGATGTCGAGACCCCGCGCCTGCGCACGTTTCACCATGTCGATGAGGATCGGCGTATCCTTGAGGCCGGTGGAATGCAGGTGCACGATCTGGAGCGGCGCGCCGGTGACGGTGGCGTTCGCGATCACCTCCTGCGCCACTGCGATCGGCACGCCTGGCGCCGGGTCGAGCGGACGGCTGCGCACGTGGACGAAGACCGGCGCGCGCTTTTCCGCAGCCGCCTTGAAGATGTCGTAGATCTCGCTGCGGCCCGCGCCCGGCGTGTATTCGATGCCGAGCCCGTAGCCGAGTGCGCCCGAGGCGACCTCGCGGTCGAGCGCGGCGACGATCGCCTTCTGCTGCTCCGGCGTCGCCGGGGCCGTGTAGGCCTTGCGGTCCGCGATGGTTTCGCCGTTCGCCGCGCCGTGGCCCTTGCACGGCGCCCCGGCGATCACCTCCATGCGCGCGCACTGGTGCGAGGCGGTGGCACCGAAATTGATGAGCGCCCGCCCGCGAAGCGCGCCGACGAACGCCTGCACCGGCATGGCGCCGCCTTCCGCGTCGATCGCGGTCGTCACGCCGTCCAGCACCTGGAATTGCTGGCCCTTGTCGTGCTGGCCGTGGGCATGGAGATCGACGAAGCCCGGCGCCACCACGAGCCCGCGCGCGTCGATCCTGCGCTTCCCCTTCAGGGGTGCGGCGGATATTTCGGCGATGCGGTTTCCGCTGATCCCGATGTTGGCGACCTCGTCGCGCCCGCTCGCGGGGTCCATCACCCGCCCGCCGACGATCACGACATCATAGGTTTCGGCGAGGGCCGGCGCCGCCAGCGCGGCAAGCGCGGTCGCCAGAGACAATGCAACTTTCATTCACCCCTCCCTCAATTCGCGAACAGGAAATAGTCGCGCACCGTCCGCGCGATCTCGGCGATGGCGCGCTCGCGGTCGGCGACCGGCGACGCGCTCGCCTTCACATAGGCGGCGATCACGACGCCGCTGCCGTCGGGCAGGCTCACCATGCCGACGTCGTTCACCGTTCCGCCGATCGTGCCGGTCTTGTGGGCGACGGTCGTGCCGGGCGGCATCTGCCCCGGCAGGCGCGCGGTGCCGGTGCGGCAGCGCTCCATGATGGCGGTGAACACCTTCGTGCTTTCAGGCGAAAGCGCCTTGCCCGCGAACATGCGGGTGAGGAGCGTCGCCATCGCCGCCGGGCTCGCCGTATCCCTCGGGTCGGCATCGAACGCGGCGTCAGGCCTCGACCCCTTGCCCAGCAACGAAGGATCGGCCTTCGCCGCCGTTTCGAACGCCTCCGTCAGCGGCCCTTCGCCGAGACGGTAGAAATCACGAAGCAGACGGTTCGTATCCCGGTCGATCCGCATGGCGTTCACGCCCTGCGCGCGCGCCCACGCCGTCACCGCCTCCGGTCCGCCCGCCGCCTTCATCAGCACGTCGGTCGCCGTGTTGTCGCTCTGCGTCAGCATCACCTCGAGCAGGTTGTGAACGGAAAGGCTGACGCCGGGATGGATGAAGCGGTCCGCGATCACCTCGGACGGCGACATCATCTCCTGCGGCACGTCGAGCATCCCGTCGAGTCGCAGCTCACCCTTGTCGACCATGTCGAGGATCTTGCCCGCAAGCGGGACCTTGTACGTGCTCGCCATCGGGAATGCAGCGTCCGCGTTCAAGAGGACGCGGGGGCCCTTGCCGTCCAGCCGCCAGGCCGCGATGCCGACGACGCCCCCCGCGCCCGCAGCAAGCCGCGACACTTCCTGATCCACAACCTTCGTTGCCGCGGGCGCCGCCGCAGCCGACTGCCCCACGCTCAGGGCGGCCGCAAATGCCAGCGGCAAACAGAGCCGGCGCATGGCGTTCCGTTTCATCACTTCCCTCCCTCTTTGGAAATCCGAAAGCCGTGCGGTCGGCACGGAAATTCTCCATACGGGAAAATGGTGGCAATTTTATCCAATTGCAACACGAGATATTTTAAGAATTAAATAATTGATAGTATTAGATTATATTTGGATTCTCAAAAAGCATGTTTGAGCCTGATAATCCCAATTTGAAAATATAGTCCTGATATGCCAAAGTCTCGGAACATAAGCAGGAAAAGGGAGAGTCGGGGGTGATGCGCGAACGCAATCGGTCCGGAGCAATGCGGCGTGTTCTCGGAAGTGCGGCGCTCGCCGCTGCGCTCATGGCGGCCATGCCGGCTGCGGCGGCACCCTCCGGAGCTTCCGCGCCCGTCACGCGCCCCGTTACCCGCATCGACCCGGCCCGCCTTGCCGAGCTTCCCGCATTCATCGACGGCGTTATGGCGCAGCAGATCGCCACGCGCGAGGTCGCGGGCGCGGTCGTCACCGTAGTGTCGGGCGGAGAGGTGATCTTCACCAGGGGCTACGGCTATGCCGACGTCGACCGGCAGATCCCGGTCGACGGCGAGAAGACGCTGTTCCGTCCCGGCTCCGTATCCAAGCTGTTCACCTGGACCGCGCTGATGCAGCAGGTCGAGAAAGGCCGCGTGAAGCTGGGCGACGACGTCAACAAATATCTCGATTTCAGGATTCCGAACACGCAGTCGAAGCCGATCCTCGTGCGCGACCTGCTCACCCACGCACCGGGTCTCGAGGACAGAGGCGGCATCACGGTGGACAGCCCGGCGGGCTTCGTTCCGCTCGGTACGTTCCTGAAGGACAATATCCCCACCCGCGTCCGCGAATCGGGCGTGGAAAGCTCCTATTCCAACTACGGCTCGGCGATCGCGGGCTACATCGTGCAGCGCGTCTCCGGCGAGGTGTTCCCGGACTATGTCGACCGTCACATCTTCGGTCCGCTCGGCATGGCGAGCGCCACGTTCCGCGAGCCGCTGACCGGCGCGCGCGCCGAAAACATGGCCCTCGGCTACGATTTCAAGGACGGCCACTTCGTCGCCAAGCCCTTCGAGCTCTATTCGAACGTCATGCCGGCGGGTTCTGCCTCCGCTACGGCGCCGGACATGGCGCGCTTCATGCTCGCGCATCTCGGCGACGGCAAACTCGGCGAGGCACGCGTCCTGAAGCCCGAAACCATGCGGCTGATGCGGGAGACGCTGCACAAGAATGCGCCGTCCCTGCCAGGCATGGCCTACGGCTACATGGTGGTGCGCGAATCCGGCCCGCGTCTCGTGGGCCACGGCGGCAACACCGCCGATTTCCACTCGTTCATGATCCTCGCCCCCGAGGCCGACTTCGGCTTCTTCGTCTCCACGACGGGCGGTCAGGGCAGCTACGGCGCACGCACCGAACTGCAGAACGCGATCATCGGGCACATCTTCCCGGAAGCCCCCGCGCCGCGCTGGACGAGTACGTCCACGCCGCCGGTCGGCGCCTATCGCACCAATCGCAGGACGTACAGCGAGCCGCCGCAGCCCGAGTTCGACATCAAGGTCAGCGCCTCCGGCCCGCATGGGCTTGTCGTCGAGACTCGGGGCAACAAGACCTATTGGGAGCAGATCGGCCCGCAACTCTACGAGCAGGTGACGGCGGCGCGCGCGGGCGGCCCCTTCGAGAAGCTCGAGTTCTATGGGCCGGAAAACGACCGGAAAATGTCGTTCTCCTCGCAGCCGCACGTTCTTTACAGGCTCGTTCAGTAGATGCCCGTAAAGAAAATATAATCCCATTCAGGATATTGATGTGGACTTTTGAAAATTCTCAGATAATTTTCAATTTGTGAAACAGACGTTCGCGCGGGTGTGACGAGCGCGGCATTTTTCCAGAAGCAGGTCAAAAGGGGACTGTCATGACGTCTATGCTTGGTATCCGTTCATCCGCCCGCACGGCGTCGGCAAGCGCGCTGGCGCTCGGCATCGCGCTCGCGGTTTCCGGTCCTGCCCTCGCGCAGGAAGCCGCGGAAACGACCGCGCCGGAAAACTCGGAGGTCATCATCATCACCGGCTCGCGCATCAGCACGGCGGGCTTCGACGCGCCGACGCCGACCACCGTGGTGAGCGCGGCGGACCTGAAAGTCGCCGGGCGCACGGACATCCAGGCGACGCTCGCCGACCTGCCGCAGTTCCGCATGACGCAGAGCGCGACCTCGACGAACACCCTCACCTCGTCCGGCCAATCCCCGGCCGACCTGCGCGGGCTCGGATCGGCGCGCACCCTCGTGCTCGTCAACAGCCGCCGCCACGTCAGCTCGAACGACCTGCAGACGATTCCATACTCGCTCGTGAAGAGCATCGACGTCGTCACCGGCGGCGCCTCGGCGGCCTACGGTTCGGATGCCGTCGCCGGTGTCGTCAACATCATCCTCGATAACAAGCGCGAGGGTTTCGAGCTCGGCGCGCAAACCGGCATCTCCTCGCGGGGTGACGGCGCGAAATATCTGCTCGAAGGTTCGGCAGGCTTCAGCTTCGCCGACGGGCGCGGTCATTTCATCGTCGGCGGCGACTATCTGAACGACAAGGGCGTCACTCCGGGCAACGCGCGGCCGCTCATTGGCTCAGCCGGCTTCTTCCCAGGCGCTGACGGCAAGCTTTATCCGACAGCCGGTCTGCGGGAGTCCAACAGGCACGAGGACGGTGTCATCACCGTCGATCCCATCACGAGAGCACCCAGTGTTCTAACCGGCATGGTTTTCAACAAGGATGGCACACTGCGTCCGTTCGAGTATGGCATCACGCACGGCAGCGCACCATCGCTCATGATCGGCGGCGAAGGCTATCACATTGATAACTACCGCTCGCTCTCGGCACCGATCCAGCGCGCGAACGCGCTCGCCCGCGCGAGCTACGACCTCACCGACAATCTCAACGTTTGGGTCGAGGGCAACTACAACCGTGTATGGGACGAACGTCCGTTCTTCCCTGACCTGTGGATCAGCCAGCTGAATATCCGCACAGACAATGCATTCCTCAACTCCGACATTCGTGACCAGTTAATCGCCGCTGGAGAAACCGATTTCTACATGGGCCGCGCCGTCACGGACGTTGCGATGGCGCACTACGACTACACGCGCGAAACCTACCAAGTCTCGATCGGTGTCGATGGCAGCTTCGGCGGCGGTAAATGGCGCTACAACGCCTATTACAGCCACGGCGAACAGACGCAGGACATGAAGCTCAAGGACATCACCTTGCGTCAGAACTTCCTGAACGCTGTCGACGCTGTTACGGGGCCGGGCGGCACGCCGGTTTGCCGTGTCGCGCTCACCGATCCGACGACGGCCTGCCGACCGCTCAACCTGTTCGGCTCGGGCAACGCCGATCAGGCCGCGATCGACTACGTCACCGCCGATTGGAACGCCAAGACGACCACCTGGCTCGACAGCATGGGCGCCAGCATCAGCGGCGAACCGTTCGAACTCTGGAACCAGCCTGTATCCGTGGCGGCCGGAATCGAGTACCGCGAGCAAGCCTTCAAGACCGTCTACGACGAAAACTCGCTTGCAGGTCGCTTCGGCACCATCAACGGCCAGAACATTCCGAAGACCGGCAACAATGTGAAGGAGGCTTTCGCCGAGGTCGCCATCCCGCTGCTCGCCGATCTTCCCTTCGCCAAGAAGCTGATGTTCAACGGCGCCGCGCGCGTGTCGGATTACAGCACGAAGGGCTCGATCTGGTCTTGGAAGATCGGCGCAGTGTGGGACATCAACGATAGCATCGCACTGCGCGCCACGCGCTCACGCGACATTCGTGCAGCCAACCTCACCGAGATGTTCAGCCTGCGTTCCACGCTCTTCACGACCGTCGTGGACTACGGCCAGAGTACCGAACCCACGACTTCCATCATCTTGTACACGGGCGGCAACCCCAATGTGGCGCCGGAAATCGCCGATACGTTTACGGCAGGTGTCGTGCTGTCGCCGAGCTTCATGCCCGGCTTCCGCTTCTCGGCGGACTACTATGACATCAAGATCGACGACGTGATAACCACCCTCACTGCGCAGCAGATCGTGAACAGCTGCTACAGGCAGGGAAACAGCGGAGCCTGCGCACAGATCGTGCGCAACGCTGGCGGCACCATTACCGAGATTAATGCTGCATATATCAACGTCGCCAAGTTCACCACGAAGGGCATTGATTTCGAGGCATCTTACCAGACCAGCCTCGACAGCATCGGCTTGCCCGGCCAGTTGAACATTCGCGGCCTAGCGAACTATGTCGACAGCATGGCGGTCGACAACGGCATCCTTACCATCGAAGGCGCCGGATACCTCGGTTCGCAGGCCGGTTACCTCATCCCTAAGTGGCGCGGTACATTCAACACGACCTATGAAAGCGAAGGCTTCGGTTTCGATATCCGCACGCGCTATGTCGACGGTGGCGGCTATGCGCCAAAGGACGTGCTCGGGAACCAAGGCGATAGCGTCAGCATCTCCAGCCGGTGGTATTTCGACCTCGGCGCCCGCGTCTACATCCCCTACGGTGAGGGCAAGAAGTTCACGGTTTACGGAAACGTCCAGAACGTCTTCGATCGCGATCCGGCCGTTGCTGTGGTCAGCTCGCCGTATCACGATCTGATCGGGCGCTACTTCACGGTCGGAGCCCGCATCAACTTCTAGTTTCCTCCTGTCGGTAACAAAATGCCCGCGGATCGGTTTCGATCCGCGGGCTTTTTTGTCCGGTCAGCGGATGCCAGATACCTTCACGGCGTCGGCAAGCACCGGCCGCATTAGCGCATAGGCGCCAGCGTTGGGATGCAGGCCATCTTCGGTGAGATCGCGGCGCAGGCAGCCTTCCGCGTCCGCAAGCCCGCCATAGTCGGCGAACGCATGGCCGCGCGCCTGCGCGAACGTCCGCAGCCATGCGTTCGCTGCGCGGCGCGTTTCCGGGTCGCGGCGGCCGCCGTCGCGTTCGGCGTCGAAAGGCGGCACCGCACCGATGACCACGCGGATGCCGCGCGCCGCCGCGATGTCCGCCATCGCCGTCACGTTGCTGCGCAGGCGCGCGAGGATGGCGGACGCGGCATCGGCGTGACTTCCCGCGTAGACCCTGAGGTCGTTCGTGCCCGCGAGGATCACCACGACGGCGGGCGACAGCGCCGCGACATCGTCCTCGAAGCGCAGCAGCATCTGGCTGCTGTTCTGGCCCGGAATGCCGCGGTTGATCCATGTGGCGCCGTCGAACGATGGCAGCAGCTCCGGCTTCCAGTGATACGTGATCGAATCGCCCATCAGGACGATGCGCGGCCCGCCGCCGGGCGAGGCCCGGAGCGCGGCGTTGGCGGCGGCATAAAAGCCGGTGCCCGCGATGTCGCCCTGTTGCATCACCCACTTCGCGGCGAAATCCTGCACCGTCATGGTGAGGGCAGGATTGGTCGGCTCTGCGTGCGCGGATGCGGCGAAGGCCGCTGCGACGACGATGGCGACGCCGCGCAACCGGCGCTCAGGCCGCATTACGGGCAAGGCGGTTTTCCGCCTTCGCGCGCCGCGCCCGGCGCTGCCGGCGCGCGGAGAGCCACAGCCAGACGCCGCTGCCTGCGAAGAACACCAGCGAAAGCCCGCCCGCGAGCACGACGAGACGGCCGGAAAGCCCGCCCGCCTTGCCGGTGTGGATCGTGAACAGCCAGTCGTAGGCGGTGTTCATCGGCGGTAGCGCCGCAGGCTCGTAGCGGCCGAGTTCGACGCCTTCATAGGCGTTGTAGAAATACTGCCGCGTCGCGTTCGGGCGGCGCGACGATTCATCCTGGAAATAGAGCGCGACGACCTGCCCCGCTGCCCCCGAGAAGCGCACCTCGCGCAGCGGTAGCGGCCCGTGCCGGCTGCGGGCATCGGCGAGCAGCGTATCGACCGGGCGCAGCGGGGTTTCGGGGGACAGCGCAACCTCGAACTTCGGACGCGGCACCACGGGCAGATACGGCTGCAACGCGGCGCGGTGGATAAGGAGCGCACCGGTCATTCCGGACATCACCAGCACGATGCCGATCGCGGCGCCCACGGCGCGGTGTGCGGTGCGGACGGTACGGTCCGCGCCCTGCCCCGTGAGGATGCGGAAGCCGGACTTCAGCCTGCGCCGGCCCGGCCACCAGATGACGACCCCGAACCCCACGAGGAACACGAGCGCAATGCCCTCGATGCTGACGATGATTTCGCCCGTCTTGCCCGCGAGCAGCGCGTCGTGCAGGCGGAACAGCCACTCGCCCGGCCACGCGGCGTAGCTGCCCGCGCGCACGACCCTGCCGTTGTAAGGATCGACCGCGACCATCCACGGCGCATCGTCCTCCAGCCGCATGACGAACATCGCGGCGCGCGCCGGGTCTTCGGCGAACTTGATCCGTTGCAGCGTCGCCTGCGGCGCAGCCTCGCGCACCGTGTCGACCATCGACTGAACGGGCACGCGCGTCTCCGCGGGCATGACCGCGAGCGCCGGATGGATCACGCCCTCGATCTCCTCGCGGAAGACGAGGAGCGCGCCGGACAGGCCTTGCACGAGCAGCAGCGCCGCGAAGGCGAGCCCGACCCAGCGGTGGAGCTTGAGGAGCGTCGTGCGTGTTTCCAGCCTCATGTCACCGCGCCGAACAGGCCTTGACGAGGCGGTAGAGGAACGCGCGCGCATCGAGCAGAGAGGTCACGCGGATGCGCTCGTCGAGGCCATGGACACCGTTGCCGTCAGGGTCGCGGAACACGCCGGAGATGCCGTAGGTCGGGATGCCCGCCGCGTTCAGGAAACGCCCGTCGGTGGCGCCGCTGCTGAGGCTGGGGATCACCGGCACGCCGGGCCACATCTCCGCCGCGATCGCCTCCACGGACTTCATGATGCGGGCATCGAGCGGCGGCGCGGGCGGCTGCGGGCCCGGCTCCGCGGCGAGCGCGATCTCGACCCCCGGGTCGGCCGCGATCTCCGCGAGGCGCGCGCGCACCGCGTCGACGCTTTCCCCCGGCATGATCCGGCAATTGACGTTCGCCTCGGCATGTTGCGGCTGCGCATTCGGTGCATGGCCGCCCGCAAGCTGCGTGGGGATGCAGGTGGTGCGCAGGAACGCGTTCCAGAGCGGGTTCGCCGCGGCGATGCGGGCGAAGGCAGCCTCGTTGGCAGTACCGTTTCCGGCGGCGGCGAGGTCCTGCGCGACCTGCCTCTCGTAGAGGGCCGAGGTGCGGCGGAAGAAGCCCCTGGTGGCCTCCGTTATGTTCACTGGAAAGCGATAGCGGTCGATCCGCGCGACGGCCGCGGCGAGGCGGCCGATCGCGTTGTCGTCGGTCGGACGCGCGCTGTGGCCGCCGGGCGCCGTGACGGTGAGGGTGAAATCCTGATAGATCTTCTCGCCGATCTGCACCCCGAACGAGACCGGCTTGCCGTTTTCATCGAGGCTGCCCGAGCCGCCCTCGTTCACCGCGAACGCCGCCGCGAGCGTGTCCGGCGCCGTCGCCAGCAGGTACTGGACGCCGTTGAACACGGAATCGGTTTCCTCGCCGCAGGTCAGCGCCAGCTTGATCGTGCGTTTCGGCCGATAGCCCTCCTGCCGGTAGCGAATGAAGGCGTCGACGAATGATGCCGCCATCGCCTTGTCGTCGACCGCGCCGCGCGCATAGAAATAGCCGTTTTCCTCGACAAGCTTGAACGGATCGCGCTTCCAGTCCGACCGCTTCGCCTCGACGACGTCGATGTGCGCGAGCAGCAGCACCGGCGGCAGCTTGCGGTCGGTGCCCGCGATGCGCGCGACGAGGTTGCCCTGCCGCGGGAAATCGGGCGGCACGATGACCTCTACATCGTCCTTCGCATGGCCCGCCGCCACGAGCCGCGCCGCCATGCGCTCCGCCGCGAGCGTGCAGCTGCCGCTCGACAGCGACGTGTCCGTCTCGACGAGTTCGCGGTACAGCGCACGGAAATCAGCCTCGCCCGCGCGGGCCGGATCGGCCTTCGGCGCGGCAGCCGCCGGCTGCCCGAGCAGGGCGCAAGCGGCAACCGCGGCAACACAGGGCAAACGAAGCAGCCGCATTCTCCCTCCATGTCCGACCGGCGGGCCGCAGGCTAGCCGGTGCAGCTTTCACGGTCCTGTCGCATCAGGCGGTCGCCGCCGCCAGAGTCGGCGGGAAGTCGACCGCCACGCGAAGGCCACCGCCCGGACGCTCGGTGACGGCAATGCTGCCGCCGAGCGCGTTCGCAAGCTCGCTGACGATCGCGAGCCCGAGGCCGCTGCCTTCGGTGCGGTCGCGGTCCAGCCGCCGGAAGCGCTGGAAGACATCCGTCCGCATCACCTCGGGGATGCCCGGCCCGTCGTCCTCCACGACGACGCGAACGCCGCTTTCCTCGGCGGCGACCCAGAGCCACACGGTACCGCCGCGCCGGTTGTAGCGGATCGCATTGTCGACGAGGTTCGAGATGAGTTCGCGCGCGAACTCTCCGACCGTGCGCACGTTCGCGCTGCCGTCGGCGTGGAACTCGATCTCGACCCCGGCTTCGAGCGCGGCCGGAACATGGTCTTCCGCAACCGAACGCGCAAGCGCGACGAGATCGACATTCCGGGCGAGGCGCGCGACGTTCTCGCGGTTGCCCTCGGCGCGGGCGAGCGCAAGCAGCTGCGTGAGCAGCCGTTGCAGGCGGGCGGTCGCGGCGTCGATGTCGGCAAGCGAGGCGCGCCCGGCCTCGCTCCCGGTGCCTTCGCGTTTCAGCACCTGCAGGTGCGCGCGCAGGATCGACAGCGGCGTGCGCATCTGGTGCGACGCATCCGCCGTGAAGCGCCGCAGCCCCTCCACGGCGTTTTCGAGCCGAAGCAGAAGGCCGTTGAAGGCATCCACGAAGCTGCGCAGCTCGGCCGGGACCTGCTGCAGGGTCAGCGGCGTGAAATCGGTCGGTGAACGGCTGGCGATGCCGCGGCGCACCTCGGCGAGCGGCAACAGCCCCCAGCGCGCGGCGACCGGCACGAGCAGGACGAGGAGGCCGACGATCAGCGTTTCGAGCACGAGGAGCCCGGCGAGCATCCGCCAGCCGAGGCTGCTGCGCGCATCGAGCGTCTCCGCGACCTGCACAACGACGGGCGCCTCGACGCGCGGCACCCGCCGCACGATCGCCGCGACGCGGATCGGCGCATCGCGGTACGCCGCGTAGGCGAAGACCGTGTCGTCGGTTTTCGCAGGATCGGCCGCGACCTGCGGCAGATCGGGATAGCCGGTAAGCAGTTCCCCGCCGACGCGCACGCTGTAGTAGACGTTGTCGCGTTCGTCGTTTTCAAGCATCCCGAACGCGGATGGCGGCAGGTCGAGCGTCACCTCGCCGTCCTCGAGCGCGAGCGTGTCCGCGATCGAGCGCGCCGAGGCATCGAGCAGGCGATCGTTCACGCTTTCGACGATACTGTCTATGATGAGCGCGCCGCCCACGCCGAGCACCAGCGCGAGCGTCGCCGTCGGCACGATCAGCGCGACGAGCAGCCGCGCCGTCAGCGAAACGCGAAGGTTACGTCTCACCGGCAGGCGTGTTCTCCATCACATAGCCGAGGCCGCGCATCGTGCGGATCGCCGGCCCCCGCGGGCCGAGCTTGCGGCGCAGGCGCGCGATGTACACCTCGATGGCGTTCGGCGCGACGACCTCGTCGAACCCGAACACCTCGGCGGCGAGCCGGTCCTTCGACACGACCTTGCCGACGCGGACGACCAGCCGCTCCAGCAGCACCCATTCGCGGCGGCGCAGGTCGATCTGCTCGCCCGAGACCCAGATCACGCAGCGCGACCGGTCGATCTCCAGATTGCCGACACGGATGACCGGCGAGGGATCGGCGGCGGGACGGCGCAACAGCGCGCGCAGCCGTGCGGCAAGCTCGGCAGGCTCGAACGGCTTCAGCAGATAGTCGTCGGCGCCGAGATCGAGACCCTTCACCCGGTCTTCCAGCGCATCGCGCGCCGTCAGCATCAGGACGGGCGCCCGGCACCCGCGCGAGCGCAGCGATTTCAGAACGTCGAAGCCGCTCATGTCGGGAAGGTTCACGTCGAGCGTGATGACGGCGTAGGGTTCGTCGCGCGCCATTTCGAGCGCGGTCTCGCCGTCCGGCGCGGGATCGACCGAATAGCCCTCGCCGCGCAGGGCGGCCGTCAGCCCCCGCGCGAGCGCCTCGTCGTCCTCCACCAGCAAGATTCTCGCCATGCTTCCCTCTTTGACAGAATGGCGATCGGCCCGCACACTGCGCGCACTATGCGCGTGATCGGGCCGCTTCGCAAAATCCTGTGCTTCGTTCCCCGGCCGTTCCCGTGGCCGCGCCGGCGCGCGCTGTTGCTGCTGCCCGCCGCGTTTGCGCTCATAGCAGCGGGCCAGCCGAGAGGCTATCCCCGCTCCTATGCGGACACGATCGCGGCGGCGCGGCGCGAAGGCGCAGTCGTCGTCTATTCGACGACCGACCGGCACGAGGTCACGGCCGCGCTGAACGCGTTCCGGAAACGCTATCCGTTTTTGCGCGTCGATTACCGCGAGCTGGAATCGCCGACGCTTTACAACCGCGTCATCGCGGAATCGCGGGCACGCAAGCCTACCGGCGATCTCATCTGGAGTTCCGCGATGGACCTTCAGATCAAGCTCGTGAACGACGGTTACGCGCAAGCCTATGCCTCGCCCGAGAAACCCTATCTGCCGGACTGGGCGATCTGGAAGAACGAGGCGTGGGGCGTCACCGCCGAACCCGTGGTGATCGCCTACAACAAGCGTCTCGTGCCGCCGCAGGACGTGCCGCGCACGCACGCGGCGTTCGAACGTTTGCTGCGCTCGCGCGCCGCCTTCTACCGGGGCCGGGTCTCCACCTACGATCCGCGCCTGTCCGGCTTCGGCTATCTGCAACTGACGCAGGATTATCACGCGAGCCGGGACATCATGTCGCTTGTCGGCGCGCTCGGCGCCGCACGCGTGCGGCTGCACACGTCGAGCGGGCCGCTGCTCGCCGACATCGAAAGCGGGCGCAGCCTGTTCGCGTACAACGCGCTCGGCTCCTATGCGCTGGAGCTTGCCACGCGCAATCCTGACATCGGCGTCGTCATGCCGGGCGACTATACGCTCGTCGTCTCGCGCATTGCGCTCATCGCGCGCGAGGCGCGGCAGCCCAATGCGGCAAAGCTGCTGCTCGACTTCCTGCTGTCCGCCGAAGGCCAGCGCCATCTGGCGCGCGCCTACATGGCGCCATCGCGCGAGGACGTGGTGCCGCTCGCCGGCAGTAAGCCGCCCGCCGCCGCCGCCCGCCCGGTGAAGCTCGGCCCCGCGCTGCTCGCGAACCTCGACCGTATCCGGCGCCAGCGCTTCCTCGCCAACTGGCAGGCGGCGCTGGAGGCACAATAAGCCTTCAGGCGTACCAGGGGAACAGGCCGAGCACGAGGCAGGTGAGCATGAACACCGCGCACGCGCCGAGCGCCCATTTCATCGTGAAGCGCTGGTGGTCGCCGAGCTCGACGCCCGCGGTCGCGACCAGCAGGTAGGTCGAGGCGACGAGCGGGCTCAGCAGGTGGATCTGCTGGCCGACGAGCGAGGCGCGCGCGACCTCCATCGCGGAGATGCCGTAATATTCGGCGGAATGCGCGAGCACGGGCAACATCCCGAAATAGAAGGCGTCGTTCGAGATCAGCACCGTGAACGGAATGCTGACGAGCGCGGTGATCGGCGCCATGTAGGGGCCGAGCGCGTCGGGAATGAAACCCGTCACCGTGTTCGCCATCGCGTCGACCATCTTGGTGCCCGACAGCACGCCCGTGAAGATCCCGGCGGCGAAGACGAGGCCCGCCGTCGCGAGCGCGTTCGAGGCGTGCGCGGCGACACGCTCGCGCTGCATCTCCACCTGCGGATAGTTGACCATCGCCGCAAGCGCGAACGCGACCATGAACAGCACCTGCAGCGGCACGTCGCCGAACAGCAGGATGCCCATGAGCGCGGCGGTAAGTGCGGCGTTGAACCAGTAGAGGCGCGGACGACGCGTGGACGGCGTGCCGTCGCTGTCGGGCGTCGACAGGTCGAGCTGGCCGGGCAGCGGCATCACGACGCGCTCGGTGATGCCGAGGCGCTTGCGCTCGGCGCGGCCGAGCATCCACGCGGAGAACAGCACCCAGCCGGCCGTGGTGAGCACCGGCGGGATCAGCGACAGGAACAGCGCGCGCGGATCGACGCCGAGCGCGATCGCCGCGCGCGATGTCGGCCCGCCCCACGGCACGAGGTTCATCGCCGCGACCGCCATGATGAGGATGCAGGTGAGCACCCGCACATCCATCTTCATGTGCCTGTAGAGCGGCAGCAGCGCCGAGAGCGTGATCATGTAGGTGGTGGTGCCGTCGCCGTCGAGCGCGACGACGAGGCCGAGGATCGCGGAGCCCATCGTGATCCTGAGCGGATCGCCGTGCGCCAGCTCCACGACCTTGCGCGTCAGCGGATCGAAGAGGCCCGCATCGATCATGATGCCGAAATAGAGGATCGCGAACAGCAGCATCACGCCCGTCGGCGCGATCTCCTTGATCCCTGCGAGCATCATCTCGCCGAGGCCCGCCGAGAACCCCGCGATCAGCGCGAACGCGGTCGGCACGACGATGAGCGCGATCATCGCCGACATGCGCTTCGTCATGATCAGCGTCATGAACGTGGCGACCATGCCGAAGGCGAGAATGGAGAGCATCAGCCGGCGGTTCCCCTCAGTGCCCGCCGACGTGCGGGCAGTCCCAGTGTTTGCATCATCCTACGCGCCTTTGTCTTTCATGAAGCTGTCAGTGACGCGCGGAGCATCAGCGGCAGCAGGCCGCCGGCTTTCAGCACGCGGACCTCGGCGCGCGTCTCCACCGCCGCGCGCGCGGTGAAGGCGCGGATGCGTCCGTCGGCATAATGCACGCGCACCGCGCACGGCGCGGAGGGCGCAAGCACGTCGGCGGGCATGTCGATCTCGATGCGGTCGCCGGCGCCGAGCGCAAGCGCCGCGGGATGCGCGTCGGCGGGCAGCTCCAGCGGCAGGATGCCCATGTTGCAGAGATTGGAGCGGTGAATGCGCTCGAAACCCGCCGCGAGCACGGCGCGCACGCCGAGCAGGTACTGGCCCTTCGCCGCCCAGTCGCGCGACGACCCCATGCCGTAGCGCTCGCCCCCGACGACGACCACGGCCTGCCCTTCCGCCGCATAGCGCGCCGCCGCGCGCCACAGCGGCAGCACTTCGCCGCCCGGTGCATGGATCGTCGATCCGGGCGGGATGCCGGGAGCCAGCAGATTGCGCACCGACGGGTTCGTGAACAGCCCGCGCAGCATCACCTCCCAGTTGCCGCGCCGTGCGGAAAAGACGTTGAGATCGTCCGCCCGCTCTCCACGTTCGATGAGCCAGCGCCCCGCCTCGCCCACAGGCGGAATCGCGCCGGCGGGCGAGATATGATCGGTCGTGATGTCGTCGCCGAGCACGAGCAGCGGATGCGCCGTGTAGCGGCCAAGGCGCGGCTCTGTGTCCAGCGTCACGAACAGCGGCGGCCGCAGATAGGTCGAGGCCGCGTCCCACGGATAGACGGGTTCGGACGATGCGGGCAACGCCGCCCAAGCGGTGCTGGCTTCGGCGGCGGCATAGGCCGCATCGAAATCGCCGGGATCGGCAGCGGCGGCGAGCACGGCGTCGATCTCACCCTCAGACGGCCAGACATCGCGGAGGAAGACGGGTGTTCCGTCTCGCGCGATGCCGAGCGGGTCCGTTTCGATCCGGAGGTTGAACGCGCCAGCGAGCGCATAGGCGACGACGAGCGGCGGGGCGGCGAGATAGGAATCGCTGATCGCCTGATGGACGCGCCCGGGGAAGTTGCGGTTGCCCGACAGCACTGCGACCGGCCGCGCGCCTTCGGCGATCATCCCATCCATGCCCGGCGTCAGCGGCCCGCTGTTGCCGATGCAGGTGGTGCAGCCGTAGGCCACGATCGCGAAGCCCAGCGCTTCGAGCGGTTCGAGCAGGCCCGCCCGCTCCAGCATCGCGCCGGCCGCAGGCGAACCGGGTGCGAGGCTGGTCTTCACCCAGGACGGCACGGTGAGCCCGCGCGCGACCGCCGCGCGCGCCACAAGACCTGCCATGACGAGCAGACGCGGGTCCGAGGTGTTCGTGCAACTGGTGATCGCGGCGATCGCGACGGGGCGCTTGCCCGCGTCCGCTGCGGGCGCCGCGGCACGCGCGATCCGGTCCTGCGGACGGTGCGGCCCGGCGATGCTCGGCACGACCGTATCGAGATCGAGATGCAGCACGAGATCGTAATCGGGCGTCGCGTCCGGATCGAACCACAGCCGCTGACGGCGCAGATAATCCTCCGCCCGCCGCACATCCTCTTCGGCACGGCCCGTCGCGCGCAGGTAGGCGCTCACTTCGGCGTCCGGCGGGAAATAACCGGTCGCGCCGCCGAACTCGGGCGCCATGTTCGCGACGACCGCGCGCGTGCCCGCGGAAAGCGCGGCGACGCCGGGGCCGAAGAACTCGACGAAGCGCCCCTCGAGGCGTACGCCGCGCAGCATCTCGGTGACGGTGAGCGCGAGGTCCGTCGCCGTCACGCCGGGACGCAGCCGCCCGGTCAGGCGCACGCCGACGACCTCCGGCACGCGCAGCGTCACCGGCATTCCGAGCATGACGCTCTCCGCCTCAAGCCCGCCCACGCCCCAGCCAAGCACGCCGATACCATTGATCATGGGCGTATGGCTGTCGGTGCCGATCAGCGTGTCCGGGAACAGCCATTCGCGCCCCTGCGACGTGCCGCGGCTGACCACCGTCGCCAGCCGTTCGAGGTTGATCGTGTGCATGATGCCGGTGCCCGGCGGATGCACGTGCAGCGAGGCGAAGGCATTCCCCGCCCATTTCATCAGCCCGAAGCGCTCGGCATTGCGCGCCATCTCGGCGGCGAGATTGGCGGCAAGCGCGCCGCGCGTGCCGTAGCTGTCCACGGCGATGCTGTGATCGGTGGAAACGTCGATGCGGAGGCCGGGCGCGATCCGGCGCGGGTCCCCGCCCTCGGTGGCGACCACCGAGCGCATCGCGGCGAGATCGACGAGCGCCGGGCCGCAGGTCGTGTCGTGCATCAGCAGGCGCGCGGGCACGAAGGGCAATTCCACGGCCCTGTCGCCGCGCTCCAGCCACTGCGCCGCTGCGTGATCGGCATCGGCATCCTCGGTGCGGCGGCGCAGCAGGTTTTCGGCGAGGATGCGGTGCACCCACGGCATACGCTGCAGCCGTGCGCCGAGCGCGCGGGGCAGGTCCACCATCATCGGCTGCTCAGCCGACGGCATCATGCGGCCCCTGGCGCCTTGCGCGCGATGAACAGCGGAATCCGAAAGCACCGCTCGATCATGCCGCCGAATCCCTGTTCGCCGACCGCTTCGATCCCGGCCAGCACACGCGCGCGCATTTGCGGCTCCATGCGGCGAATCATCGAGAAGGTGGCGTAAAGCGCGCGCATCTCCGCCGCGGTCATCCGCACCGTCATTTCGTGCATCTGATGCCCGGCGTGCATGAATCCCGCTGCGCAGAGTTCAGCGAGGCGATCGTCCGTCCACAGCGAATAGTGCCGCTGCCCCGGCCCCCGAAGCGACGGCGGCGGCACCGCGTCTTTCAGGAGCGGCAACACCGCCCGGCTGAACAGATCATGTTCGGGATCATGGAGCACCGTCCACCACATCGCCCAGACACCGCCGGGGCGCAGCAGCGCGTGCACGATTCCGAGCCCGCGCGATGCATCCACCCAGTGGAAAGACGTGGCGGCAACGCCGAGATCGAAGGCCGCTGCGGGAAGCCCCGCCTCCTCGAGCGGCGCATTCACGATGCGGACACCGCCGCGCAGCTCCGCGAGCGCCGCCGCAAGCACGGGATCGGGCTCGACGAGGGTGAGCGAATTGATATTCGCCGCAAGCAGCCGCCGGCTCGCCTGCCCCGTGCCGGGCCCGATCTCGAAGACATCCGCGCCCGGCACGAGCGCGCCTTCGGCCGCAAGCGCGGCGTAAAGCGATTCCGGATAGTGCGGCCGCGCGCTGGCGTAGCTCGCCGCATCCGCACCGAAAATGCGCCGCCCGAGCAACTGGCTTTCCGCCGTCATGCCCGTTCGCCGTGCTCTTCGTCGATGCGCGTGGTGACGCCGGTCGCGATGATCGTCCGCGTCGCGTCGATCGACGCGTAGGTCCAGAAGATCTCCAGCGGCGCGCTGTCCGACACGTTGCGGAAGAAATGCTGCACGCCCGCCGGAATCCATGTCATGTCGCGCGGGCGCACGTCGTGCTCGTCGCCGTCGATATGAACGCGGCCGGTGCCGGAGAGCACGAGCACGCTTTCCTCGCAATTGTGGATATGGAGCGGCACCGCCGCGCCGGGGTCAATGACGGTGACGCCGTTCAGCATCTGCCGCGAGCCGACCTTCGCCGTCACCATCGGGCGCGTGCGGATACCGCCGCCCCGATCCTTCACGGCGAGCATTTCCGGCCGCAGGAGCGCGGGCGGGCGTGTCGTCATGGCTTGCCTCGCGCGCGAACGGCGTTGCAGACGGCCTCGCCGAATTCCGCCGTGCCGAGCGCGCCGCCGATGTCGCGCGTGCGCGTGGCGGGATTGCCCAGCACATCCTCCACCGCAGCTTCGAGCGTGGCAGCAGCCGTGCTGAAATCGCCCCGTCCGTGCCTGCGCCCGAACCAGTCCAGCAGCATCGCCGCCGACAGGATCAGCGACGTCGGATTGGCGACGCCCTTGCCCGCGATGTCGGGGGCGGAGCCGTGCTGCGCCTGCGCGACGCAGATGTCGTCGCCCGCGTTGATCGAACCTCCGAGGCCGAGGC
Organism: Sphingosinicella microcystinivorans; assembly: GCF_027941835.1. Classification (NCBI taxonomy): domain Bacteria; kingdom Pseudomonadati; phylum Pseudomonadota; class Alphaproteobacteria; order Sphingomonadales; family Sphingosinicellaceae; genus Sphingosinicella; species Sphingosinicella microcystinivorans. The sequence continues at coordinate 837,329 of NZ_CP116005.1, forward strand.
TGCCGCTGAGCTCGGACGCCTCGTCGGAAAGGATGTCCCCGAACATGTTGGTGGTGACGATCACGTCGAACCGGTCCGGGCTGCGGATCAGCAGCGCCGCGGCGGCATCGACGATGATCTCCTCCAGCTCCACGTCGGGGAATTCGGCGGCGACCTTCCGCACCTCGCGCAGGAACAGCCCGTCCGACAGCTTCAGCACGTTCGCCTTGTGCACGGCCGTCACCTTCTTCCGGCGCCCGCGCGCCAGTGCGAATGCGGCGCGTGCGACCCGGGAAGCGCCTTTCGCGGTGATCTTGCGGATGGAGAGCGCCATGTCCTCGTCGGGCATGAACTCGCCGCTTCCCGCGTGCATGTTGCGGTCGGAATAGAAGCCTTCGGTGTTCTCGCGCACGATGACGAGATCCATGGGTTTCGGAAGGATCGTCAGATCAGGCCGCGAGCGGCACGGCCGGATGTTGGCATAGAGCGCGAAGCGCGTGCGAAGCGCCGCCGAAGGGTTGATGCCGCCCGCCTCGCGCGGCGGATAGTCGAAATGCGAGACGGGTCCGAGGATGACGCCGTCCATCTCCGGTATCCGCTCCAGAACCGCATCTGGCAATGTGGTGCCGGATGCAGCGAGGCTGGCAAAGCCGATGGCACGTTCCTCGATCGTGAGCGCAGTGCCGCATGTCTCTACCAACACCTCCAGAACCCGGCGCGTGGCAGCCGCGATTTCGGGGCCGATGCCGTCGCCGGGGAGCAGGAGCAGGTTCATGGCACTATCCGTTACACTCGACATGCACCGGCCGGTGTCGCCAGCAGGAAGACACCGGCCGGAAAGTAACCGCGCTATACGCGATCAGAACAGGTTGGCGGTCAGCGAGAACTTCACCATCGAAGGCGGGCCGAAGGCGATGAAGTTGCTGCTCGTCGAAGCGAAATACTTCTTGCCGGTGATGTTCTGCGCGTTGATGCGCGCGGTCATCCCCACGCCCCCGATCTCGAAGCTGTAGGAGCCGCCGAGATCGTAGACCGTATAGCTCGGAACGAACAGCGAGTTCTGCGGATTGATCGCGCGCGCGCCGGTGTAATAGGCGCCCGCGCTGATCGCGAGGCCCTCGACGAGCTGCGTCAGGCGATATTCGCCGGAGACCGACCACTGCGTCTTCGCCGTGTTCTCGATCCGGTTGCCGATCAGGGCGGCAACGGCCGTTTCTCCCTGCTTGGCACGCAGGGAAAGCCCGGACGCATAGATCGAAAGATCGGGCGTGATCTCGCCGGTGAGGCTGAACTCGAAACCCCGGTAGGTGGCTTCGCCGTCCTTCACGAAGACGTTCGCGGCATTGGTGTAGGTCAGCTCGCGCGTGATGTCGAAATAGGCGGCCGTGAACAGAAGGCCTTTCTTGGGTTCGACCTTGATACCGCCTTCATACTGCTTGGAATTGCTGGCCGGAAGGATTTCTCCGGAATTGACTGCGCTGAACGGCGCAGCCGGAGTCGATTCGAGACCCTCGATGTAGGTCGCGTAGGCGCTCGCCCATGCCACCGGCTTGAAGACGAGGCCACCCGAAAGCGCGACCGGCTTGTCCGAGTACGTCTCGCGCGGATCGATGACGCCCGGCGTGCCCGGATTGTCTCTCTGCGTTTCCTTGTAGATGGACTTGCGGACACCGAGAAGGATGCTGAACATGTCGTCGTTCGGCCCCGCGAACCGCATCCGGTCGAATGCATAGAAGCCGGTGTCCTTGATCGACGCATCGCGCGTGGGATCATAAGGTGTCGTACCAGCGAAACGGATGTCGGCGAGATCGACAGGATCGTAGAGGTTCTGGACGCAAGTGCTGGGAAGGCCGAGCAAGACGCAGTTGGCGTTGGTAGCGGCGGCGGGACCGACCCTTGGGACCGGCGTCGGAGAATACTGACGGCGAATGTTCTTGGACGCGCCGATCAGCAGTTCGTGGATGACAGGGCCCGTGGCGAACGTGCCGGCGAGCTCGATACGGCCGTTCTTGTTCCGGTAGAGCTGGCCGTCCGCCGCGTTCATCGTCAGGGTGCCGTTCCCCGTCACGGGATTGAAGTTGGCGAGCGTGCTGAAGCGGCGGTCGCGATCCACGTAGGAGATGCCGCCCTCGGCGGTCAGGTTCCACGCCGGCGTGATCGTCCAGGAAATCCGGCCGAGCACGTTCGTCGCGTCGGCGTAGTTCCGGAAGCCCCTGGTGCCCGGGTTGTTGGACGCGCGCGGCAGTTGCGGCAGCACGGTCAGCAGGCTGGCGGCAGCGGTCGGACCCTGCACCACCGTGGGTTCGGTCATCACCTTCCGGATGTGCTCCACATCGAGATTGATGCGGATGTTGTCGGCGGGATCGAGCTGGAACGCGCCGGACTGGAAGCTGCGATAGCCGCTTACGTTGTCGATGCCGGGATCGAGATTGCCGTACACGAAGTTGCCGCGCACGCCGAAGATGCCGAAAGTTCCGCTGGCGTCGACGTGGCCCTGCACCTGCCCGTATTCGTTGGCGTTCACGGCCACGTTCAGCAGCGGATCGAGCGTCGGCCGCTTCGTCGTCAGGTTGATGATGCCCGACGGCGTCGTGAAGCCGTAGTAGAGCGCGGACGCGCCCTTCAGCGCCTCGACGCGGACCTTGTTCTCGATCGGCAGGTCGATGAGGTTCACGATCGGCAGCGAGCCGTTGAGGCGGTAGTTGCCGCGGTTCTCCACGGGAATGCCGCGTATGGAGAGGTTGGCGACGACGGTCGGGCTGGTCTGCGAGCTGGTGACGCCCGGCGAGTTGCGCAGCGCGTCGAGAATGTTCTGCGCCTGCTGCGACTTCAGCACCTGCTCGGGAATGACGCTGACGGTGAGCGGCGTGTCGATCTGGCGCGCGCCGCGGAAGCTGCCGGCCTGCACGAAATCCGCGCTATAGCTGTCCGGACGGTCGGCGGTGACGACGATCTCCTCGAGCGCCAGCCCCGCCTGCGTATCCGATTCGGCCTGTTGGGCCGTCGCCTGACCGGCGGCGGCCATTGCAATTCCGCTGACGCCGATTCCGGCGATCCATTTCCACTTCGTGGCCATTTTCTGCACCCCTTTTTGACCCGCCCCGGTGGAGAGCGGGAGTTTCCCCATGTTCGGGCGCGCCCGAACAGCACGCCGCGACCCGTTCCCCGGACAAATGCGAGTCCCCGCCCGATGGACGAAGACCAAGGTGCCGGTGACAGGCTGACGATAGACCGCCTAGCTGTCACAAACCTGTCTCGCCCGTGTCGCCAGGACGACAGCTTGGCGACAGACTGGTTTCCTACGTTACACTGGAGGTCGGCATCGCCTGCCGGGGGGAGACAGCATTGAAGACAGCGGGATCAAATGCAGGCCTTTCGCGGCGCCGCTTCACCGGACTGACGCTCGGCGCCGCCGGGCTGTTCGCCCTGCCGGGCCTTGCGGCGTGCGCGCGGTTGCCGACGTCCGGGGCTTCGCCCGTCGACGGCCTGCCGCGCAGCCGCCCGGAAACGCATGGGGTCGACCCGCAGGCGATCCTCGCCTTTCTCGACGAGGTCCGCGGCGCGGGCCTCGAGCTGCACAGCTTCATGCTGTCGCGCGGCGGCGACGTGATTGGCGAAGGCTGGTGGGCGCCCTACCGCGCGGACCGGCCGCACATGATGCACTCGCTGACCAAGAGCGTCGCCGTTTCGGGCGTCGCCATCGCGATGGACGAGGGGCTGTTCGGCATCGACGACAAGGTGATCTCCTTCTTCCCGGACGAGCTTCCGGAAACCGTGAGCGACAACCTCGCTGCGATGACGGTGCGCGACTTGCTGACGATGCGCACCGGCCACGCCGAGGAGATCTCCGGCTCCGTATGGCGGCAGATCAGGACGAGCTGGGTCGCGGAATTCTTCAAGGTGCCGGTGGTCCACAGGCCGGGCACGCGCTTCGTCTATTCGAGCGCGGCGAGCTTCATGCTCTCCGCCATCGTCACGAAAGTGACCGGCCAGACGCTCCGCGACTACATGGAACCGCGCTTCTTCAAGCCGCTCGGCATCGCCGGGCTCAGCTGGGACGTCGGCCCCGGCGGCATCAATCCGGGCGGCAACGGCCTCACGTGGAAGACGGCCGACGCGCTGAAGCTCGGAATGCTCTACGCGCAGAAAGGCCGCTGGAACGGGCAGCAGATTCTCTCGCCGGAATGGGTCGAGGGGGTCAGCAAGCCGCAGGTCGCCGAAGGCGAATACAGCTACCAGTGGTGGATCGGCGCGAACAACACCTACTATGCGGTCGGCCTGTTCACGCAGATGGCGATCGTCTTTCCCGATCACGACGCCGTGCTCGCGGTGACGGGCGCGATCCGCAAGAGCGAGTTGCTGACGCCGATCGTCGACAGGCACTTCCCCGCTGCCTTCGGCGCCATCGGCCTGCCGCCGAACGACAAGAGCTCCGCCGCGCTCGCGGAGCGAACGCAGTCACTCTCGCTACTTCCGGCGCTTCCCGCCACCATGTCGCCGGTCGCAGCGCGCATTTCAGGCCGGCGCTTCAAGGCCGCCGAAAACGCCGAGGACATCGAGAGCTTCGGTTTCACCTTCGCGGGCGACCGCTGCCGCTTCACGATGCGCGACGCGCGCGGCGAGCACAGCGTCGATGTCGGCCTCGGCCGCTGGATCGAGGACCACACGAGCATGACCGGCAACAAGCTGCACCACCAGTACCAGCCGGATTCGATGCTCGTCGTCGCGGGCGGGCGCTGGATCGCGCCGGACACGTTCGAGATGATCTGGCAGTTCGCGGAAACCGCCTTCCGCGACACCGTCGTCTGCCGCTTCGAGGGCGACGCGATGACATTCGACCGCAGCGTCAACGTCAATTCGGCGGCGCTGTCGCTTCCCACTGTTCACTCAACGCTGGTCTGAAAATCATGCACCTCATCCTGTCGCGGCCACTCATGGCCGCTCGCGCTCTCATCGCTGCGCTGGCGATGCTCGTCCTTTGCACCATCGCCCTGCCGACCGCCGTCCACGCGGAAAGCGGCCCCAAGAGCCTGCTCATCACCTACAAGAGCACGCCCGCGAACCGGCCCGCGTTTCGCCAGTATCTGGAAGGTGCCGGGACCACACGTTTCGAAGCGCTGAAGAAGGCCGGTAGAATCGCGGACTACCAGTTCCTGTTCAACTGGTACAACGACACGCTGACGTGGGACGCGATGGCGATCATCCGGTTCAGGGACTATGCCGACGTCGCGCACTGGAAAACGCTGGAGCGCACGTCGCCGGGCGGCCTCGACGCGAAGGGTCTCGCGCTCGGTGAACCCGTTATCACCGTATCGGCCGATCTCTTGTGGGAGGACGGCGCCGCCGCGCCGCCCGCCAGCGACCGCGTATTCTATGTCATCCCCTACGAGTATCGCGAACTCGCCGAATACAGGAAATACGTCGACGGATACGTCATCCCGCAGGTGCAGGGCTGGATGCGCGAGGGCATCCTCTCGCGCTACCGCATCTTCCTCAACCGCTATCCCGTGGGCGCATCATGGGACGCGCTGTTCGTCTACGAGTACAAGGACATCGACTCCTTCGGACAGCGCGAGCCCACGATCGCAAAGGTGCGCGAGCCGCTGCGCAAGAAGCCGGAATGGGCCGCGCTAAACGCGATCAAGCAGCAGATTCGCTCGGAAAGCGAAAACGTGATCGCGGACGACCTCGCCGGACGGTGATCCGGCCCGCGCTTCACCTCTGACATTTTCCTGACGCCCGCTGCCGGACGCACGTCAGGCACGTTCAGGCAAAAGCCCCCGTCACCATGCCAGGGGGCTCACGCGAATGTTCCTGTCTTTTCCATCCCGCCGCGCGGCCGCCGCCGTTCTTCTGATTTCCATGCAGGCCACCGCTGCGGCCGCAGCCGGCGACGCCAGCAGCGTGACGGCGTTCGAACCCGCCTATTTCGCGAGCGCGCAGCCTGCCTCCGCGCTCGACATCGTGAAGCTGGTGCCGGGCTTCCGCCTCGAAGAAGGAGACAGCGAGCTTCGCGGCTATGCCGGCGCGAGCGGCAATGTCCTCGTCGACGGACAGCGCCCGACGAGCAAGGAGGATACGCTCGAGGACGTGCTGAAGCGCATCCCGGCGGCGAGTGTGGACCGTGTAGAACTGATCCGCAGCGGCGCGGGCTACGACATGCAGGGATACACGCTGCTCGCCAATGTCGTGCGCAGCAACGCGCAGTCTCTGAGCGGACGGATCGAAGGCAGCTACGCGAATTATCGTCATGGATACGAGGCGCCGCGGCTCGCAGGCGAGCTCCGCCATGTCGCGGGCGCCAATGTCCTCGACCTGTCCGGGGCCGTCTACCGGGAGATCGACGACGAGCACGGCTTCGGCAGCCGGAACCGCCATGCCGGGGACGGCACGCCCGTTCGGCTCGGCCGCTACGATCAGCCCCAAGGCAACGACATCCGCGAAGCGCTCGGCAGCTACCAGCGGCCCCTCGCCGGCGGCACGGTGCGCGTGAACGGCCTCTACAAGATGAAGAAGATGTTCGCGAACATCGGCGAGCAGGTGACCTTCCCCACGCCCTATGACGCATCCGGCACCGAGCGCGTGAACACCGAGGCGACGGAAATCGGCCTCCGCTACGACCGCTCCGTCGGTGCGCGCAGCCGGATGGAGCTGCTCGCGCTGCGCCGGACGACCGGTATCGACGGCGTCGACAGGTCCCATGCCCCCACCGGCAGCGATGCGACCTTCGAGAACTCCGACGCGAGCGAGACCATCCTGCGCGGCGTGCTGCGCCGGAAGGCCGGGAACATCTCGCTCGAAGGCGGGCTCGAAGGCGCGTTCAACACGCTCGACAGCCACAGCGCGCTCGAGGAGGACGGCATCGCCGTTCCCCTGCCCGCCGCCAACGTCCGCGTCGAGGAAAAGCGGGCGGAGGCTTTCTTCACCGCGGCTTGGCACGTTTCCGGCGCGCTGACGGTGGAGGCCGGCAGCCGCTACGAGACCTCGACGCTGACGCAGAGCGGCGACAGCGCGCTCAGAAAATCACAGTCGTTCGTCAAGCCGCGCGTGCTCGTCCGCTGGGCACCCTCGCCGCGCGACGAGATCCGGGCGCTCGTCGAACGCTCCGTGGGTCAGCTCGATTTCGCCGACTTCGTCAGCTCGGCCTCGCTTACGGGCGGCACCGTCACCGCGGGCAACAAGGACCTGGAGCCCGACAGCCTCTGGCGCGCCGAGCTCGCATGGGAACGCCGCATCGGCAAGGGCTCGGTGGTGCTCACTGCACGGCAGGAAGCGATCAGCGACGTCGTCGACCGCATCCCGGTCTTCACGGACGAAGGCACCTTCGACGCCGTGGGCAACATCGGCAGCGGCCGCCGCCGCGAATTGCAGCTCGATTTCAACCTGCCGCTCGATCCGCTGGGGCTGCCGGGGGTCACGCTGCAGGGCAACGGCCTGTGGCGCCGCAGCCGCGTCACCGATCCCGTGACCGGCGAACGCCGCCGGATCTCGGAGGATGAACCGCTCGAAGCCAAGGTCAGCCTCACGCACGACATCGCGCGGTGGCACACGCGCTGGGGCGTCAACTACGTACTCGCCGAGAAGGAAACGACGTTCAAGATCGACGAGATCGAAACCGACCGGGTGCCGGACCGGGTCGACGCTTTCGTGGAATACAAGCCGGATGCCGCGTGGACGCTCCGCGCCTTCGCAAAGAATATCACGAGCAGCCCGGTCGTCCGCACGCGCAGCATCTACGACGGGCTGCGCGGATCGGCTCCGCTGCGCTACATCGAACGGCGGGAACTCAACAGCGGTCCCTATGTCGGCGTCACGATCCAGCGCACGTTCGGCGGCCGAGCGGCCATGCAAGCTTCCTGACAGTTGCGTCCCGTAAGGTCGCTGCGATCATCTGGAGGGGGAAGCGGACCATGCGGTGGAACATCTATGCCGGAGCGGGCCTTCTGCTGCTGTCGGCGGCGGCAGGGTCCAGCTCTGCGAAAGCTGCCGACCGCTTCCCGCCGCCCGACTGCGAAACCCATGTCGCCTACGACCGCGACATGGTGCTGCCCGGCTATCTGATCCCTTCGAAAACCGGCACGAAGGTCTGCGTTCCGTTCACGACGGTCGGCGCACGGCCGCCGGCGGGCTACGCGGGCGATTTCTACGTCGACGAATTCTCCGAGCCCGTGCTGCGCGCGCGCTGGCTCCAGTGCAAGGCCGATCCCGTCTGCGTGGCGCGGGTCACGTCCGTCGTCAACGGCCGGAAGCCGCCCAACCGCGAGCAACGCATCACCGATCCGCATCACCGCCACCTGCTCGGCAAGGTGGATGAAAGCGCCGATCTCGACCTCGCCGCGATCCGCCGCCCGGCGTTCTTCGCTGCGGAGCCTTACCGGGAACCGATCGCCGCCGCCGAGGCGAACACCTACACGGTCGAATTCACTGCGCCCGCCGAGGCGCACGAACGCATCCACAAAGGTCTCGAAACGCCCGTCAAGCTGCGCGGCTGGTATCTGCAAGGGCGCGGCGTGCCGGGCGCGAAGGGCCGCAAGGTCCGTGCGCTCATCGTGATGAGCGGCGGCGGCGGCACCCGCCTCGCCGCGATCGACCATCCCGAGGACCGGCTCTACAGCATCCATCCCGAAACCGGGGAAACCGCCATCAATTCCTTCCCGAACACGCGCACCGGCTCGCCCGGACAGGCGGGATGGCGCTCATTGATGGCGATGTTCAACGCCGCCGGCTTCGACGTGCTCGCCTACGACCGGCGCGGGGTCGGCGTCTCGAGCGGCTACAGCGACACCAACACGCTCCAGCAGGGCCGCGACCTGCTGGCGGCGCTTGCCAGCCTGCGCTCGGGCGAGGGCCTGCGCGCCCTGTCGCCGAAGGGCAAGCTCGCCACGGGCGCCGAGGCCGCCCGCGCGCTGCGCGGCAAGGCCGCGGAGCTGCCGACGCTGCTGCTCGGCAACTCGCGCGGCACGATGGCGAGCGGCTGGGCGATGACGATGAATTTCGACAGGGACTGCAGCTACGACCTCGCCGAGATCGCCTGCGCGCCGCCTCACCGCGACCCGTCGATCAAGGGCGCGCTGCTGATGTCGGAGTTCACCAGCGGTCCCGGCTTCGTCTCTGCGACGCCGACGCCGGAAGACGAGGGGCGCGGGCTCGGCAAGGATCGCGGCCTGTTCATCGGCGCGAGCCAGATCGAGCACAACGTCGTGTTCTTCCCAGGCTCGGCGATCCTCGCCGGCATGAAGACGTGGCCTGCGGCGTTCTTCGTGCGCGGGCTCTGGGACTACGCGGCCAGCCTCGAAGGCACGATCGCCTCCTACGACCGCGTGCGGGGCCTGAAGGAGCTGGTCGTCGTGCGCGGCCCCCATCCGTTCGAAACATGGCCCGAGGCGGAAAAGGAACGCGTCCGCAACCGTATGCTCGCCTTCGCGCTCGCGGCGATCCGCGGCGAACGCCATGTTCCGGGCGCGCGGAAATGGACGACGATGAAGGACCTCGTCGCGACCACCGAAGATGTCTGGGAGCCATCGTCGGCGCCGCGGTAGCGGCAATCTCCGACGGCTTTCATGCTGTAATCTGTCGACCCGAACCAAATTTCGTTGGATGATGGTGAATAGTCATCTTCAATTTCGATGACGGCAAATGAAATCGAAAATCATTCGCAGAAACAAGAACAAGTTTTTCTGGGAAACAGCAAATCATAACAGTATCGACTAGAGCCCGGTATGCCGGGAGCCGGGCGGAGAACGCTCGGTATTCCTATTTATACTGCAATTGATTTGCAAGTTTGGGAGGAATTTTATGCGTTCTTTGGTCGCGGGCGTTGCGGCGTTCGCCTCGCTTCCCGCTTTTGCCTCGGAAGGCCACCTTCCGCACAGCCACACGCACAGCCGCGGAGAGATCGACGAGAACCAGGGGCCGCTGCTGCTTCAGGCGACCTACACGGGCGAGGTGATGTCGAACGCCTCCGGCGGCATCAGACGCGGCAGCCGCTATCTCGACAATCTCGACCTCGTCGCCGAGGCGGACCTCGAGGCGCTTGCCGGATGGAAGGGTGCCAGCGTCCACGTCTACGGCCTCTACAACAACGGCAAGTCGTTCAGCGACCTTGCCGGCGATGCGCAGACGGCGAGCAACATCGAAACCGGCGTGCGGGCGTTTCGCCTCTACGAGGCATGGATCGAACAGGCGTTCGCGGGCGGCTCGCTGAAGGTTGGGCTTTACGATCTCAATTCCGAGTTCGATTCGCTCGACGCGTCCGGCCTGTTCATCGGCAGCCCGCACGGCATCGGCACGGATTTCGCGCAGACGGGCGAAAACGGCCCGTCCATTTTCCCGTCGACCTCGCTCGCCGCACGGCTTTCCATCGAGTCCGCCGCAGGCTGGGTGGTGCGTGCAGCCGTGCTCGACGGCGTCCCCGGCGATCCCGACCATCCAAAACGCACCGCGGTGAAGCTGGGGAACGGCGACGGCGCGCTTCTCGTCGCCGAAGTCGAGGCCCCCTTGCCCCACGGACGCCTGCTCTTCGGCGGTTGGCGCTACACGGCGCGTTTCGACGATCATGCCGGGAACAGCGGGCGCGGCAACGACGGCCTCTACGTGCGCGGCGAGACGGCGCTGTTCGAGGAAGCGGGCGACCCCGCGCAGGGCCTCGCCGCCTTCGCCCGCCTCGGCATCGCCGATGGGCGCTTCAACACGTTCAGACGCTTCGCGAGCGCCGGCCTCAACTATACGGGTCCCTTTCGCGGCCGCGATGAGGATCAGCTCGGCCTTGCGGTCGCCGCCGCCTTCACCTCGGATGCCTACAAGCGCGCGGTGCCCGCGAACGACGCGGAGGTCGCCTTCGAGCTGACCTATCGCGCCCCCGTCGCCTCATGGCTCTCGCTCCAGCCGAGCGCCCATTACATTATCAATCCGGGCGCAGACCCGAGCGTGCGCAGTGCGCTCGCCTTCGGCCTCCGGGCGGAAATCTCGTTCAATATTCTGGGCTGAGAACAGCAGCGCCCGGCCCGCGCACCCTCGATGCGCGGGCCAAAGCAGCCATAACTAGAAGCGCGCGCGAACGCCGACGTAATATTTACGCCCGATCACGTCGTAGATCGACGCGTTGGTCGCCGAGTTCGAAATGAAGTCGATCGGTGCAACCGGGGGTGTCCGGTCGAACAGATTGTCGACGCCAGCATAGATCTCGGCACCGCTTCCGATCACTCCGTCGAGCTTGTACTTCGCCGACATATCCACATAGACCACCGCACCGATGCTGTTGTCTTCCTTCGACAGATCCTCGGGGCCGAACGTGACATCGTAGAGACCACCATCGATATAGCGCGCCTGCAGGAAAGCACCCCAGCGATCGGCTTCGTAGTTGGCCGAAAGCGTTGCCTTGAAATCCGGCATACCGCCGGCGTTACGCCCACCGACTTCGCCCGCGACATCGATCAATGCACCGCCTGTCGGCGCGATCTTCTTGTGAATGAGATAGCTCGCCACCGCACCGAGACCCAGCGTGCCGTTGCCAAGGCCGGTTGTGTAGCGCGCCTCGAAATCGAGACCCCGCAGCTTATAGGCGCCGAGGTTCAGATTCTGCTGACGAACCTCTACGAGTTGATCGTCGGCATCCAAGGTGACGAACTCGCACATTGCCGCCTCGCCGCGATGGCAGCGGTTGACGATGTCCTGCGCAGAGAGCGATCCGATGGCTCCCTTGAGATTGATATCCCAGAAATCAAGCGAGGTACGGAAGCTTCCCAGTGTGAGGACCGCACCGACCGTCTTCGTGGTCGCCCGTTCCTCGGTGAGGTTGGGGTTGCCCGAAAGCGGAACGCGAACCAGCGACGTCCCGTCGATATCGTCGAACGGATTGTCGAGATTGGCGAACAGGAGCACGGTTTCGACAAAGGTTTCGCCGATGCTGGGCGCACGGATGTCACGGGAGATCGTACCACGAAAGCGCAGGAAATCGGTTGGCTCGAAGGTGAGGCGGGCGTCAGCGTGCCGGTGAAGGCCGGAATTTCGTTGATGACGTTGGCGACGTTCGTGGTGCCGCGCTGGTCGATGAGTTCGGCGCCGAGCGCCTGCACCGGCGTAGGCGCCTCGAAGTTACCCTTGATGCGCGTTCCGGTGATCGTGATCATCTCAGACTCGGCAGCGGCATCCGCCTGCGCTGCGCTCTCGGCCGCCGTCTGCGCCAGAGCCGGAACTGCCACGGCCCACAATGCAACACCTGCCAAGCTGTTGAATCTGGATGTGAATATCATCTGATTTCCCCTTTTAAATCCCTCGGTTCCGCTGAGTTTTCAGCGAAGCCTCAGTTGATACATCATTCCTGATTGGAAATAAAGCAGCCTTATTGGAGATTTTTCTGACATTAAGGCCGCCTTATTTCGGTTGAGAAACCACGCGTCAATGCCCGCGCGGTCGCGCGGCAAAGGCGGCCCGGCGCTTCCTTCCCCGTCAGAGGTTCAGGCTGTGCTCGTTGAGTTTGGCGTGCGAGAAAATCGCGTTGAGAACACGGTCTTCGCAGGACGAGATCATCATCAGCGTATAGCGCCGAATCTCGTCGGTCTGGTTGTTCTTCACGAGTTCGAGCAGGATTTTGTGCTGCTCCCACGGGAACGGCATGGATTTCGTGAGCTTGATGTAGATCCAGTAGATCCGCATGGTCGTTTCCTCGAGCTGCCGGGTCCAGCCTATCAGCAGCTGAAACTGCGTCTGCTGCGCGATATAGACGTTGAAATCCCGGTTCGCTTTCAGAGTCCTGAGCGCATCCGCATCTGTGGAGATCGGGCCTTCGTGGTAGATCGCGTCGTTCCGGCGCTTGAATTCGGCCTCCTCGATCTGCGGCGAGATCATCGCCAACACGCTCGGCGCGATCATCTTGCGGAGCGTGAAGTTCTCCTTCACGTCGCGCAGCGTCAGCGGCGCGATCCGCGTGATCCGCGGCGAGTTCGAGATCATGAACTGCTGTGCGGTCATCTGCTCCATGGCGTTGCGCGCCGCCGTGCGGCTGATCCCGAACATGCGGGTCAGGATATTCTCGGACACCTTCTGGCCAGGCGCGAGGCGCTGCGTGACGATCGCATCCATGATCCGGTCGAAAACATCGAGCGATTCTGTTTCCGTCTGCTGGTCTGCCATCGTCATCCTGAATCGGGTTTCCGCACTCCCCGAGTGGTACAGCCGCGAAGGATCAAGTCAAACAGACGCCGCTTGCAGGACGCCGCGTTTCCCTGGAATATGCGGGGTGGAATCCCCGGTGTGGGGAGGCGGGGAAGGCGGTTGTCATCAGTGCAGCGTCGAAGGCCCTGAATGGCTGACAGCCGGGGCGTCCGGGACGAGGATCTGGTCGTTGTCGCCGTCGCCGGCGACCGCGCGGCGTTCGAGGCGCTGCTGCGCCGGCACTACGACCGTATTCACGGGCTTGCATGGCAGCTCACCGGCACGCGCGCCGACGCCGACGACGTCGCGCAGGATGTCTGCTGCATCCTCGCAGAAAAGCTGGGCAGCTTTCGCGGCGAGGCGAAGTTCTCGACGTGGCTGTGCGGCATCGTGTTCAACGCCTGCCGCGACCTGCAGCGGCGGCGGCACAGCTTCAGCGGCTTCACCGATCGCCTCGCCGTGCTGGTCGGCCTCGCGCCCGCGCCGGACGGGCGCGACCTCCACGACGCGCTGTGGCTGAAAAGCGCGATCGCCCGCCTGAAACCGGCGTACCGGGAGACCGTGGTGCTGGTGGCCGGGCAGCAGCTCACCCATGCCGAAGCCGGCGCAATCCTCGGGATCAGCGAGTCCACGGTCGCATGGCGGATGCACGAGGTCCGGCGCATCCTCGCCGCGGAGGGCGAGGCACCATGACGCGGCTTTCAAAAAAATGTCCGGAGGCTCCCAAGCTTTTTCCCGGCCGGCGCGTCCAAGTCGATGCGGATGATCCTGATCCGCGATCGTCAGGGAGTTTTGCCATGCGCTTGCACCATGTTTTCACCGGCGGGCTGATCGGCCTGCTGGCGGCCTGCAACAGTCCGACCGTCAGCGAGAAGACGTCCACGGCGTCGGACGTCGTCGTCACCGGCGGGCACCGCGCACCGTCACCGGAAGCGGCAGCGGACCGGGGCGAGGCGGCTGAAATAGCCGAAGTTGTCGCAGCGGCACCGGTTGCGCCGCCACCGCCGCCGCCCGTCGTCATGCCGATGTTGGCACCTGCGCGGCACGCGGAGCCCGGCCTCTACCGGCCCGCGCCCGAGTACCGCGACGTCGGCCGCGACCGTTTCGCGTCGGTGGCCGAGAACGCCTTCAAGGTGGTGCGGGAGGAGCCCGTGTCGACCTTCTCGATCGACGTCGACACCGCCTCCTACGGCTTCGTCCGGGCCTCGCTCAATCGGGGCGTGCTGCCGCAGCCCGCCGCGGTGCGGACCGAGGAGATGGTGAACTACTTCCCTTACGACTACGCCCGGCCCGCGGCGGCGGAGCAGCCGTTCAGCACGAACCTGTCGGTGTTCCCGAGCCCGTGGGCCGAGGGGCGCAAGATCGTGCGGATCGGCATCCGCGGCTACGCGATCGAGACGGCGGCGCGCCCGCGCGCCAACCTCGTGTTCCTCATCGACACCTCGGGCTCGATGAACGCCGCGAACAAGCTGCCGCTCGTCCGGCAATCGCTGGCGATGCTCGTCGACCAGCTCGGCGCCGACGACCATGTCGCCATCGTCACCTACGCGGGAAGCGCGGGCGTCGCGCTGGAGCCGACCCCGGCCAGCCAGAAGCGCAAGATTCTCGCCGTCATCGACCAGCTCGGCGCCGGGGGCAGCACGGCGGGCGCGGAAGGCATCCGCCAGGCCTATGCGCTCGCCGCGCAGAACATCGACCCGGCGGGCGTCAACCGCGTCATCCTCGCGACCGACGGCGATTTCAACGTCGGCATCACGAACGAGAACGAGCTGAAGGGCTTCGTCGAGCGCGAGCGGGGCAAGGGCATCTTCCTCTCCGTGCTCGGCTTCGGCATGGGCAATTACAACGACGCGCTGATGCAGGCGCTGGCGCAGAACGGCAACGGCGCCGCCGCCTATATCGACACGGTCGCCGAAGCGCGGAAGACTCTGGTCGAGGAAGCCACCTCGACGCTGTTCCCCATCGCGAAGGACGTGAAGATCCAGGTGGAGTTCAACCCCGCCGCCGTCGCGGAATACCGGCTCGTCGGCTATGAAACCCGGATGCTGAACCGCGACGATTTCGACAACGACACGGTGGACGCGGGCGATGTCGGCTCCGGCCAGACCGTGACCGCGCTCTACGAGATCGTGCCCGCGGGCGGCCCGCGCACGATCGGCGACCTGCGCTATTCCGAGGGCGGCGGCGCAGCGGGCCGCCCGGCCGCCGCGCAGGGCGGCGAATACGGCTTCGTGAAGATCCGCTACAAGCTGCCGAAATCGGAGACGAGCCGGCTGATCTCCGCGCCGATCACCACGGCGTCCGAGGTCCGGCGCTTCGAGGACGCGCCGCAGGACGCGCGCTTCGCGGCAGGCGTCGCCGCCTTCGCGGAGCTGGTGCGCGGCGGCCGTTATCGCGGTGCGATGACCTACGACGACGTGATCCGGATCGCGTCCGCATCGCGCGGCAACGATGCGTTCGGCTACCGCACGGAGTTCGTCCAGCTCGTCCGCGCCGCGAAGACGGCCTCGTCGATGGCGCGCCTCGAACGATGAGGCAGGACGCGGCATCCCGGCAGCGGCGGCGGTGCAAAAGCGCCGCCGCCTTCCCGCGCGAACCGCGTTGCCGCTATAAGGCCCCGATGCCGTCCCGCCTCCCCTGCTTCCCCCGATCCGCCGCGCGTGGAGAGCCGAATGGGCGCGGATAGGGGCATTCCTCCCCCGCTCCCCGATCCGCCGCCGCCGCGGCCGGATCGCCGGGAGGCCGCGATCGCGGCGGCGCTCGATCGCTTCGATGCCGCCGGGACGGCGAGTCAGCCGGGGCAACCGCAGCGCCAAGCGCCATCTCCGCGGATGCCGCTATGGACGCTGCGGAACCGCCCCCAGCTCGGCGTCCTCGTCGCGGCGTCGCTCGTCGCCGTGATCTCCATGCCGGTGCTCTGGGTGGTGCTCGGCAATCCGCGGCCGTCCGGCCCCGTGCCCGTCGCACTCGACACCTACGAGCGGATGCCGCGCGTGAAGGCGCCCCCATCTCCGCAAGCGCCCTCGCCGCCCGCAGCGGCCGAACGGCCGGAACCCGCGGATACGGCCGCAGATACGGCGCGGCAGGAAGCACCCGCGGCAAGCGCCGAAGCGACGGCCGAAGTCGCGGATACGGCGGTTGCAGCAGCGCCGCCGCCGCCTCCCCCGCCGCCGGTCCCGCTGCGACTGCCCGAAGCCGCGCCGCCGCCTGCGGTCGTGGCCCTGCCCGCACCCGCGCCGGCGCCCGCCCCGCCGCCGGAACGCGAGGCCGCGCGCTCCGCGGAGTCCGTCGCCCTGTCGGCGTTCCGGAAGCGCGACGCCGCCGCCCCGCGCGGCGACTGGAACGCCTGCACGCTGGACGATCCGGCGCGCAGCCTGCAGCTCTGCACGGACCGGATCGACGCCGCCGCCAAGGGTGTGCGCGGCCGTGCCTCGGCGTTTCTGGCGGACGGGCTCATGAGCGGCTGGCAGGACGATCTCGACGGCGCGATCAGCGCGTTCAGCCGGGCGATCGAAACGGACCCCGGCCTTGCCGCGGCCTATCTCAATCGCGGCCTCGCCTATCAGCGCAAGGGCGATCTCGACCGCGCGCGCGCCGATCTCGACCGGGCCGTGGAACAGACGCCGTCCGAGGCCCGGACCCATTATGCCCGCAGCCGCCTGCTCAGGGCGCGCGGCGAAACCGCGGAGGCAGGCAGGGACGAGGAACGCGCCCTGCAGCTTGCCCCCGCCTACAAGGCGGTGATCACGCCGCCCCCCGAACGATAGGCGGGAAGCGCGCCGTCACTCTCCTCCCGCGTGGAGATCGACGATCCTGAGATAGGGCTTCAGCGTCCTGTAGCCTTGCGGGAACTGGCGCGCGGCTTCCTCCTCGGAGAGCCTGGGCGAAATCACGACGGGCTCGCCGGGCGACCAGTTGACGGGCGTGGCGATGCTGCGCGCGTCGGTGAGCTGAAGACTGTCGATGGCGCGCAGGATCTCGGCGAAGTTGCGGCCGGTGCTCGGCGGATAGGTGAGCATCAGCCGGATCTTCTTCGCCGGGTCGATCACGAACACGGACCGCACCGTGACGGCGGGATCGCTTTCGGGATGGATCATCCCGTAGAGCGTCGAGACGCGCGCGTCGGGATCGGCGATCATCGGGAAATCGAGCGCATGGCCCTGCGTTTCCTCGATGTCGGCTTCCCATTTGTGGTGGGCCTCGACCGGATCGACGGAGAGACCGACCGGCCTCACGCCGCGCGCGTCCCATTCGGGGCGGAGCCGCGCCACCTCGCCGAGCTCCGTGGTGCAGACGGGCGTGAAATTCTTCGGGTGGCTGAACAGAACCCCCCAGCCGGAGCCGAGCCAGTCGTGGAAACGGATGCGGCCGTGCGTGCTGTCCTGTTCGAAATCGGGCGCGATCTGTCCGAGCTGAAGCGTCATGGAGTCTCCTTTGCGCGTGCCTTGCCAGTGCATCATCCGCCCCTTACCATCCAGCAATCAAACGAATATTATTGCGCTTTAAGCGGAAAGAATTTTCTATATGGACATCAGCGTCGCGCGCACGTTCCTGGAAGTGGTGAAGACAGGGAGCTTCGTCAGCGCCGCCGCCAACCTCAACCTCACCCAGACCGCGGTGAGCGCGCGCATCCGCGTGCTGGAGGACCAGCTCGACCGGCCCGTGTTCATCCGCAACAAGGCGGGCGCGAAGCTGACGCCCGCGGGCGAGCAGTTCCTGCGGTTCGCCACCACGCTCGTGCAGGTGTGGGACCGCGCGCGCCGCGCGGTGGCGCTGCCGCCGGGGCGCGAGACGGTGGTGACGATCGGCGCGGAGCTGAGCCTGTGGAGCCCGCTGCTGCGGCACTGGCTGCTGTGGATGCGCCGCGAATGCCCGGAAATCGCGGTGAGCACCCAGATCGACGCGTCCGACCGGCTGATGGAGCAGGTGCAGGACGGCGCCCTCGATGTCGCCGTGCTGTATGCCGCGCCGAGCCGCCCCGGCGTGATCGCCGAGCTGCTGTTCGAGGAGAAGCTCGTGCTGGTGCGGACCACGCCCACCACCCAGCCGCTCGCGCCCGAAGACCATGTCCGGATCGACTGGGGCGAGGATTTCGCCGCGAGCCATCAGGCGGCGTTCCCGGACCAGCCCAATGCCGTGGTCTCGATCAGCTACGGCCCGCTGGCGCTCGACTATATCCTGGCGACCGGCGGCAGCGGGTACTTCCGCAAGGGTTTCATCCGCCCCTACCTCGAGGAAGGGCGCCTCGCGCTCGTCCCCGGCAGCCCGGAGTTCTCCTATTCCGCCTACGTGGTCCACTCGGCGAAGGCCGACCCCGGCGTCATGGACCGGATCCGCAGCGGCCTGCGCGCCGCCGCCGCGATCTCCGCGTAACGAACGGTCCTGCTTCAACGATCCTGCGTTCCGGTCATCAGCAAGGCTTGACCGCGTTTCGGCCTTTATATATAGGAGTCCTAATTATATGAAGGCATAACGGTGGCTGCCAACCCTGACATCATGACCGGCCTGTCGCGAATCGGAACGCTGCTGCGTTCGGAGGGCTGGCGGCAGGGCGAGGCGACCGGGCTGACGCCGACGCAGACGCAAATCCTCGTCCACCTCGTCGGCCGGGGCCCGGCGCGGGTCGGCACCGTGGCCGCCGAGATCGCGGTGACGCAGCCCACCGCGAGCGACGCCGTCGCCGCGCTCACGCGCAAGGGCCTTGTCGAGAAGCGCCCCGATCCCGAAGACGCCCGCGCCGTGCGGCTGCATCCGACAGCGGCCGGAAAGCGCCTCGCGCGCACGCTCGCCGTCTGGCCCGACGCGCTGCTGGCGGCGGCGGACCTGCTCGACGCGGAGGAAAGCGCGGCGTTCCTGAAGGGCCTCACCAAGATGATCGGCGCGCTTCAGATCGAGGGCGCGATTCCCGTTCAGCGCATGTGCGTGTCCTGCGCGCACTTCAGACCGAACATCCATTCCGATGCGGCGCGGCCGCATCACTGCGCCTTCGTGGACGCGGCCTTCGGCGACGCCTCGCTGCGTCTCGATTGCCGCGACCACGTCGAGGCCGACGCTCCGGCGCGGCTTGAAAGCTGGGCCCGCTTCACACGGTCGCGGGTCCCTGTGTGAGCGCTCCGTTCGCGGCAACGAACGGAGCGCCCGGTTGTCCAACCCTCGAAAAAAGGAAGGAACATCACATCATGCCCCAGAAAGCCGTCTTCTACCATGCCGGATGTCCGGTCTGCATCAGCGCCGAGCAGGGCCTCGCCCATGCGCTCGATCCCGCGGCCTATTCGGTCGAGGTCGTCCATCTGGGCGAAACGCCCGGCCGCATCGCGGAGGCGGAGGCCGCGGGCGTCGCCTCGGTTCCGGCGCTGGTCGTCGGCGGGCAGCCCTACCACATCAACTTCGGCGCGGCGCTCGCCGACCTGAAGAGCGCGGCCTGAAGCCTGTAGCCTGAACCGGCGGGTCCGGCGCCGCAGCGGCGCCGGACCCGCAAAATAATTGCTGGAACGCAGCGAAAAGATGATCTTTGTCGGGCGCGGCGCGGGTGTTACGCCGCGATCGGAAAGACGATCCGAAAGACCAATATGAAACGCGCCGGTCCGTTCACGTGAACGGGCGGGGCCGTCCGCGCGCGGGTCGTCCTCCGGCTGGACCGTGGAGGCGATGATGGTCGATACCGCAGGGATGAACATGCCGCGTGATCTCGCGGGGCGCGCGCACGGACACGGCGAAAAGCCCGCCTTCTTCACGCGCTGGTTCCTCTCCACGAACCACAAGGACATCGGCACGCTGTACCTGATCTTCGCGATCGTCGCGGGCATGATCGGCGCAGCGATCTCGGGCATGATGCGCCTCGAGCTCGCCGAGCCGGGCATCCAGTATCTGCCGCTGTGGGCGGGCGGCGACGATTATTCGGCGGCGCTCCACCTGTGGAACGTGCTCGTCACGGCGCACGGCCTCATCATGATCTTCTTCGCGATCATGCCCGCGATGATCGGCGGCTTCGGCAACTGGTTCGTGCCGATCATGATCGGCGCGCCGGACATGGCGTTCCCGCGCATGAACAACATCTCGTTCTGGCTGCTGGTGCCGGCGTTCGTGCTGTTCATCGGCTCGGCGTTCGTGCCCGGCGGCGGCGGCAACGGCGCGGGCACCGGCTGGACGCTCTACGCGCCGCTGTCCACCACCGGCTCCCCGGGCCCCGCGGTCGACATGGTGATCCTCTCGATGCACCTCGCGGGCATCTCGTCGATCCTCGGCGCGATCAACTTCATCACCACCATCCTCAACATGCGCGCGCCGGGCATGACGCTGCACAAGATGCCGCTGTTCTGCTGGTCGGTGCTGGTCACGGCCTTCA
The DNA here is from genome assembly GCF_027941835.1 of Sphingosinicella microcystinivorans. Taxonomy (NCBI): domain Bacteria; kingdom Pseudomonadati; phylum Pseudomonadota; class Alphaproteobacteria; order Sphingomonadales; family Sphingosinicellaceae; genus Sphingosinicella; species Sphingosinicella microcystinivorans. The sequence goes on from NZ_CP116005.1 coordinate 857,805, forward strand.
TGCTGCTGTTCGCGCTGCCGGTGCTGGCGGGCGCGATCACCATGCTGCTCACCGACCGCAACTTCGGCACGACCTTCTTCGACCCGGCCGGCGGCGGCGATCCGATCCTCTACCAGCACCTGTTCTGGTTCTTCGGCCACCCCGAGGTGTACATCATGATCCTGCCCGGCTTCGGCATCATCAGCCAGGTGACGGCGACGTTCAGCCGCAAGCCGGTGTTCGGCTACCTCGGCATGGCCTATGCGATGGTCGCGATCGCCGGGATCGGCTTCATCGTGTGGGCGCACCACATGTTCACCGTCGGCCTGTCGATCGACACCAAGCTCTACTTCTCGCTCGCCTCGATGGTGATCGCGGTGCCCACCGGCATCAAGATCTTCTCGTGGATCGCCACCATGTGGGGCGGCTCGCTGACCTTCCGGACGCCGCTTCTCTGGGTCATCGGCTTCATCATCATGTTCACCATCGGCGGCGTCACCGGCGTGGTGCTCGCGAACGGCGGCGTCGACGACATCCTCCAGGACACCTACTACGTGATCGCGCATTTCCATTACGTGCTGTCGCTCGGCGCCGTGTTCGCGCTGTTCGCCGCCTTCTACTACTGGTTCCCGAAGATGACCGGGAAGATGTATTCGGAAGCGCTCGGCAAGCTGCACTTCTGGGTGTTCTTCATCGGCGTGAACATCCTGTTCTTCCCGATGCACTTCCTCGGCCAGGACGGTATGCCGCGCCGCTACCCGGACTATCCGGAGGCCTTCGCCCACTGGAACCACATCGCCTCGCTCGGCTACGCCGTCATGGCGGTCGGCATGGCGTTCTTCTTCGCGAACATCCTGTGGTCGTTCCTGCGCGGGGCGCCCGCCGCCGCCAATCCGTGGGGCGAAGGCGCGACGACGCTGGAATGGACGCTTTCCAGCCCCCCGCCCTACCACCAGTTCGAAACGCTGCCGCGCATTGATTGAAGGCCGAATAGGGCGCGACAAAGCGGGGGCCGCTTGATACAGCGTGCCGCATGGCTTCGCTCTTCTCACGGCGGCCCGATCTCGCGATTGATTTCGGGACCGCCAACCTGCGGGTGATACGGCGCGACGAGGGCGTCGTCTTCGACGAGCCCTCGCTGTGCTGCTTCAGCAAGGAGAACGGCACGCCGAGCCTCGTCGCCGCCGGCATGGGGGCGCAGGCGATGGTCGACCGCACCTCCGGCAACCTCGAGGTCAAACGGCCGCTGCGCCGCGGCGTGCTGCAGGACATCGACTCCGCGCGCGAACTGCTGCGCTACGCCGTCCCCCGCGCACTCGGGCGCAAACGGACGGGCGCGGTGCGCGCCGTGTTCGGCGTGCCCGCCGACGCGACGATGGCCGAACGCGGCGCGCTGCTGACGGCGGCGCGGGACGCGGGCATTGGCTCGGTGCGCCTCGTCGCGGAGCCGTTCGCGGCGGCGATCGGCGCCGGTCTCCCGGTCGGCGCGCCGACGGGGACGATGGTGGTGGAATGCGGCGCGGGCACCACGGAGGTGGCGGTCCTCTCGCTCGGCGGCATCTGCCTCACGCGCTCGGTCCGCATCGGCGGCGCGACGCTCGATCAGGCGATCGCGGACTACCTGCACTTCCGCCACAAGTTCCTGATCGGCGACACGACGGCGGAGCGGGTCAAACAGGACTATGTCGAGCAGCGCCGGACCCGTACCGGCGCGGCCGATACGATCGCCGTGAAAGGGCGCAGCCTCACCTCCGGACTGCCCACCACGATCCATGTCGACCTCTCGGAACTCGACACGGTCGTCGAACGGCACGTCGCGGAGATCGTCGAGGTCACGCGCGACGTACTGAACAAAACCCCGCCCGAGCTCAGCCAGGACATTCACGACCACGGCATCGTGCTCACCGGCGGCAGCGCCGTGGTGCCGCTGCTCCGGTCCATGATCGAGCACGCCACCGGGCTGCGGGCGATCGCGGCGGACACGCCCGCCCAGTGCGTGCCGAACGGCCTGCACCACATGCTGATCCACTAGGACCGGACTATGCGCGCCGGTGGCTTCGCATGGCGAAGCTGGAGGTGATGCGCGACACGCCCGGCAGACGCGACAGCACGTCGCGATGGAACTGCCCGTAATCGTCGATACCGGCGATCTGGATGCGCAATATGTAGTCCCCGGCGCCGGTCATCAGGTGCCATTCCTGAATCTCGGGATGCCTGCGCAGCGCGTTCTCGAAACGCGACAGATACTCCTCGGTCTGCCGCTCCAGCTCCACCTGCACGATCGCGACCGTGCCTTCCTCCGGCAGCGCGCCGGTGACGATCGCGGTATAGCCGCGGATCACACCGGATTTCTCAAGGAGGCCGACCCGCCTGAGGCACGCCGACGGCGACAACCCGACCTTCTGCGCGAGCGCATTGTTGGGGATGCGCGCGTTGAGCCTGAGCTCGGTGAGAATCCTGCGATCGGTATCGTCCAGAGAAGCCATGAATGATATTCTGATTCATCGAATATTATTCCACAACAGGAAAATTTTCGGCAGTTAAAGCGCCGAACAGACGAAAAATTCAAATCCTCTGCGGATAGGATTGCTTGCGGAGGAACACATGTCCGCGCGGATCATCACGGCGTTTTCGAGCAGGCTGACCATCGACACCGGCGCGATCCGCGCCAACTATCGTTCGCTTGCCCGCCATGTCGCGCCCGCGGAATGCGGGGCCGTCATCAAGGCCGATGCCTACGGGCTCGGCGCAAGGGTCGCCGCGCCGGCGCTCCATGCCGAGGGATGCCGCACCTTTTTCGTCGCGCAGCTTCGCGAGGCCTTCGACGTGGCGGACACGCTCGGCGCAGATGCCGCCATCGCCATCCTCAACGGTCTCGACCCCGGCTGCGAAGCCGCCTGCGCGGAAGCGGGCTTCCTGCCTGTCCTCAATGCGCCCGGTCAGGTCGAGCGCTGGCGCCGCCTCGCACGCGCGAAGGGAACGGCGCTTCCGGCCGTGCTTCAGGTGGACAGCGGCATGTCGCGCCTCGGCCTCGATGCCGCCGCGGCCGCCGCGCTCGCGGCGGACCCGGCCTTCCCGCGCGAGGTCGCGCTTCGCTTCGTCATGACGCACCTCGCCTGCGCCGACGCGCCGGGGCACGCGGCGAATGCCGGGCAACTCGCCCGTTTCCAAGCGATCCGCGCGCTGTTTCCGGAAGCGCGCGCGTCCATCGCCAACAGCGGCGGCGCCTTCCTCTCCCCGGCCTACCACTGCGATCTCGTTCGGCCCGGCATCGCCCTGTTCGGCGTGCAGCCTTCCCCCGATGGCCCGGCGATGCGCCCTGTCGTCCGGCTGGAGGCGCGCATCCTCCAGATCCGCGAGGTGGAGGCCGGCAGCGGCGTCGGCTACGGGCTCGACCATGTCGCGCCCACCCGGCAGCGCCTCGCGACGCTCGGCATCGGCTATGCCGACGGATGGCCGCGCAGCCTCGGCGGAGCCGGCGCGGCGTGGCACGCGGGAGCACGGCTTCCCATCGTCGGCCGCGTTTCGATGGACAGCCTGACGGTCGACCTGTCCGCGCTGGCGCCGGACGCGCTCTCCGAAGGCGATTTCGTCGCGCTTCTCGGCCCCTGCCAGTCGCTCGCCGACGTCGCGCGCGATGCCGGGACCATCCCCTACGAAATCCTGACGCGGCTCGGCAGCCGCAGCGAACGCACCTTTGTGGAGACAGTGCAATGAAAGTCGCGGTCCTCGGCGCGGGCGTCGTCGGCGTCACGTCCGCCTATTACCTCGCGGAAGCGGGGCACGAGGTGACGGTGATCGACCGGCAGCCCGGCCCGGCGATGGAGACGAGCTTCGCCAATGCGGGCGAGGTTTCCCCCGGATACGCCTCGCCGTGGGCGGCGCCCGGCATTCCGCTGAAAGCGATGCGCTGGCTTTTCATGCACCATGCGCCGCTCATCCTGAAACCGCAGCTCGACCTCGCCATGATCCGCTGGGTCGCGGCGATGCTGCGCAATTGCACGGCCGCGCGCTATGCGCTGAACAAGAGCCGGATGGTGCGCCTTGCCGAGTTCAGCCGCGACGAGCTGGCCCTGCTGCGCGAACGGCTGCCGCTCGACTACGACCACCGCACGCTCGGCACGCTCCAGCTTTTCCGCACGCAGAAGCAGTTCGATTCGAGCGCGAGCGACATCGCCGTGCTGCAATCCTACGGCGTCCCGTATGAGCTTCTGGACCGGGACGGCTGCGTGCGCGCGGAGCCGGGCCTCGCCGCATCGCGCGACCGCTTCGTCGGCGGGCTCCGCTTGCCGGGCGACGAGACCGGCGATTGCCACAAGTTCACGGCGGCGCTCGCCGCGTGGCTTCAGGACAAGGGCGTGCGCTTCCTGTACGATACCGGCATTCATGCGCTCGAAACCGCATCGGGCCGGGTCGCCGCCGTGCGGACCGGTGCAGGCGCGGTCGCGGCGGACGCCGTCCTCGTGGCGCTCGGCAGCCATTCGCCGGCGCTGGTGCGGCCGCTGGGGCTGCGCCTGCCGGTCTATCCCGTGAAGGGCTATTCGGTGACGCTGCGGATCGTCGCGCCCGACCGCGCGCCGGTGTCGACGCTGCTCGACGAAAGCTACAAGGTCGCCGTCACCCGCCTCGGGGACCGCATCCGCGTCGGCGGCATGGCCGAAATCTCGGGCTACGACAACAGCCTGCCGCAGCGGCGGCAGGAAACGCTGCTGTACTGCGTGAACGACCTGTTCCCCGGCGCCGCCGCGCAGGACGACACCGGCTACTGGAGCGGCCTTCGCCCGATGACGCCGGACGGGCCGCCGATCATCGGCGCGACGCCGGTCCCGGGCCTGTTCCTCAACACCGGGCACGGCACGCTCGGCTGGACGATGGCCTGCGGCTCCGGCCGCCTGATCGCCAGCCTGATCGGCGGCACGGCGCCGCCCATCGACCCGGACGGGCTTGACATCACACGCTATTCATCGTGACGGGCACAGCAACAAAGGAGAATTTCATGAGCATTCAGCGTTTGCATTCCGGTCCCCGCATGAGCCAGGCCGTGGTCCACGGCGGCATCGTCTATCTCGCGGGCCAGGTCGCGACCGGCGCCGATGTGCCCGCGCAGACGCGCGCCGTGCTCGCGCAGATCGACGGCCTGCTCGCGGAGGCCGGCACCGACCGCTCCCGGATTCTGCAGGCGACGATCTGGCTCGCGGACATGGCGGACTTCGCCGCGATGAACGGCGTGTGGGAAGACTGGATCGGCGGCGCCGACGCCCCCGCGCGCGCCACCGGCGAGGTTCGTCTCGCGACCCCGGAGTACAAGGTCGAGATCATCGTCACCGCTGCCCTGCCCTGAGGCGGGAGCATGGAATAAACGCAAGATTTCTTATATAAATCCACAATAATATGCGTTTGCCTTATGGAATCCGAACGCGCAGGTTCGGTACCAGTAAGACGTAGCTTCATGATCACGGCGCACGCGTCGGGCCGCCCGTAGCCCCGTCGGCGCGCAGGAAGGGAGCCACACCGAGGCAGACGCGCGAATGACGATACCCGCCCCACCAGGACTTGCCTTGTCCCCTGACCAATGGCGGCTGGTGGAGGCGCTATCGCACTCCCTGGGTCCGATGGAGGCGCGCTGGCTCAGCGGCTATTTCGCCGGGCTCGACGCCGGCTTGCGGCAGCCCCCGCCGCAGCCGGCACCTTCTTTCGCGTCCGCGACGCGCAAGCTCGCCATCCTCTACGGCACCGAGACCGGTAACGCCGCCGAGGTGGCGCGCGCACTTCAGGCGGCCGCCAAAGCCGCCGGGCTCGAACCCGCGCTGTTCGACATGGCCGACTACAAGGTGCGCAGGCTGGCGGAGGAGCAGGACCTGCTCGTCGTCGTCAGCACCTACGGCGAGGGCGACCCGCCGCAGCCCGCCACCGGCTTCTTCGAGTTCATCGAAGGTCGCAAGGCGCCGAAGCTGGACGGCGTGCGCTTCGCGGTGCTGGCGCTCGGCGATTCGACATACGAATATTATTGCGAGGCCGGGAAGCGGCTCGACCGGCGCTTCGAGGACCTCGGCGCGGCCCGGCTCGCGGCGCGCGTCGACTGCGACATCGACTACGAGGACCCCGCCGCGGCGTGGGCGGAGGCCGTCGTCGCGCAGCTCGCGGCCGAGGCGAAGACGGCGGCCGTTCCGGCGGCGGCCGCGGCGGCTCCGGCGGACACGCCGGACGCCTACGACAAGCGCAACCCGTTTCCCGCGCCCGTGGTGGAGAACATCGCCATCGTCGGCCGGGGATCGAGCAAGGAGACGCGGCACATCGAATTCTCGCTCGCGGGCTCGGGGCTCACCTACGCGCCCGGCGACGCGCTCGGCATCGCCGCGTCCAACGATCCCGCCGTCGTCGCCGCGCTGCTCGACGCGCTGGCGCTCTCGCCGGACACGTCGTTCGACATGAAGGGCCGCGAGACCGCGATCGGCGAGGCCTTGACGCACCGCTTCGAAATCACCGCCGCGACGCCGCGCTTCCTCGACTACTGGGCGCAGCTCAGCGAGGCGGACGCGCTGAGGCAATTGCAGCAGGAGGACCGCGCGGGCGAGCGCGCGGCGTTCCTGCGCACGCATCACGTCGTCGACATCGTCCGGCGCTTTCCGGTCGCGGGCGTCATGCCGCAGGGCTTCGTGTCCGCGCTGCGGCCGCTCCAGCCGCGGCTCTACTCGCTGGCGTCGAGCCTCTCCGCCGCGCCGGACGAAGCGCATCTGACGGTCGCGCCCGTCCGCTACACGCTCCACGGCGAGCCGCGCAGCGGCGTCGCCTCCGGGCTGCTCGCCGATCGCACCGAACCCGACGCGACGCTCCCCGTCTACGTCCAGAGCAATCCGCATTTCCGGCTGCCGGACGACGACACCGCGATCATCATGATCGGCGCGGGCACGGGCGTCGCCCCCTACCGCGCCTTCCTTCAGGAACGCGAGGCGCGGGGAAGCGGCGGGCGGAGCTGGCTGTTCTTCGGCGAGCGCAATTTCCGCACCGATTTCCTCTACCAGACCGAATGGCAGGGCTGGCTGAAGGACGGCACGCTCTCCCGCATGGACGTCGCCTTCTCGCGCGACGCGGCGGAGAAGACCTACGTCCAGCACCGCATGAAGGAACAGGCGAAGGACGTGTTCGCGTGGCTCGAGGCGGGCGCGCACATCTACGTCTGCGGCGACGCCGCCAACCTCGCGCCCGACGTGCACGAGACGCTGATCGACATCGTCGCGGCCGAGGCGCGCACCGGGCGGGAAGCGGCCGAGGACTATGTCCGCTCGCTCCAGTCCGACCACCGCTACCAACGCGACGTCTATTGAGAAACGCCATGACGACGACCACCATCGACCGCAGCCGCGACCTGTCGCAGCCCCTGGACAAGCTCGGCCCCGACGAGCGCATGAAGGACGCGAGCGACTACCTGCGCGGCATGATCGCGGACGGGCTGCTCGACCGGATCACCGGCGCCGTGCCCTCCGCCGACGACGTGAAGCTGATGAAGTTCCACGGCATCTACCAGCAGGACGACCGCGACCTGCGGGAGGAGCGCCGCCGCCAGAAGCTGGAGCCGGCGTACCAGTTCATGATCCGCGTGCGCCTGCCGGGCGGCGTCTGCACGCCCGCGCAGTGGCTGAAGCTCGACGCGCTCGCCCGCGCGCACGGCGGCGAGACGCTGCGCATCACCACGCGCCAGACCTTCCAGTTCCACTGGGTGCTGAAGCACGGCCTGCGCCCGATCATCCGGGGCCTGCACGAGGCGCTTCTCGATACCGTCGCGGCCTGCGGCGACGACAGCCGCGGCGTGATGTGCACGGTCGATCCGCAGGCCTCCGCCTTCCATGCCGAGGTCGCGGCGACGGCGAAGCGGGTGAGCGACCACGCCATCCCCAAGACGCGCGCCTATCACGAGATCTGGTACGGCGACGCGCGCGTGGCCGCGTCGGAGCCCGAGGAGCCGTTCTACGGGCGCACCTACATGCCGCGGAAGTTCAAGATCGGCTTCGCCCTGCCGCCGTCCAACGACATCGACGTCTACGCGCAGGACCTCGGCTACATCGCCATCGGCGGGCCGGACGGCCTCGACGGGTTCAACGTCGCCATCGGCGGCAGCATGGGCCGCACCGATCAGGCGCCCGCAACCTATCCGCGCCTCGCCAGCGTCATCGGCTTCGTGCCGACGGAGCGCCTGCTCGCCTGCACCGACGCGGTGATGGCCGTGCAGCGCGACTACGGCGACCGCAAGGACCGCCAGCACGCGCGCTTCAAGTACACGATCGACGACAAGGGCCTCGACTGGATCAAGGCCGAGATCGAGCGCCGCATGGGCGCGCCGTTCGAGGACCCGCGCGCGTTCGCCTTCACCTCGAACGGCGACAGCTACGGCTGGAACGCGACGCCGGACGGCCGCCATCACCGCACCGTCTTCATCGAGAACGGGCGGCTCGACCTGAAGCTCTTGGACACGCTCCGCGACGTCGCGCGCATCCATCGCGGCACGCTGCGGCTGACGCCCAACCAGAACGTCATCATCGCGGGCGTCGCCGAGGACGACCGGGCGGGCATCGACGCCGTGCTCGGCCGGCACGGGCTTGAAATCGACCGCGTCTCGACGCTGCGCCGCAACGCGATCGCCTGCGTCGCCTTCCCGACCTGCGGCCTCGCCATGGCGGAAAGCGAGCGCTACCTGCCGCATCTCGTCGGCAAGGTCGAGGCGATCCTCGCCCGGCACGGCCTTTCGGACGAACCGATCACCGTCCGGATGAGCGGCTGCCCCAACGGCTGCTCGCGGCCCTACATCGCCGAGATCGGCCTTACCGGGCGGGCGCCGGGCAAGTATAATCTCTACCTCGGCGGCGGTTTCCACGGCCAGCGGCTCAACCGCATGGTGCGCGAGAACGTCGGCGAGCCGGTGATCCTGGAGGTGCTGGAGGACGTGCTCGGCCGCTACGCACAGGAACGCCTGCCGGGCGAGCGGTTCGGCGATTTCACCATCCGCGCCGGCATCGTGCGCGAAGTGACGGAGGGGCGGTTCTTCAATGACTGAGCGGAACGATCGCTTTCCCAGGCCCGAGACGATCGCCGCGGCGCACGGCGTGGGGCTCGACCCGGCGTTCGGCGCGGTGTCCCCGCCGCTCTACATGTCGAGCACCTACACGTTCGCGGGCTACGAGCAGCCGCGCACATACGACTACGGCCGCGCCGGCAATCCCACCCGCGACCTGCTCGCCGAGGCGCTCGCGGAACTCGAAGGCGGCGCGGGCGCGGTCATCACATCGAGCGGCATGGCGGCCATCGACCTTCTCGTCGGGCGGCTGCGCCCCGACGATCTCGTGCTCGCGCCGCACGACTGCTACGGCGGCACCATGCGCCTCCTGAAGGCACGCGCCGAGCGCGGACACCTGTCGCTGCGCTTCGTCGATCAGGGCGACGCGTCGGCCTTCGCCGCCGCGCTGGAGGACGTGCCCGCGCTCGTCCTCATCGAGACGCCCAGCAACCCCCTGATGCGCGTCGTCGACATCGCGGCGCTTTCGGCGAAGGCGAAGGACGCGGGCGCGGAAGTGGCGGTGGACAACACCTTCCTGTCGCCCGCACTGCAACGCCCGATCACGCTCGGCGCCGACTATGTCGTCCATTCCACCACCAAGTACCTGAACGGCCATTCCGACGTCATCGGCGGCGCGGTGGTCGCCGCCGATGCGGCGCACATCGCGGACCTTCGCCAGTGGGCGAACGTCGTCGGCAGCGCCGGGGCGCCGTTCGACGCCTGGCTGACGCTGCGCGGCCTGCGCACACTCTTCGCCCGCATGGACCGGCAGCAACGAAACGCGATGACGGTCGCCGCCCATCTGGAGCGGCACCCCGCCGTGGCGCGCGTCTACTACCCCGGCCTCACCGCCGATCCCGGCCATGCGCTCGCGGCGCGCCAGCAGTCCGGCTTCGGCGCGATGCTGAGCTTCGACCTTGCCGGGGGCGTCTCAGCCGTGCGCCGTTTCATCGCGGCGGTGCGCGTGTTCACGCTGGCGGAGTCGCTCGGCGGCGTCGAGAGCCTCGTCGCGCATCCCGCCACCATGACCCATGCCGACATGGGCGCGGAAGCGCGGGCGGTCGCCGGGATCGGCGACGGGCTGCTCCGCCTGTCGGTGGGGCTGGAAGCGGAGGAGGACCTGATCGCCGGTCTCGACCAGGGGCTGGCGGCATGTTGACGGCGAAGCGGGAGGAGACCGGCCATGCCCGCGTTCCGGCCCGCGCCTGAATGGCAGACCGGCCGGTGGTTCAACAGCGACCGGCCGCTGACCCTCGCCGATTTGCGGGGCCGCATCGTCGTCCTCCACGCCTTCCAGATGCTGTGCCCCGGCTGCGTGCAGAACGGCCTGCCGCAGGCGCAGCGCATCGCGCGCCTGTTCGACCCCTCGCAGGTCGCGGTGATCGGGCTGCACACGGTCTTCGAGCATCACGCCGTGATGACGCCCGAGGCGCTCGCCGTGTTCATCCATGAATACCGGCTCACCTTTCCGATCGGCGTCGACATGCCCGCCGAGACCGGCCCCATTCCCCGGACGATGGCGGCCTATGCGATGCAGGGCACGCCGACCCTGATCCTGATCGACCGGGCCGGGCGCCTGCGCCGGCAGAGCTTCGGCGCCGAGGACGACATGCGGGTCGGCGCCGAGATCGCCTTCCTGCTCGCCGAGCAGGCGCAGGCGCCGACCGGGACCGGGCACGTCCCGGACCGGGTGGAGGAGGCCTCGATCGAATCCTTCCCGGCGAGCGACGCGCCGGCGTGGATCAGCGGCGAGCCCCAGCCCTGATGGCGGACCGGCTCCGCATCAAGCGCATCTACGCGCCGCCGTCCGGGGACGACGGCCAGCGCGTGCTGGTCGATCGCATCTGGCCGCGCGGGGTCCGCCGGGACGAGGCGGCCCTGACGCTCTGGCTGAAGGAGATCGCGCCGTCCACGGCTCTTAGGAAATGGTTCGGGCACGATCCGGCGCGCTGGACGGAATTCGGCAAGCGCTACCGGCAGGAGCTCGACGCCAATCCCGCGGTCGGCGAACTCCGCGCGCTGATCGACAAGGGCATGGTGACGCTGCTCTACGCCGCGAGCGACGAGAAGCATAACCATGCGCTCGCGCTGGCGCGCTACCTGTCGGACCATCTCCCGCGCGGCTGACGGTTTCGCGCCTGCCGCGGGCCTACGGGCACGCGCGCGGCAGGGCCGCGACAAGCGCCCGCGTGCGCTCGAAGCCCTCGACCGCCTTCGCATCGGGCTCGTATGTCTTGATCGAGGCATAGACCCCGATCACGCTGTGCCCGTCGTGATCGAGGAAATTGATGCCGCGCGTCCGGAAGGCGGGGTCTTCCGTGGGGATGTCCGTCGCATAGACGGCGGCGATCTTGCTCATCTGGATGTGGGAATGGATGCCCCTGCCCTCGTCCGCATAGACGTCGAGATAGCCGGGATCGGCATCCGGCTGGATCATCGGCACCTTGCCGTGCACGATGAACGCGTGCGCGCTGGACGGCGAGATCACCAGCCGCACCATCGTATCGGCGCCCCATGACTCGATCGACTTCCAGAGGTCCTGGAACTGCTGCGCGTCGATCAACGCGCCGACCTGCATTTCCGGGAAGAGACCGCTCGCCGTGGTGAATTCGGAAAGCTCCAGGTCGCGCGCGACGATCGCGATCGGATCGCCGGGATAGGCCTTGACCTCCTTCCGGATTCTCTCCGTCCGGGCCGAATCCGCGCAGACGGGCCCGGTGCTTGCGGCTTTGGGCGCAGTGTCCGCAGGCGCCGTGCAAGCGGCCGCGAGAAGGGCCGAAACAACGGCGCCGGCGACAGGAAGACGATTGCAGGGAAACACGTGGGATTTCCTCTCGTTTCAGGATCGAGCTCGGATTGGGGCAGGCGCGCGCGGGATCACGGCTCGCGCGGCGCGTAGCTGGACGCCGCGTTGATGTCGCCCTTGCCCTTGTACCGCGAAAGCGTGGGGTACGGATAAATCGGGCGCGACCGCCGCGGGCTTCGATCGGCCTCGTCGTGCATGACGAGATGATCGGGGCGAACGCCCTGTTCGACCCACTGCTCGAGCGCGGTCAGCGCATCATATTCGTATGGCGCATAGCCGCCGCTGCCGTGCACCATGCCGGGCACGACGTAGAGCTGCGCGAAGGCGTCCGTCGCCGCCCTGCCGCCCATTGCGGCGCGCATCTTCTCGAACCAGTCGATCGTCATCGCCGGAGACACCAGCGCGTCCGCCCAGCCGTGCACGATGATCATCTTGCCGCCGCGCGCCTTGAATGCCCGGTAGTCCGTGCTGTCCGCATCGAGGATCTCGCCCATCTCCTCCACGCCCGCCAGCTCGGCCTCGTAGTCGAACGTCATCCAGTCGAAATCGGCCCCCTTGGACTCGCGGAACACCATGTACTTGAGGCCGGTTCGCGCGCCGTCGAGCACGTAGGCGGGTTCCGGCGAATTGGGATAGAGCGCGGCCGGCCAGTCGATTTCCGAGCCGCGGTCCGTTCCCCACGGGAAGATGATCTTGCCGTTGGCATCCCGCGCGGGCGCATAGACCTTGCGCAGGGCATCGACCTGCGGCGGCGTGAGGCAGGCCGCCTCGTCTTGGCCGGGCTTGCAGGTGAGTTCGCCGGGGTCCCACGTGCATTTGCGCGGATCGTCGATGATCCCGTCCCTGAGGCCGTCGAGACGGTCGCAGGCCGCGACCACGGCCTTGTGGACCATCGGCAGCTTGTCGGAATCCATGACCGCGGTCTTGCCGTCGGGATAGACGGCGCGCGCCAGCCACGGGAAATGCGCGGCATTCTTCCATTGATAATAGGGGACCGGCGCCTTGGCGAACACGCCGTCGAAATCCTCCGGATAGCGCGTCGCCGAGAGCAGGCCCGCATTCCCGCCTTTCGAAAAGCCGGCGATGTAGGAATATCTCGCCGGGCGGCCGTAGAAGCCGCTCACGATGGCCTTGCCCGCCTGCGCGGTCACGTGATTGGCGCGGTACGCGAAATCAATCCGCACATCGACGTTGTTGTAGGCCCACACGCCGTCGAACGGCGGGTCGCCGTAGTGGCCGCCGTCGTTGGTGATCACGGCATAGCCCCTGTGGAGCCCGGGCATCATGGTTTCTTCGTAGATCTGCCCGCACCAGCCTTCGCAGGCGGCGAGCAGGAAGCGGCCATTCCACTTTCCCGGCGGCGGCAGCTGCATGATGAACTTGACGTGCGGCGTCATGTAGCCCTCGACGCGGCAGTGATCGGGGTAGGTCTCCAGCATCGGCGTCGGCGCGCCCTGCGAATGGCCCCGCTTCTTGTAGTAGAGCCGGACGTCCTCGGGCGTCTTGCGCCCGGTGACGACGGAGGCCTCCACCACCCGGCCCGGCACGTCGCCGACCTGTTCGAGGGACAGCGTGTTCAGCGCCATGCAGGCGTCCGCGAAGGCAGGCGGCGGCGGCACCGCTTCAAAGGCCACCGCCGGGAAATTCGCCCCTGCGGCGACCAATGAAATCGAAATCACTGTCTGAAATGCACGCATTTCCTTCCTCCGATGCTCACATGCTTGACAAAAGCACCCTCCCCTGGGCGCACAGCACTCGTACTCAAAATTTCGATATTCGATCCTTGCAGAAGGCTGAATTTTGAGAATTCACATAAATCTCTCTCAGAAATATCGACTTTTCCGATAGGCCTTCCCGTCAGCGCGGCGTCCGAACGTCGGGCGACAACACAAGGGTTTTCACGATCTCCGCCTTCGCGAGCTCGTCCTGCGTGAAGGGCAGCCGGTACAGCCGCTTTTCCGCGAACATCTTCATCTGGGCGGTGCGCCCTTCCGATTCCGTGCCGGTCTGCCCGTGGGTCAGCAGCACGTCGGCCTGCACCTTGCCCTTTTCCCACCGCACGAACTGCGCGTAGGCGGTTCCGAACATGATGTAGGGGAAGCCGCCCTTCTCGAGCTTCGGCGGCTGCTCTCCGTTGAGGATGCCTTCCTGATACGAACCGCCGTGCAGGGGAATGCGCCCGGCCGCGGTATCGCCGTACAGGGCCTGCCCCCACGGGGCGTCGGGGCTGAAGCCGAGCGTCCTCAGCTCGCGCACGGACGCGCCGATCGCCTCCGCGATCGCGGGCGCGGTCTGCGGCGTGATCGAAAGCGGCCGCTTCGCCTGCAGATCGACGGGGTTGTTGGCCGGAAGCACGGTCTTCATCGCGACGATCCTGTTCCAGAACTGGTGGAACAGCAGCGCGCCGCGGCTGCCCGCGTCGTTCTTCCTGTCCCAGCCCCGCAGGATCGTGCAGCCCGTTTCGATGTCGTCGCCCGCGCCGTCGCAAAGCGCCAGAATATCGTCCAGCCATTCCTCGGCCGCGAAGTTACGATTGTCGAAGATGACCTGCCGCGCCTCGTCGGGCGTGACGACGCCGTCGGCGCTGACCTCCTTCATCCGCCGCGCCGACATGACGTGCCGGATGTTGGCCTCGGGCACGGTCGGATTGCCGAAGAATCGCGACCGGTCGCTCTGGACCTTGCCGAACTCCGTGTACTTGTAGCTGTTGTTGGTGTTGTGGACGATGCCGCGCGTGATGATGGTCGGATAGTCAGCAAGCGGGGCGCCCACGGGCCTGCCCGCGTCATCGCGGAACGCGCATTCCCGGCGCGACCCGTCGACGATGTTGAACAGCACGCCGTCGCCGCCGACATGGCAATCCTGCACCTGCCTGTCGGTCCCGGCGAGCGCCTGCACGGATTCCACGAAGGCGAGGTCGCCGTGCCTGTCGCCCGCCATCAGGTGGGCGGGGACGCCCCTGTCGGTCTCGACCGCCCTGACGAATTCCGCGACGGTGCTTGCCTTGGCGACCGCAAGGAACTGGTCCAGCCCGTGCGCGCTGCCCTCGTTCGCATCGGTGTAGGCATACCAGCCCGCGGGCCGCCCCGGTGCGGCGGGCACCCTGTAGATCGGGCCGAGTTCCGAGAAGGCGAATTCGAAGGTGCGCACCGAGACGCTGCCGTCGGCCTCGAGCGCCTCGATCGGGATCTTGCGGATCTCGAGCGGCCTGCGGACGCCGTCCATCACGTAATGCGACCCGTCCACCTTCATCGCCTGCCGCACATAGGCGGTGACGCTTTGGCCCGCGTCGAGGATCGTCCAGGTCACGTCCTTGTTGAAGCCCACGAGCGGAAGCGGGAAGCTCCAGAACGAGGCGCCGGCGACGTCGATCTCCCCCGGAATGGTCAGGTGGACCTGATGCAACAGCAGCCGAAGCTGGTTTTCGCTTTGCACCCACCCGGAATGCGGATTGGCGAAGAGCATGGCGCCTTCGCCTTTCACGACGTCGCCGCCGTAGGCCCATGCGTTGCTGCCGAAACCGGCTTCGATCGAAACCGGCGTGACAGGCTGCCGCCGTGCCGTGGAAGCGGTTCCGCTGCTCCACGCCGAGCCCGACGACAGCATCTCCGGGCCGATCTCGAAGCCCTTGGAGATGACCATCAGCGACATCAGCGAGCGGGCGATGTCGGCCTCGCGGAAGGTCGGCACGTGGATACCGCCGCAAAGCGCCTTCCGCTCGCGGTCGGAGAGACTCCCGACATAGTGATTGAGGCCCGCGACGAAGCCGCGAAGATAATCCTTCGTGGTCGGCTGCAACGCATCGAGCGCCCTCTCCACCAGCGCGTCCGGAAGCTGCGTGCGGTAGAGGAGGTCCGAGGTCAGGTTCGTCATCTTCAGGAAGCCGACGGTGATGTCCGCATCCGCGCCGTACCAGCGCGAGCGCTCGCCGCGGAACGTCAGCGCGCGTCCGGCCAGCTCGCAATACCTGTCGCCCGCGAGCGCATAGCCGTATCCGAAGCCGAGGCTTTCATAATCGGCGGCCTTGATGTGGGGCACGCCGAAACGCGTCCAACGGATTTCGACCGTTCGCTCGGGGCGCGTTTCCGCCGCGCTCCACGAGGACGCCGTCGCCATCAGCAGCAAGGCGCAGAGTTTCGCAGCCGTGGACCGAATTCGCATTCTGGTTCGCCCTTTCTTCCGGCGATCATCCGCGTTGAACATCGGTGCCCGGATCACCGCTTCAGGCGCACGACCTTGGTGAATCTCTCTCTGTCCAGCTCCCGCTTGTGGAACGGGTATCTGTAGAGCGTCTTTTCGGAGAACATCCTGAGCTGCTCCGTCCGGGCTTCCGATTCCGCTGCCGGGTTCTGCCCGTGCGCGAGAAGGACATCGGCGACCACCTTCCCCTGCTCCCACCGCACAAGCTGAAGATAGGCCGTGCCGAACTGAACGCCGGGGAACCCGGACGCGGTGAGCGGAAGCACCTCCTCGACATTGAGCAGGCCCTGCTGGATCGAACCGCCGTGAAGGGGGATGTTGCCGCCCGGCGTCGCCGCGAAGAACGCGCTTCCCCACGGCTGGTCCGGCGCATATCCGAGCGCGCGCAGTTCGCCCACGGATGCCGCGATCGCGTCGAGAATCGGCGCGCGCATCTCCGGGCCGATCGACAGCCCCCGCCTCGGGAAAGGATCGACCCGGTTGGCCGTGGGCAGAAGGCCCTTCATCCTGCCGAGCTTGCCGTTCCAGAGCTGGTGGAACAGCAGCGCGCCCCGGCTGTCCGCGTCGTTCTTCCGGTCCCACGCCTTCAGGACCGCGCATCCGGCCCGCGCATCTTCGGAAGCCGCATCGCCGCACAGGGCGAGGATGTCGCCCAACCACTCCTCGGCGGCGAAGTTCCGGTTGTCGAAAACCACCTGCATAGCCTCGTCCGGCGTGACCATGCCGTCCTTGCCGATCTCCTGCATCCGGCGCGCCGACATGACGGCGCGCGGATTATATTCCGGCACCTCGGGGTTGCCGAAGAGAATGCCGTGGTCCGCGATCTCCCGACCGTAGACGGAGAACTTGTAGCTGTTGTTGGTATTGTGGATGATGCCGCGCGTGATCGCCGACGGATAGCTGGACGTCGGCGCGATGCGCGGCAGCCCGTCCGGACGCCTGACGGCGCATTCGCTGCGCGACCCGTCGAGAACGATCGGGTGGAACATCGTGCTGAAGGCATCGGGAAGCTTGCCGCCGCCGTGGAGGCAGCTCTCGATCTGCCGGTCCGTCAGATCGAGCGCCGGTCCCGCCTCGACATAGGCGACATCGCCGTTGCGATCGCCGGCGACGAGATGCGCGCCGAGCCCCCGGTTGCTCTCGACCGCCGCCTTGAATTCCGCGACGCTGGATGCCCGCGCGATGGCGAGGAACTGGTCCAGCCCCCGCGCATTTCCGTCGCCCACGTCGGTGACGGCATACCAGCCTTCCGGCCGCCCCGGCAGGGCGGGCAGCTTGTAGATCGGCCCCAGCGCCGAGTAGGCCATGTGGAACGTCCGCCCGGAAACGCGCCCGTCGGCCTCGCGCGCGGCAATCGTCAGCGGCCTGATCTGGAGCGGCTTCCGCACGCCGTCCATCACATACGTCGGCTGCGGCCCGGATTCGTCCACATCCATGATCTGCTGGACATGCCACGTGATCGTCGCCGCCTGCAGGATGCTCCACGCCACGTCCTTGTTGAAGCCGACGAGCGGGAACGGCAGGCCGAGGAAGGCGACGCCCGCGGCGTCGATCTTGCCCGGGATCGTCAGGCGCACCTGGTGCATCGACAGCCAGTGATCGTCCCAGCCGGAGTGCGGATTCCCCATCAGCATCGCGCCCCCGCCCGCGACGACGTCGCCGCCGTACACCCAGGCGTTGCTGCCCATACCTTTCCGGAGCTTCGCGTACTCGGCGAGGGCGACAGGATCGGCGTCCCGCGGCACGGTACGCGACGCCGCATCCGTATTTTTCCACACCGACCCCGAAAGCTCAGCGGCGGGGACGAGATAGCGCGCCTTTCCGGTGTTGCCGATCGACATCATCACCCGGACGATGTCCGCTTCGACGAACGTGGGGACGGGCTTTCCCGCGCACAGCGCCTTGCGCTGCGAGGCGGGCAGCGTTTCGACATAGCGATTGATGCCGGCGACGAAACCGCGCGTCAGGTCGCGCGTCTCCGGTTTCAGTTCGCCGATCGCCGCCTTCACCAGATCGTCCGACAACTGGACGCGGAAGAAGAGATCGGAGCTGAGGTTGCTGGTCGTCAGGAAGCCGGCCATCGTGCGGCCCTCCGCGCCGTACCAGCGCGACCGCTCGCCTCTCAGGCTCAGCACGTGATCCGCAAGCCCGCAGATCCTGTCCTGCGCCATGGCGTAGCCATAGCCGAAGCCGAGGTCCTCATGGTTCCGGGCCGTCACCTGCGGGACGCCGTATTTCGTCCAGCGTATCTCCAGCGGTGCGGCGGCGGCCGCCCCAAGACACGTGGAGACGAGCGCCGCGGTCAGAACCGATATGCCCAGCTTTCGCGTTCCGGCTTTCATCGTTCAGTTCCCGAATTCCGTTGCCACAAAATCGAGGCGGTGCACGTGCCCGCGCGTGCAGAAGGGGAGCGCCGTTCAGTCATGCGCCGCCTTCCGAAAACACGATCAGGCTGCCAAGGCCGACCTCGGGCCCGACGCACACCTTGCCTGCATGCTCGTGGAACGAAATGCCGCCGTCCTTCAGCGACGCCCGCAGCCTGCCCAGCGACGCCACCTCGATCTCGTAGCCGAGATAGTGCGTTCCCTCGGGCTCCGACGCCACGCCGAAGCGCTTCCGCACCGCCTCCGGGCGGACGATCTCGAGCGTGATGTCGCCCGATGGATACAGGCGCGCGCCATCCTCGCCGTCGCGAGCGTCGTGCCCGAACAACCGCGAAAAGACTTCGAATTCCGCGGGGTTCCCGGCAACGGCCATGATCTTCGTGAGCCGAACGGCGCTGTTGGGATGCCGGGTCCAGTCCTCGCGCAGGTAGAGATGCAGGTTGTAATATTTGCAGGCGTTGAAGCGCAAAGCCATCTCGACGGGAAAGATGACATCGAATTCGGGAAAGACCGGGTCTTCTCCCGGGATTTTCCATTCCCGCTTCGCATGGGCGGGCGGCGCGCTGGAGAACCCTTGCGCGAGCATCAGGCGATGGAAGGCCTCGATCTCCTCGGCAACGAGGACCATCGACCGGATTCCGGCGTCGCCCGACAGCACCGTCTGCATGACCGCGGGCAGCCTCGTGCGATCGTAGGGCGACATCAGCTCGATGAAATTGGCCTGACCGGCGCTCTTCGGCCGCATCAGGATCATGCGGTTGGCGATGCCCATCGACTCGATATGGCTGACGGGGGTGAGGCGGAACCCCATCCGTTCGAACAGCGCCGCGGCGGCATCGAGATCGGGAACATAGGTCAGCAGATGGTCTATCCGCGCCGTTCCGGCCTGTGTCATGATCGTGCATCCATCACGGTATCGCAAAGAAGGCTTACGTGCAGCGCCACGGCATCGACGATGTCGGGTGGCGTCTGCTCCGGCCGGAGCAGCAGCGGCAGCTCCGTGCAGGCAAGAACGACGGCATCCGCCCCGCCGCGCCGCAGCGCCGCGATCGCCGAATCCAGAAGCGCGCGCCCGGCATCGTCGACGACGCCCTGCGTCAGGCGCCCGAGGATCAGCGCATCGAGCCGGTCCTGCATTTCGGCATCGGGCCGAACGATCTCGCGCGCGCCCTTGCCGGACATGCGATCGAGCAGGAACGGCGCGGCCAGCGTCCTCGACGTGCCGAGCAGGCCCGCGCGCCGGGCGCCCACGGCCGAAAGATGCGTTGCCGCGGCGTCGAATACGTGGGGCACCGGTATGGAGAGCGCGGCGGCGAGGGCATCGTGGCAGCGGTGCGCGGTGACCGCCGTCAGCGCCGCCGCGGCGCAGCCCGCCGCCTGCAGCCGAAGCCCGGCAGCCACCAGTTCCGCCTCCACCTCATGCCACGCCCCGCGCCCGCCCGCGTCGAGAAGGCCGGCGAATTCGAGCGAGTCGATCATCAGCGGCGTGTTGCGATGCGCGCCGCGGCGCCTTTCCGACAAGACGTTGATCCGCGCGTAATAATCGGCCGTCGACCGCCAGCTCATGCCGCCGATCAGCCCCAGCCGGGGCGCCCGTCCGTCCGGAGAGGGGGAAGCCATTGGATCACGCATGGCGGTTTCTTATCCATTGACAAATTCATTGTCCATATCAAAACATGTTGGCCATGAAGGAACGCGGTGGAGCAGGCGAAGCGATATGAGCAGTATGGAAACCGTGAGACCCGCAGCCCTGACACCGCACGACAAGGACAGCCCGCGCATCTGGATCGCGGTGGTCATCCTCTCGGCCTGTTATGTCTTTTCGCTGATTGACCGCCTGATCATCAATCTGCTGGTCGATCCGATCAAGGCCGACCTCGGGCTCAGCGACCTGCAGATCGCGCTCGTCCAGGGGCCGGCATTCGCCGTTCTCTACGCGACCGCCGGGGCGCCCCTCGGGCGGCTCGCCGACATCATGAGCCGGCGCGGGCTCGCCGCCGCCGCCATCGCCTTCTGGAGCGCCTGCACGGCCGTGACCGGGGCGGCCGCCAACTTCCTGACGCTGGCCGCGGCGCGCGTCGGGGTCGGCGTCGGCGAGGCCGCGCTGACGCCCGCGGCCTACTCGCTCTTCGCGGACGGCGTCCGCCGCGATCGTCTCGGCCGGGCCATCGCGATCTACACGGCGGGCGGCGCGCTCGGGTCGGGGCTGGCGCTGCTGGGCGGCGGCTGGCTCTACAGCGCCTTCGAGGCCGCCGGCACGACGACCGCGCCGTGGCGGCTGACGCTGCTGGCCGTCGGCCTGCCCGGCCTTCTTCTGGCCGCGGCCGTGCTGCTCCTCGTGAAGGAGCCGCCGCGGCGTGACGCGGAGGCGCGCCCGGCGGTGCGCAGCGTCCTTGCGTGGCTGGCGCTGCACCGGCGCTTCTACGGCTGGACCTTCGCGGCCTATGCCGCGCTCAGCACCCTCATCTACGGCTTCATGGCGTGGACGCCGTCCTACCTGATCCGCACCTTCGAAATCGCGCCGGGCGAGGCGGGAATGCGCTTCGGCACGGCGATGCTGATCGGCGGCGTCGCCGGGCCGCTGTTCGCGGGCTGGGCCGTCGACCGCGCGGCTTCGCGCCTTGGCCTGATGGCGCCGCTGCGCGTCATGGCCGCCGCATTCCTCTGCGCGATCGCCGCGATCCTGGCGCTGCCGTGGATCACCGGACCCGGCAGCGCGGTCGTCCTGCTCGGCATCGTCGGCTTCTTCGCGACGGGAATGCTGGGCCTGCCGCCGATCGCGCTGCAGCTTGCGACGCCCGGCCTGATGCGCGGCCTCGTATCGGGCATCAACCTGATGATCGGCAACCTGATCGGGCTCAGCCTCGGCCCCGTCGCCGTCGCGCTCCTGTCCTCCCGGCTGGCGGGCGGGCTGGCCCCGGCGCTGGCCTCGGTCGTCGTCGCGTCCGCGCTGGCGGGAATCCTCGCCCTGCTCTGCGCGAGGGCGCCAAGGCCGTCGACGGAGACGCCCGGGCCGACTAGCGTCGCGCCGGTCACACACGAACCGATGCAGGCATGAGGGCAGACGAATGGCGGGAAAAATCAGCAGGAAAGCCGGTCTCGAGAATCGGCGCGGCGTGCAGTCGATTGATGTCGGGATGCGGATCCTGGAGGTGCTTGCCGCGTCCGACGAGGCCCTGCCGCTGAAGACCATCAGCGACAGCGTCGGCATGGCCTCCAGCAACGTGCACCGCTATCTCGCGAGCTTCATCCGGGCGGGGCTGCTTCGCCAGGACCCCGCCACCAGCCGCTACGACCTCGGCCGGCTGGCGCTGCGAATCGGCCTGTCCGCCCTCTCGCGCATCGACATTCTCGAGTTGGCGAAGCCCGAGCTGAAGCGCCTCGCCCACGACAGCGGCCTGCTCGGCATCGCCAGCGTCTACGGGGACCAGGGGCCGACCGTCGTCCACATCCAGCAGCCCAACCCCTCGGTGATCCTTACCCTTGCGCTGGGCAGCATCCTGCCTCTGCTGCGCTCGCCCTCGGGCCTCGTCTTTCTCGCCTATTTGCCCGAAGAGGCGACGCGCAGCCTCGTGGAGCGCGAGCTCATGTACAGCTCCCGCTACACGATCTCCCCGTCGACACCCAAAAGCTTCGCCGAGGTCCGGCGGGTCGCGAAGGAGGTGCGCAGCGCCGGGTTCGCCATCAACAACGTCGACATATCGCCGGGCCTGCGGTCCGTCGCCTGCCCGATCCTGGACCTGCAGAGGAACATCGTGGCCGTCGTCAGCCTGACCGGCCCCGACTCCACGCTCGGCCCCGAGCACCCGGCGCTGCACGACCTCGTGGCCGTGTGCCGCCGCCTGTCGGAGGAGGCGGGCTATCGCGCCGCATCGGAAATAGCGATCACCTAATATAGAAATTATCGTATAGACAACTTGTGTCCGAATAGGTATATTGTTTGACAGTAGGGTCCGACCGCATCGTTGGGCGCAGGGAGGCGCGCCAACCTGCAGAATCCCTGTGCAGATCGGCACCCCGAAAAGAAACGAGTCCCGGACAGGAACGCTTTTCAGGCCGAAGCCTGATGCCCGCATTCCCTGATCGCTGAAGACGCAGGTCCTGCGGCGGTCTGCTCGAACACCGGCCTTGTTTCCACGAAATACAACGTAGACGTTGCAAATCGAGGTTCAGCGCATTCTGCCAGTGCTTGATCGAAAAGGGGGAAAACAATGAAATCGCAAGTCCGCGTATTGACGTATGCCACAGTTTCGCTGGCGGCCATGATCGCCGGGTCCGCTCCCGCGTGGTCGCAGGAGGCGGCCATCGAGGAAGAATTGATCGTCGTCACCGGCACCAACATCCGCGGCGCCAACGTGATTGGCAGCGCAGTGCAGTCGCTCAGCGCCGACGACATCGCCAAGACCGGCAAGGCCACCATCGCCGAGCTGATGCGCGAGCTCCCGGTGAACTTCGCGGGCGGCGTCGGCAACTCGGACAATAATCGCGGTCAGGATACCAGCTCGCAGGGCTCCAACCTCGGCGGCGGCTCGGGCGTCAACCTGCGCGGCCTCGGCGCGCTGTCAACGCTCGTCCTGGTGAACGGCCGCCGCGTTGCGGTCTCCGGCCAGTTCGGCGACTTCGTCGACATCTCGAACATTCCCGTCGCCGCGATCGAGCGCATCGAGATCCTTCAGGACGGCGCTTCGGCCGTCTACGGCTCGGACGCCGTCGGCGGCGTCGTCAACATCATCCTGAAGCGCAAGGTGGACGGCCTTCACGCGCTCGCGCGCATCGGCACGACGACCGAGGGCGGCGGCGCGGAATATCAGGGCAGCCTCGTCTAGGGCACGGCGTGGGACAGCGGCAACTTCGTCCTCGGCTACGAATACAACAAGCGCGAGAACGTCCGCGCCTCGCAGCGCGGCATGACCGGCGACTTCTCGGATCGCGGCGGCGTCAACTGGCCGCTTTACACGAACCGGGCCGGAACCGCGGCGAACATCTTCTCGGGCAACGCCGCGTTCAACGGGAACGTCGCCTATACCGTTCCGCAAGGCAGCAACGCAGGGCTTTCCGTATCCGATCTCATTCCTGCGACCGGCGGTTTCGGCAACACCTTCAATCCGTGGGCGGGCGTCGACATCCTTCCCGAGATGGAGCGGCACAGCCTGTTCCTGTCGTTCGATCAGGAGGTCAGCGACAAGGTCTCGCTCTACGGCGGCGCCCGCTACACGCGGCGCGACGGCTTCTACGGCATGGGCACGGGCTATTCCGCCTTCTACGGAAGCCTGCCTGCGACAAATCCCAACTACATCACCGGGGTTACGAACAACTTCGGCGTCGTCATCGACGACCAGCCCCTGATCCGTGACACGTGGGTGAAGAGCCTCGCGCTCGAAGGCGGCATCCGTATCGAGATGTTCGGCGACTGGATGGCCGACGCAGCCCTGTCGTACAGCCGGGAGAAGCAGCATCGTTACAGCACCTACCTGCGCGATTCGAACGTGCGGGAGTATTTGCCGAACGGGACATTCGCACCGAATTCGATCGCGTGCTCGCTCATGGGGCTGAACGCATCGAACATCGGCTCCATCGCGTCGCCGACCCCGGCGCAGACCTATTGCGCCGGCCTCGGCTATGAGACGTGGAACCCGTATTCGACCCAGCCGCTGTCTGCCGCGGTCATCGACCAGCTCATCGGTTACGAGGACCTGACGTTCAATTCCGACGTCCTGCAAGGCACGGTGAAGTTCGACGGAACGCTCTTCGCTCTGCCGGGCGGCAACGTGAAGCTCGCGCTCGGCGCCGACTACCGCAAGGAGAAGATCAACGGCCAGCTCGATTTCAACTACCGCAGCATCAATTCGCACACGGTGGAATACGGCACGACCAAGCAGGACGTGATCTCGATGTTCGCCGAGGCTTCGATCCCCATCGTCGGCGCGGAGAACGCCATGCCGGGCATCGCTGCGCTCGAATTGTCAGCCGCCGTTCGCCACGAAATCTCGAGCAGCAGCAACCTCAAGGAATTCACCACCACCAATCCGAAGTTCGGCTTCCGCTATGCGCCGTTCGAGGGTTTCAACATCCGCGGAAGCTGGGGCACCTCGTTCCACGCACCGCCGATGCGCTTCCAGTACAACGGTCCGCAACCCGTGGCGGGCGGAAACGCGATTTTCTATGCGAACGCCTTTTATCTGGCGCCGTGCAACACGACGCTTGTCACGCTGAACGGCTTCACCGGCACGCCGGGTTCGCCGACCGGAAACTGCACGTTCACCGGTATGGTCGTCTCCGGCGGCGCCGGTCCCGTACTCGAACCGGAAACCGCAGAGACATGGACGCTCGGCTTCGATTTCACGCCGCCGTCCGTCCCCGGTCTCCGGCTCGGTTTCAACTACTTCAACATCGCGATCAAGGATCGCATCGTGCGCATCACCGGCGGCGGGCTCAGCAGCATCCTCGCCAACTATTTCGCGACGGGTACGAGCCCCTATCTGAGAAATCTGGATTTCAACCCGGATGACGCCGTTGTCCAGGCGTTGATGGACGATCCGCGCTTCCTCGGCCTTCAGGGCCCCGGAGCGACCAGCGATGCAAGCGGCATCGCCGCAATCATCTACGCGACGCAAACCAACCTTGCGCGCCTGAAGACGCAGGGCTTCGACCTGTCGCTGAACTACGCGTTCGATGCCGGTGATTTCGGCGCGTTCGACCTGTTCGCGAACGGCACGCGGTTCACCAGCTACAAGATCGAGGGTTCGCCCGGCGGCGGGTTCGTCGACAAGCTCGGCATCTATGAAAGCACCGGCAACCCGCTCAAGTTCAAATCGCGGCAGGGCATAAGCTGGAACAAGGGGCCGGTCTCGCTGACCGTCGCCGCCAACTACACCGACAGCTACAAGTGCGTCGCCGGCTGCTACGTTCCCTCGGCGACGGGCGCGCCGGTGCTCAACACCGATCCGGTCAAGATCGACTCGTGGCTGACGTTCGACTTCCAGCTCGGCGTCGACCTCGGCGGGCTCGGCGGCGCCTTCAAGGACGCGGGGCTCACGTTCAACGCGCTCAACGTGTTCAACGAGGACCCGCCGTTCATCGACACCGGCCGGTCCGTGGTCGCCAACGCCCCGGAACCGTATGACACGTATAATGCGACGATCATCGGACGAACCGTGTCGCTGACGCTTTCAAAGCGTTTCTAGGAACGGGAAATGCGGAGCCGATGCGCGATTTCCGTGTCGGCTCCGCATTCGATCATGACGATGCAGCCGTTCCGGGACGCAGCCGCGCTGCGGAGACAGGACGATGATTGATCATTCCGATCAGCCGGACGACAAGGCCGATACGCGGACGATCGCGGACTATATCTATCAGGAGCTTCACCGCGACATCGTCTCGGGCGCGTTGATACCGGGCACCAAGCTGCGCATGGAGAAATTTTCCAGGCTCTACGGCGTCGGCATGAGCCCGCTTCGCGAAGCGCTCGTGAAGCTGACGGGCGACGCGCTGGTCCGCACGGAAGGGCAGAGAGGGTTCTGGGTCTCGCCCATATCCGCGAACGAATTCGAGGATACCGTGGGAATACGGGCCCTGATCGAGACGGAAGCCGTCATGCGCTCGATCAGGCTGGGCGACGGGGCGTGGGAAGCGCGCGTGCGCGAGGCCCATGCCGCGCTCGCCGAGTCCGCGGAGCGCCTGATCGAAGGCGATGACGACGTCGCGCTCGCGGCCTGGGAGCGCGCCAACAGGCGGTTTCACGATGCGCTGGCGTCGGCGTGCGCGTCGCCCTGGCTGATGCGGATACGCCAGATGCTGCACAGGCACGCGGAGCGGTACCGGGCGATCGTGCTTCCCGGTCGCCGCATAGACCCCGACACCCACGATGAGCACGACGCCATCGCGGAAGCCGTGCTTGACCGGAAATCCCTGCGCGCGGGCCATCTCATCAGGACCCATGTGCAGAGAACCGCGAACTGCGTGCGCGAAGCGTTGCAAACGCGCGAGCACGGCGGGGACACCGCGCCCGCGGCACGATGTGCGAAAGCGCTCAACCAGGGGTTCTGAAAGACCGTTCGGTGCAATTGAGACATATCGGAAAAATAGATATTCCTATGCGGGACATACCTATCTTCGCGCGCCTCAGCGCTTCGATTATGAAGAAATATCGAAATTTATATGCAGCCCTGATACCGGAAACGTGCCCTGTGCAACCTGAGACTGCCCGCGGAGTCGCAATGACCTCCCCTGCAAAGGCCCTCCTCTGGGCCCTGCTGGCGACAACGATCGCCGGGCGGGGCGAAGCGGCCGATGCCGCTCCGCCCCGCAGCGCGATCGAAATCCTGTGGACGGAGCACGGCATTCCGCACGTCACCGCCGCCGACTATCACGGCCTCGGCCTCGGATACGGTTATGCGGTCGCCCAGGACCGGCTGTGCGCCATCGCGGATCACTACATCACGCTGCGCGGCGAGCGCTCGCGCTGGTACGGCGCGGACGGGAAGGCAATGGCCGGCTTCGTGCCGACCACCAATCTCAACGCCGACCTCTTCTTCCGGGTCCAGCTCTCCGGCGATGTCCTGCGTCTGGCGGCAAGCCGGCTTCGGCCGGATACGCGCGCGCTCGTTCGCGGCTACGCGGCCGGGATCAACAGGTACGTCTCCGAAATGCCGGCCGCGCAGCGCCGGACCCTGTGCGAGGGCAAGCCCGTTCCGACGGTGACGGAGGACGACATCCTGCGCGCCGAGCTGGCCATCGGCATCACCAAGAAAGCCTTCCACGTCGCGCTTTATGCCATGTCGTCCGCTTCGGCATGGAAATCGAAGACGGCGGACGGCAACGCCGATACGGACGCCGCGGTCCGCGCCGCGCTTGCCACCTACAACGACCTCGTGAAGGGACAGGGCAGCAACGCGTGGGCGTATGGCGGCGACGTCGTCCCGAACGGCGGCGCGATCGTCGTCGCCAACCCGCACTCGCCGTGGATGTACCGTCACTGGCATTCCTTCCATGTCACGCACCTCACCATTCCCGGCGAGATCGACGTCGCCGGCGCGGCCTTTTCGGGCCTCCCGGTTCCCATGATCGGCTTCAACGACCATGTCGCGTGGGGCCTCACCAGCGCGCACAGCTGGTACATGCTGCAGGTCATGGACGTGCAGGAGTCCGGGACGCGCCCGACCTACGTCATGGACGGGAAGCGCAAGCCGCTCGCGCTCAGGCGGATGGAAATCGAGGCCCTGGAGCAGGACGGGACCCTCTCCACGCGGACGTTCGAGGTGCCGTTTTCGGAGCTCGGCCCGGTCTACAGGCTGCCGGCGCTGCCCTCGCAGGGGCGGCCCGCGGGCTGGTATGCGGTCACGGCCCCGAGCGATGCGAATGCGCGCGCGCTCGATCAGTTCCTCGCCGCCGGCCGCGCAGGCAATGTCGGCGAACTCGTCAAGGCGATCGAGAACAACCGGGGCCGCGGCGTGCATGTCATCGCCGGAGACAGGCACGGCGACATCGCGCTGGTGGAGGCCGGGCCGGTTCTCGATCTCAGCGACGCCCGGCTCGCGGAGTGCCGCTATCCGGACCCGTCCGCCGCCTTCTATGTGCTCGACGGATCGAAGCGCGCCTGCGCCGCGCAGCAGCGCGACGGCACGCCGTCCCTCGCGCCCTCCGCGCGCTATCCCGGCGCGGTCACGCGCAGGATCATCCAGAGCACGAACAACAGCTACAAACACAGCGTCTACGGGCGCGCGATGCCGGAATATCCGGTCCTGTTCGGCGATGAGGACCCGTTCGTCCCCACGTCGACCTCCGGCAGCTTCGGCGACCGGGGCCGCGACCGGAACATGCGCATCGTCATGTCGACCCGCCGCATGGGCGAGATCAGCGCGGACGGCGTGGTGACGCCGGCCGAAGCGATGGAGGTCATGTTCGACAATCGCAACTTCGCGGCAGAAGAGTGGCTCGACCAGATTCTCGGCGTATGCGCCCCGGCCGCCCTCTCTCCGGAAGCCGCAAGGGGCTGCGCCGCGCTGGCGGCGTGGGACCGGAAGAACAATTCCGAAAGCCGCGGCGCGCTGCTGTTCCACCAGCTCTGGCTCAGGATCGCCCGCATGGACGCTGTCGTGCCGCCCCGGAATCCCGACGACCTCACCGTGAAGGAACCGCTGTCGATCACCGCCGAAAACCGGGCCGGCGTGCTTGCCGCCATCGAAGACACGGTGAAGGAGCTCGAGACGCTCGGCTTCGCCGTCGACACGCCTTGGGAACGCGCATTTTTCGCCGACACACCGGGCGGACGCATTCCGCTCCACGGCGGTTCGATGCGGCAGGGCGTGCTGAACGCCATGGATGTGCTGCCGCTCACGAAGGAGGGGTTTCCCGGCGTCGCCGCGGGCGCCGCGTACCTGCACCGGGTGAGATGGGAGAACGGAGAGCTGATCGCCGATGTCCTCCTTGCCTACGGGCAAACCGGCGAGCCCGCCTCGCGCGACCGCGAGGAGCAGGTCAGGCTGTTTTCCGGCAAGCAGCTGTACCGGATGCCGTTCGGCAAACAGGCGCTCTCCGAAGCGAGGATCGTGCGCCGCGTCAGCCTTGCCGCTGACGGGAAGGAAGCACGCTGATGCCGATCCCGTCCTTCCTGCACGCGCCGATCGTTGCCGCGGCCGCGCTTCTGGCGCTGCCGGTGGCCGGATACGCCGGTCATGCCGGGGCGCCGGCGACGGCCCGAAGCGCGGACGCCTTCGAAATCCGCTCCGGCGTCACCGGCCGGGACTATCTCGTCAGCATAGCGAGGCCCCGCCTGCCCGCCCCGGCAACGGGCTATCCCGTCCTCTACGTTCCGGCCGACGATGCCGCGTTCCGCGACCTCGCGGGCGCCGTTCATGGCGGCGGCAAGCCGGTGCTCGTCGTCGGCATCGGCTATCCGCAGGGCGTCGATCCCGGCAAGGCCGGCCGCCTCGACCTGACGCCGTCCGTTTCGGTCGAGCCGCCGAAGGACAGCGGCACGGGCGGCGCCGAGGACTTCCTCGACGTCATCGAACGGCAGCTCAAGCCGGAAATCGCCGGACGCTTCCAGATCGACCGGGAGAAGCAGACGCTTTTCGGGCGGTCCTGCGCCGGCCTTTTCGCGCTCTATGCGCTCGTGAACGCGCCCGCATCGTTCGACACGTTCGTCGCCGTGAACCCCGCGATCGCGTTCGAAAACCGTTTCCTGGCGGAGCCGCAGCTCCGCGGGCGGCTGGGGCCGAAGCTGCAGGCGACGCAGGCGACGCCGCGCGTCCTGCTGATCACGGACGCACGCACGTCAACGCCACCCTGCGAATCCCGCCCGGCGGATACCCGGGAATTCCATGAATTCCTGCAATCCCTCGCCGGTATTTCCAGCGAATTCGTCGGGCTCGCCGGTACGGCAACCGAATGGGCCTCGCCCGTGATCCGCCATGCGCTGGGGACAGGTCTCGCGCGTCCGCAACCGGCCGCGAAACTCGCGCCCCCCGGCGCGCCCGGCGGCATCGCCGTACCCACGGCGGACGAATACCGCGCCATGAATGCCGAGCAGCGCTACGCGCTTCGCCTCCGCGTCCGCTCCCTGCCCAAGGACCAGCGCGAGGTCTGGACGCAGCAGTTCAACACGTCGCTCTCCGCCGGGCTCACCTATCGCCAGCATCGCCGCTTCTACGAGGAGCGTGTCGCCATGGATCAGCTTCACGGCACGCGCTCACCCGACGACTGACACCGAAACACGAAACGAACAGGAACGAGTCACATGGAAAACAGGAACGGTATCGCCCCGCGCATGGCATCGCTGGCCTTGCTGGCCGCGGCGATCGCATTCCACGCCCCCGCAGCATGGGCGACGCCGAGACCGGCGTGCGCGACGGATCAGGAAAAGCAGGCCGCGCGCAAGGGCGCCGCGGAGTTCCCGGGCGCCCCTGTCGCCATAGGCTCGCGGTTCCTCGGAATGAAGGAATTCACGTTCGCCAGCGCCCTGCCGCGGGACGTCTCGATCGGGGCATGGATCACCGGCGACGCGGTCGCGGACCTGTGGAAATCCATCGACGCATGGGGAAAGGACACGATGGTGCGTGTCGTCATCTCCCCGCAGAGCGAGCACGCCTTCAGCCTTTACGGCAAGGTGCCCACGACACAGGCGGTCGCCGACCCCGGCTATCTCGATGTCTATGCCGATGAAGGCAGGGGCATCCATTCCCATATCCAGCTCGACAAGGTCGCCGCCGTCTACGCCACGGACCTGCCTGCGGAAGACCCCACACGGCGGACGCGGGGCATCAATTTCTACGACCGCCACGGACACAACATCATCGGGATCTACGCGTCGATCATGCTGTATGAGCCCGACCCGGCAGCGATCGCAGGCTTCGAACGGACACGCGCCCTCATCGAAAAAATGCCCCGCGCCTGTCCGTAACCGGCACGTCCGGATCGGCCACGCCTCAACGCCCCGCGAAAACCGCCGTGCGCTTTTCGCGGAATGCGGCGAGCGCCTCCCGGTGGTCATCGGTGGAGACGAGCATGATCTGCTGGCGGTCCTCGATCGCCATCGCGCTTTTCAGGCTGGACGCCGAGGCCGCGAGCGCCGATTTGGTCATCCGGACGCCGAGCGGTGCATTGCGCAGAATATCCGCCGCCGCCCGCAACCCGCATTCGCGCAGGTCATGCTCCTCGACGACGTCGGCAAGCAGCCCGGCCGCCAGCGCCTCCTCGGCGCGCATCACGCGGCCGGTGAGCATCAGGTCCGCCGCACGGCCTTCGCCGACGATCCGCGGGAGCAGGAAGCTGATGCCGACGTCGGCGCCGCTGAGCCCGATGCGAACCGAAGCGACGTTCATCGCGAGCGTCCGCGCGCCGAAGCGCAGGTCGCACGCCAGCAGCATCGCGAAGCCGATCCCGGCCGCGTGGCCGTGCGCCAGCCCGATCAACGGTTGCGGCGCGGCGCGCATCGCACGGATCAGGCGCCCCGCGCGTTCCTGAACGTCGATCACGTCGGCCACGGAGCCGCGATCAAGCAGCCCGCTCCAGGCGGAAAGGTCGAGCCCGGAACAGAAACTGCGCCCGCTGCCGGCAAGCAGCACGCAGCGCACCTCGGCGCGTTCGGCGAGCCCGGTGAAATAGTCCGTCAGCGTAGCAATCATCGTCATGTCGAGCGCGTTCAGCCGCGCGCTCCGATCGAGCGTCAGCGTTTCCACCGCGCCGTCGCGCGCGACCCTGAAACCGGCGCTCACAGCGACCGGCCAATGATTTCCAGCATGATCTCGTTGCTGCCGCCGTAGATGCGCGCGACCCGGCTATCCAGCCACAAGCGCGCGATCGGATATTCCAGCATATAGCCGTAGCCGCCGTGGAGTTGCAGGCAGTCGTCGGCAACGCGGTTCTGAAGGTCGGTGGTCCAGTACTTGAGCATCGCCGCCTCGGCTTCTCCGAGCCTGCCCTCCATGAAGCCGAGAATGCAGCCGTCGAGGAAGGTGCGCGCCACGTCGGTATCGGTCATCGCCTCGGTCAGCTTGAAGCGCGAATTCTGGAAATCCAGCACCGACTTGCCGAACACCTTGCGCTGGCGCGTGTATTCCAGCGTGTGCCGGATCGCCATCTCGGCCATCGCCACTGCGGTGATGCCCGTCAGCAGACGTTCCTCGATCAGCCGCTCGCGCAGCAGCCCGAAGCCCTGCCCTTCGGCCCCGAGCAGCGCCTCCGCGGGCAGGCGGACGTCGTCGAAAAACAGCTCGGCGGTATCGGCCGCCCATTGCCCGAGCTTGTCGAGCGGCGCGCCGCGGCGAAAACCCTCAAGCCCGCCGGTCTCGACCAGGAACAGGCTGATACCTGACTCGGCCTTGGCGGCAAGCACGATCAGATCCGCGCAGCAGCCATTGGAGATGAAGGTCTTCTGGCCGTTGATCACCCAAGACTCGCCGTCGCGGCGCGCAGTGGTGCGTATGCCGCGCAGATCGCTGCCCGCTTCGGGCTCGGTCATCGCCACCGCCGCGATCCATTCGCCCGACGCCAGCTTCGGCAGCACGTGCGCCTTCTGCGCGGGCGTGCCGTAGTGCGCGATGTAGGGCGCGACGACATCGCTGTGCAGCGAGATCATCGGCGCAGCGAGGCCTGCGCGCACCTGCTCCTCGATCAGCACGACCGAAAACAGGAAGTCGCCGTCCGAGCCGCCGAACACGGCCGGCAGGCGCGGGCAGAGCAGCCCGAGTTCGCCCGCGCGGCGCCACACATGGCGGGGCACCATGCCCTCCGCCTCCCATGCCTCGCGGTGCGGCCGGCAGTCCTCGAAGAAACGGCGGGCCGTCTCGCGCAGCATCTCGTGTTCGCCCTGATAGGGCAGGCGGGTCGTGCCGGGAGTCACGGCGGCGGGCGTGGTGTTCACAGCGATCGTCCGATCAGGTCTTTCATCACTTCAGTGGCGCCCCCGGCGATGCGCCCCAGGCGCGCATCGGCCCAGCGGATGGCAATCGGATAGTCCTTCATGTATCCATAGCCGCCGAACAGCTGGAGGCAGGCGTCCGTCACCTTGCAGCAGCTCTCGGTGGTCCAGTATTTCACCATCGCACCGGCACGGGCGTCGAGGCGGCCTTCCATGAACAGGTCGAGCGCGCGGTTGAGATAGGCGCGCGCGATCGTCGCAAGGGTCCGGCAGCGCGCCAGTTCGAGCCGGACATGCTGGTGCTCGATCAAGGCTTTGCCGAAGGTCCTGCGCGCCCTGGCGTGCGCGACCGTCTCGTCGACCGCGCTCTCCATCGTCGCGACCGCCGACATCGCCATGATCAGCCGCTCCTCGGGCAGCCGGTCCATGAGCTGGTAGAAGCCGCGCCCCTCGACCCCTCCGAGCAGCCGGTCGGCGGGCAGGCGGACACGGTCGAAAAAAAGCTCGGACGTGTCCTGCGCCTTGACCCCGATCTTGCGGAGATTGCGGCCGAGCGCGAAGCCCTCCGCGTTCGCGGTCTCCAGCAGGAACAGGCTGATGCCCTTCGCGCCTGCGCCGGTGTCGGTCTTGGCGGCGACAACGATGAGGTCGGCGTTCTGGGCGTTGCTGATGAACGTCTTCGCGCCGTCGAGCACATAGTCGCCGCCCTCGCGGCGCGCCCGCGTCGTGATCGCCTGCAGGTCGCTGCCCGCGCCCGGCTCGGTCATCGCGATCGCCGCCACGATTTCGCCGGTCACCATCTTCGGCAGGTAGCGTTCGCGCTGCTCGGACGTGCCGTAGAGTTCGATGTAAGGGGCGATGATGTCGCTGTGCAGGTAAAAGGCGAGTTCGCCGAAATGGGCCCGCGTCTGCTCCTCCATCACGATCAGGCAGTGAAAGATGTCGCCGCCCGCGCCGCCGTAGTCCGGGCTCACCTTGGTGCAGAGGAGTCCGGCCTCTCCCGCCTTGTTCCACAATTCGCGCGAAGTCTTGAGCGCCGCCTGCCATTCCTTGCGGTGCGGAAGACATTCCTGCGCCAGAAACCGGCGCACGCCTTCGCGGAAGATCTCGTGCTCGTGCGTATAGTAAGGCGAATCGATCATGGCAGTCCCGGCACGCAAGAGAAAAGGGGGTCGCGCGAGCCACCCCCCTTAGAACGCTTTCGTCAGTAGTTGAAACGCAGTTCGAGGCCGTAGGTCCGGCCGATCGTCGCCGCGCGGGTCGTGATGTTGGACGGTCCCAGCGGGAAGTTCAGCCCGCGCCCCAGTGCGTTCTCGTTGGAGAGGTTGCGTCCCCACGCATAGAGGCCCCACGTGCCGTCCGCGGACTGGACGCCGAAACGGCCGTCGAAGGTGGTGATCGTCGGAATCTCGATCCGCACGCTGGCGTTGGGCAGATTGTAGGTCGAGCCGCGGTGAATGAGATCGCCGCGCGCGAACAATTCGAGCTTCGAGGAGATCGGCGTCTGGTACTGGATGCCCGCCGCCCCGCTCCATTTGGGAAGATTCGGGAAATTCTGCTTGTCGAGTGCATTGCCCGGGAAGCTGGAATAGCGCGTATCGAGATAGCTGATATTGCCGTTGACGTTCAGACCTTCCGCGAGCTGCGCGGACAGCTCGAGTTCGGCGCCGGTGCTCTTCGCCGTCGCGGCGTTGCGGATCAGGAACGAAAAGCCGGTGTATATCTGTTCCTGCTTGCCGCTCCAGTCCATGTGGAAAACGGCAAGGTTCAGCCGCGCCCGCCGGTTGAACAGCAAGGCCTTGAGGCCGAGTTCGTAGCTGTCCACCGTTTCGGGATCGAAGCCCAGCGATTCGGAGGGGTTGAACGGCGGCGAGACCACGTCGGTCTGGAAGCCGCCCGCCTTGAAGCCGCGACTGTACCGCAGATAGCTGACGACATCGGGCACGATATCGAAGCTCAGGCTCGCATCGCCGGTGAGGCGGCCGTCGCTGTATTTTTCATGGCGCAGCGGAATATTGACGACGGATCCGGCGACGACGCTCACGGGACCCCCGGTATACTGCTCCGTGATACCCTGCTCGTATGTGAAATCCTTGCTCTCGTGCGTGTAGCGCAGGCCCGCGCTCAGCTTCAGTCTTTCGGTGAGCTTGTACGTCGCGGAACCAAAAAAGGCGTAGCTTCGGCCGTCGATCGTCGACTCGGTAAGCGATCGCTCGCCGGCATAGCCCGGAAACACGACAGGAGCCGCGGCGCCGGCGATCAGGAACGGAATATCCGTGCCATAGTGCAGGCGGCGCAGGTTGTAGGTTTCATCTTCATAGTAATAGAAGCCGAGCAGCCACGTGAGCGCATCGTCTCCCGTCGAGGCGAGGCGCAGCTCCTGGCTGAAGTTCTTGCCGTTCTCTTCGCGGCCGACGTCGAAGCCGTCGATGGGCAAGCCGTCGGAGTCGTAGTTGAAGTTCGAATTGTAGCGACGATAGGCGGTGATTGATGTCAGCGCGGCCGGACCGAGGTCGATGTCGAGCCTGCCGGCAAAACCATAGACCTCGCGCCTTGCGAAATCCGGCGCGTCGAGCTGAACGATATTGTCCTCGGGGTCTTGCGGCAGAATGTCGGCGAATCGCGCAATTGCCGGAAGCGTGACCGGACCGGTTTCGAGCGCGGTTCTGCCTTCCTCGGTGAAATAGTCGGCACTGAGGCGCAGCCGGACATTTTCGGCGATTTTGGACAGGACGACGATCCGGCCGCCGTCCGCGTTCAGGCCGTTGGCGTCCTTGCCGGTGAGCGTGTTGCGGATGAACCCGCCACGCTCACGGTGAACGCCGGACACGCGCACCATGAGCTGATCGGGTACGAGCGCGCCGCCCGCCGACGCACGGATCTGGAAATAGTCGAGATTGCCGTATGTCAGATCACCGCCGATCTCCGCATCGTTGCCCGGATCGCGCGTGATGATGTTGATGGCGCCGCCGATCGTGTTCTTGCCGTAGAGCGTGCCCTGCGGGCCGCGCAGCACCTCGATGCGCTCGATGTCGTTGAGGATCGTGTTGAACGTCGGATCGCGGCCCTGATACACGTCGTCGACATAGACGCCGATCGCGGGCGGGAAACCCGGATTGCCGTTGCTCGCGGAACTGACGCCGCGAATGGCGATGGTCGGCGCTCCCGTTCCGGGCGACTGCGAGATATTGATGCCCGGAACCCGGGTGCCCAGATCCGTCAGATAACTCGCATTGGCATTTCGGACATCATCGGCATTGAACGCCGTGATCGACAGCGGAACGTCGATGTCGCGTTCGGCGCGGCGCTGCGCCGTGACGATGATCTCACCGATCCCCTGGCTTTCGCTGCCCTGCCCCGAACGCTCCGGCTGTTCCTCGCCGGCCAGCGCCGGTGCGGAAGCAATTCCCAGTGCACCCAATCCTGCAAACAGCAGCAGCCCCGTTTTCAGACGCTTTGAATGTGTCATGGTCGCAGCCATTGTCCTCCCCTCTCCCCTCCCATTTCGCGGATTGTTCCGTCATCCGTTTCGACACACCGCGGCGCGAAACCCTCCAGCGGATTTCCGCCGGGCGGCTATTTTGCAGGCTTCGTTGCCGCAGGCGCCCGAAACGGTTCGTCTCCGGGCGCATATGTCTTCGCCACGCTCGCATGGATGCCGCCGGGATCGACCGGCAGGCCGTACACCTCCATCGCGTGGCTGTGCCCAAGGTGATGAAGCGCGAAGGCGATCTGATTGGCGGCATGGCGCCCCTGCGCGTCGACCGCGCCGTTGACCGCCTGCTTGACCATCTTGGTGGCGAAGCTCGGCTGCCGCGCGATCCGGCGCGCAAGCAGGAGCGTCGCCTCGGCCAGATCGGCGCGCGGCACGACTCGATTGACCATGCCGATCTGGCGCGCCTCCTCCGCGCCGATCGGCTCGCCGGTCAGCAGCATCTCCTTGGCCTTGCGGGGGTGCATCTCCCACGGGTGGGCGAACCATTCCACGCCGGCAATGCCCATCGCGACGGTGACTTCCTGGAACTCCGCGTCATCCGAGGCGACGATCAGGTCGCACGGCCAGCACAGCAGCAATCCGCCCGAAACGCATTTCCCCTGCACGGCGGCGATCGTGATCTTGGGAAGGTTGCGCCAACGCTCGCAAAAGCCGGTATAAAGCTCCTCCTCCCGCGACATGCGGCCCTCGGCCCCCGGGCGGCGATGCTGCTGGAACGGCGTGACGGGCGCGAACCGGTCCTGATTCTCCAGATGATTGCGTTCCCGTATGTCGTGCCCGGCCGAAAAATGCTTGCCGTTGGCAGCGAGGATGATGACACGCACGTCGTCGGCGGCGGCGGCCCTGTCGAAGGCCGCGTTGAGTTCATACAGGAAACGCGTGTCCTGCGCGTTGGCCGCATTGCCGCGATCCATCACGATGCGTGCGATCCCCGGCTCCGGAGTCTCGTAAAGGATGTAGGGATGCTCTTCGGTCATGCCGTCACCTCCGCGAGATCGTTGTGCATACCGTGGAAGGAGGGCGGGATCTTCGAATGATCGCCGGTCGTATTGAGCTTGCCGCTCGCAGCGCCCTCCGCCTGGATCGCGCGATATTCGGCGAGCGTCCCTTCCTCCATCTTCATGCGGGCAAGGCGCAGGACGAAATCATAATCGGCGATCGTCTTGAGATCCGCGGACGCGATCTCGCCGTACCGGAAATCGACCTTGCCGCCTGCGATCCTGCAGTTCCAGGCAATACGTCCGCTGCCGTCCTTGTCGAGATGTTCCGGCACGTCCGTGAAAACCTCGCAGATCGTCAGCTCCACGTCCGGACCGGCGGCCGCCGTGTATTTCTCAAGCAAGCCTTTGAGACGCTCATGCCACTCGGGGCCTGCGAATTCGATCTTGTCAGCCATGACGCCCTCAACCGTGCTGTGACTGGTAGGCG
The DNA here is from genome assembly GCF_027941835.1 of Sphingosinicella microcystinivorans. Classification (NCBI taxonomy): domain Bacteria; kingdom Pseudomonadati; phylum Pseudomonadota; class Alphaproteobacteria; order Sphingomonadales; family Sphingosinicellaceae; genus Sphingosinicella; species Sphingosinicella microcystinivorans. The sequence goes on from NZ_CP116005.1 coordinate 895,506, forward strand.
GGACGGACGGCGAGCAGCCGATCGAGCACGGGCCCTTCCGCCTGATAGCCCTGCCATGCGTTGCGGCCGATCAGGCGCGCGAACTCTGGGCCGTACTGCGCGATCAGATCGTCCGGCATGTCGACATTGGATTCGCCCGGATAGACGTAGTTCCGGCAGAACGCGACGACCACGTGCGAACGCGGCGTCTCCGTCGTCTTCGGATAGGTGCAGTGCCACGTGTTGCCGGTGAAGACGACGAGCGAGCCGGGTTCGGCGCAGACGGGCACGCACATGCCTTCCTCAAGTGCGCCGCCGACGAACGAAGGCTGCTCGCTCACGATCGGATGGCGGCACCAGCGATGGCTGCCCGGCACCATGCCGAAGGTGCCGTTCTCCACCGTGTAGTCCGTCAGGATCCAGCTGACGTTGCACACCGAGCTGTAGGCGGGGAGCGGCGTCGGTACGCCGACGCTGTCGGTGTGCATCGGCGTCGGCCGCGCGGGTCCGGGTTTCAGGAACGCGACCATGCTGGAAAGCAGGTAGCTCTGCCCCATCATGTAGGCGCCCATCGTGCGCGTGACCGGGTTCATCAGCGTCTCGATGAACAGCGGGTCGCGCTTGAGCAGATGAAAGAGCTGGCGCCCGTCGGCGGGCTTGGTGTCGTTGTGCTTGTTGAGCTCGACGGCAGTGGCATCCTCGTCTTCGGCGATCTCGATCACGCGGTCGAGAAGTCGCCGGGTGAAGTCGCGCGGCGCCCCGGTCTTCTCCGGCGGTATCACTGTGAAGCCGAAGGCCTCGAGCTCGGCGATATTCGTTTCCAGTCCCAGTTCGCGGGCCTTGCGATAGGTTTCCGCCATCCCCGCCATGGATTTCCAGTTGCCGATTTCCATCATTCAATCCTTTCCTCACGCCCGACGTCCGGACACGCCGGAATCTCCCTCACACACGTGGACGGAAGACACGCGTCAACCGCCGTTCCCGGAAGCGCCATCCGGCCGCGTTCCGTATGAATCGATCTGCATATTCCCCCACCGTCGAAGGGAGACGCACGTCGCGGATTCCGTTGGCGTCCGCCGGGTCGGGGTTGTTGAAGACGATCAGGTAGCATCCCCCCTCGGCAGTATCGGGGCCGGTCGCGGTGACATGCTGATTGGTGATCACGTGGCGCATGGTCATGCCCGTGCCGGCGAGCGCGACCAGCGAGGCATGGATCGCGGCGTGCCCGGTAAATGGCGGATACTCGGGAATGATGATCGAGGCGTCCTCCGCGAACAGCGCCGTGAAGCCGTCCGCATCGCCGCGATCGGCGGTGAGCGTGTAGGCGACCTGCAGCTTTTCGCATTCGCGTTCGGCCAACATGCGTTCGATCGGAGTCATGGTGCCGTTCCTCAATTCACGTTCCGGTCGCGGTCCGCCCAATAGGGTGCGCGGAGTTCGTGCTTCATCACCTTGCCGGTGGCGTTGCGGGGCAGCGCATCGACGAAGTCGACCGACTTGGGCAGCTTGTACCCCGCGATGCGCTCGCGCGCCCAGGCGATCAGCGCGGCGGGATCGGGCGAACGCCCCGCCACGGGTGCAATGATCGCCTTCACGGCCTCTCCCCACCTTGGATCGGGGACGCCGATCACTGCGACTTCGCGCACCTCCGGATGGGTCGCGAGCGCGGCCTCGACTTCGGCCGGATAGACGTTCTCCCCGCCCGTCACGACCATGTCCTTCACCCGGTCGGTGATGAACAGATAACCGTCGGCGTCCAGATAGCCGGCGTCGCCGCTGCGCAGCCAGCCGTCGTCGCCGAGGATGCGCGCCGTCTCCGCCTCCTGCCTCCAGTAGCCGCTCATCGCGGCGGGGGTCTTCAGGCAAATCTCGCCGACCGCTCCGGCCGGCAGTTCGCGGTCGCCGCCGGGTTCGACGATCTTGACCGAAACCCCCGGCAGCGGCCTGCCAGCCGAACGCATCCGGGGATTGCCCGGCCGGTGGTCTGCCGGCGGCAGGCAACTCACGCCGCCGCAGGTTTCGGTGAGGCCATATATCTGGACGAACTCGCAGCCGAACGTCGCCATGGCGCGTTCGAGCAGATCGACCGAGATCGGCGCCGCGCCGTACATGAAATACTTGAGCGAGGCGAAATCCGCGCGGGTGATGCCGGGATGGTCGACCATCGCCTGGATCGTCGCGGGGACAAGCACCGTCTTGGAGACGCGGAAGGTTCGAACCGCGTCGATCACCGCCGCGTTGGCGAACTCGCGCAGCACCACCGTGCAGGCGCCCGCATAGGCGGCGATTATGCCCCACCCCGATCCGCTGATGTGGAAAACCGGCAGCGCAACCAGCGCCACATCATCCGCGATCCAGTTGTTCCACACGAAATCAGGGCCGAATTCGTCCGGATGCTGCGCCGAATAGGTATTGAAGGCATAAAGTGCCCGGTGCGGCAACTGGACGCCCTTGGGGCGGCCCGTGGTTCCGCTCGTGTAGAGCTGGATGCACGGCTCCTCCGGCCTCACCTCCGGGCAAAGGTCCGTGTCGGGCGCTGCATCGCGCCACGCAGCATAGTCCTCGAAGCCCGCGACCGGCTCAACCGCGAGCACCCGGCAACCCGCCGACATGTGCACGGCCATCGGCGCGCCCGTGGCGTCGACGAACAGCAGTGCAGCCTCCGAATCGGCGAGGACATGCGCCACTTCGGGTTCGGCAAGACGCCAGTTGACCGGCACCATCACCGCGCCGATCCGACAGGCAGCGAACAGCAGCTCGAAATAGCGGTCCGAGTTCTTGCCGAGATAGGCGATCCGGCTGCCCTTGCCGATCCCCTCGGCAGCAAGCGCATTGGCGGCCCGCGCGGTGTTGCGGTCGAACTCGGCCCAGCTGGTGCGGCGGCCCTCGAAGACGAAGGCGGTGTGCGCGCCCCGCGCGCGGCCGTGGAAGCGAGGCGCATCCCCCAGCGAGACGATCTCGGGAAAATGAATCAGCGGCAAGGGCGGCAGCCCGCGGTCACGAACAGCGAACGTCATGCGTTCTCCTCAACATGTACGGCTTGCGTCTCCGCCAGGAGATGGTCGGCATAGGCGGCGCGCAGCACCTTCTTGTCGATCTTACCGGTAGCAGTCAGCGGCAGCGCGTCGACCTCCACAATATCGTCGGGAAGCTGCCAGCGCGGCAACCGGGCGGCGATCGCCGCACGCACCGCCTCGTGATCGACCGTCATGCCCGGCTGCGCGACGAGCAGAAGCAGCGGGCGCTCCTGCCACTTCGGATGGGTGACGGCGATGGCGGCGGCCTGCGAGATACCGGGTACGGTCAGCGCCGCGCGCTCGAGATCCGCCGAACTGATCCACTCGCCGCCCGACTTGATGAGATCCTTCGACCTGTCGATGATGGCGATCGATCCGTGCGTGTCGAGCGTGGCGACGTCGCCGGTCGGGAACCATCCCTCTGCATCCAGCATCGCGCCGCCTTCGCCGCCGAAATAGCCCGCGGCGACGAAGGGGCCGCGCACCCAGACGTCGCCCGGTGCGCGGCCGTCCGCGGGAACCTCCCTGCCCTGCGCGTCGCGCAAGCTGAGCTCGACCGGATAGAGCAGCCGCCCGGCGCGCCCGACACGGAGCGCCTCGCGCTCGTCGGCGGGGAGCCTGTCCATCTCCGGCGTCACGCTGGTGAAGGAACCGAGCGGGCTGAGTTCGGTCATCCCCCAACCGGTGATCACCTCCACGCTGTGATCCTCGCGCAGCCGCCGCGCAACCGCTGGCGGCACCGCCGATCCGCCGATCAGCGCGCGCCGCAGCGGCGCAAGACTGCCGCCGTTCGCGGCGAGATGATCGAGGATGCCGGTCCACACCGTCGGCACGCCCATCGCCAGCGTGGCCTGTTCGCGGCCGATCAACTGCACCAGCGTCGCCGGATCGGGCGACGGGCCCGGCAGCACCAGCCTGGCGCCTGCAATCGCCGCGACATAGGGCAGGCCCCAGCCGAAGGCATGAAACATCGGCACGACGAGCAGCACGCCTTCCTGCGGGGTGAGCCCGAAGGCGCAGGCCGACTGCGCGGCGAGCGCATGAATCACGGTCGAGCGATGCGAGGTGAGAACCCCCTTGGGATGGCCCGTGGTGCCGCTGGTATAGCAGAGCATCGCCGCCGCCCGCTCGTCGAGTTCGGGCCAGGCGAAATCCTCGTCGGCCAGTAGCGTTTCATAGGCGGCGAGCGGCAGTCGTGCTTCGGGCAGGTCGGCGCCCAGCAGCACGAAATGCTCGATCGTCCCGAGCCGCGGCGCGATGCGCTCGACCAGCGGCAGCAGGTCGGCATCGAACGCGAGCACGCGGTCGGCGGCATGGTTGAGGATGTAGACGATCTGGTCGTCGCCGAAGCGCGGGTTGACGGTGTGGAGCACTGCGCCGAGCCCGGGCACGCCGTAGAACAGCTCCAGATGACGATGACTGTTCCACGCAAGGCTGGCGACACGGTCCCCTTCGCGGATGCCGAGGCGGGCGAGACCGTGCGCGAGCCGGCGGCTGCGCAGTTCAGCGCCGGCGTAATCGGTGCGGACGATGTCTCCCGAAGCCTCGCGCGAGACGATCTCGTGGCCGGCGTTGATCGTGGCGGCGTGCCGCACGATGCCCGTGACGAGCAGCGGCACGTCCTGCATCAGGCCCGGCAGCGCCGGAGAGGACGGCGTGCGCGCCATCGGCTTATGCCGCCACGGGGCGGGCATCGGCGTGCCAGGCGGCAAGCGCCTCGGTGCACACCTTCTTGCCCTTGACGACGTGCTTTTCGAGCGTGCTGACCGACAGGCCGAGCCGGTGCGACATTTCCTTGTACGAAAGCTCGTGCACCGTCCGCAGTTCGATCACCTGGCGGCAGCGCGGCGGCAGCGCAGCGATCGCCTCGCGATACGCACCCTCGCGCTCGCGGTTCAGCATCGCGTCCTCGGCCGACTCGCTGTTGACGACGAGGCGGTCGATCTCGGCAGGCAGTTCGTCGGCGCGGTCGAGCGGATTGCTGCCGCGCGCGCGGATGCGGTTGAGCGCCAGCCGCCACCCGGTCCTGAACAGCACCGCGCACGGGTCATCGTAGCGCGTCAGGTCGCTGCGGTAGAGCCGGATGAACGCGTCGTGGGCAACCTCATCGGCATCGGCCGCCGAGCCGAGCACGCGGCACATGTGGCGGCGCAGCCGCTTGATGTTGCCGCGATAAAGCGCTTCGAACAGCCGCTCATGCGCGGCTCCGCTCCCTGCATCGGCAAGGCCCGCCATCGCCCCGATTCGCTCTTTCATGGCTCTCCCACCCCCGGGTTTCGACTCACGGTCGATTAATTTACCCACGAGTCGAACTATAATCCTGTTGGTCAAAGCAATGTCAAGCGCTAGTGATGGGCGAAGCGCCGCGAGGGCGCGTGCCGATTGGAGACCAGGATGGCGAAGGCGACGAAGCGCGCATGGGGTGAAGCGATTCCGAACCGCGATGAACAGTTCGAGCTGAAACGGCAGGTCGTTCTGCGAACGGCGGCCAAGACCTACAGCCGGAACGGCTTTCACGAAACCACGCTCGCCGACATCGCGGAGGCGCTGAACGTTTCGAAACCCGCGCTCTATTATTATTTCCGCAGCAAGGACGACATTCTCTTCGAATGTCACCGCCTTGCGATCGAGGCGATCACCAACAGCGACCACCCGATGCCGACGCGGGACGAGGCCAACGGGCGCACACGGCTGGAGGAATTCCTGCGCCGCTACGTCCGCATGGTGGTCGACGATTTCGGCACGTGCCTGGTGATGACGGGCACCAATGCGCTCGAGCCGGAAAACCGCGGGCAGGTGGTCGAAGGGCGCCGCCGGATCGACACGATGCTGCGGGAAATCCTGGAGCATGGAAACGCGGACGGCACGCTCGACTGCCCCGACCCGAAAATCAGCGCGATGTTCATCTTCGGCGCGATGAACTGGATTCCGCGCTGGTTTCATGCAGACGGCTCGCTGGAACTCGAGGAGGTGGCGTCGCGCCTCATCGCGTTCGTCCTCGGCGCAATCGGGCCTAACCGGCCCCGGGCCGACTGAATTCGAAAACGCGCATCTCCGTGCAATGCCCCGGCCCGCTGGCGAGGTGCCAGCGCGGCCGTTCACGATCCAGTTCGAAAACGCTGCAGGCCAGCGTGAAACCGATCGCCATGTCGTCCACGGTTTGTCCGCCGCCGCGCGACACCGGATAATCGGGATCGTCGCGCGCGCTGAGCACGGCCTTCAGGTCCTGCACGCCGAGCACGGCGGCATCCGCATCGTGCAGGCGCTGATGCAGCGAGGCATATCTCAGGTAGGAGCTGCGCGCGGGCCGCGGACGCGTGCCGGTGGCCGAATCATGCCCCGCCCAGTCCGAACAGGCGAGCGGATGGTTGGTGTGATAGACCGGCCGTCCGTCGGCGCCCGGGGTCTTCGCCGTTTCGAATCCCGAGCGCTCGATCATCATCACGCCGTCCGGGTCTCCCATCACCCAGTTGAGCCCGGTCGCGGGCGGAATGCGTTCGACCAGCGCCGCGGCCTCCGCCAGCGTCCGCGACTCGAGCAGCAGCCGATAGAGCGCGTAAACGGGCAGCCCCTCCGGATTCGGCCGCAGCTGGTTGACGGTGTTGTCGCACACCGCGAAACCGTGGCTGTTCATGCCGTTGAGCGAGATCATCCCGGGCACGGAAAGCGCGAGGATTTCGCCCGATCCGTCCCCGGTCGGGCAGCGCAACAGGATCTGAAGGCCGTCGAGATACTGGGCAAGGTCGAGGTTCTGCGCGATCAGCGCCGGGCGGCCCGCGGCGGGCGGCAGGATGATCGTGCTGCACGCCTCGGCCGCGAACGCAGGGCCCAGTTCGAACTCCTCGTTGATATGCTGCGCGGCGAGGAGGTCGGCGAAGCGCACGTTCGCGCCCTCGGCGATGCCGCGCACCTCGGCGATCACGCCGGGCGCGAGCCGCTCGGTGGTCGCGGCATAGCGCGTCGCGGCGTGGAAACGCTCGACGTAGCGCGCGCGGCCGACACCGTAGAGCGCGCCGAGCCCCTCACCCCAGCGGTCGAGCATCTCGGCGACACCGGCGCGGAGCGTCTCGCCATGGGCGCGGCCCCGTGCGTGCGGGTCGCCTCCCGGCAGGTCAATGATGCGGAGACGGTCGCTGTTCATGCCGCGAAGGGCTCCGGCGGCACGCGGTCGAACCAGGGCTGCGCCGCCTCGATCTGGCCGGCAAGCCGCAGCAGCACCGCCTCGCCGCCCACGGGCGCGGCAAATTGCACGCCCACCGGCAGCCCGTCGGCGCTCCAGTGGAGCGGCACGCTCATCGCCGGCATCCCCGCGACGTTGAACGGCTGCGTATTGGGAATGAAGCGGTAGAGCCGGTCGGCATAGTCGGTCAGGTCCTCGGCATCGGGGCAGGCGTAGCCCACCGGGATCGGCGGGCTGCCGTTGTTGGCGAGCAGCAGCACATCATATTTAGTCATTTCCGCCGCGAACCTGCGCAGGATCGTGTTGATCGCCTGCTGGGCCAGCACGAATTCGTAGGCGGGCTTATCGCGCATGTCCCGGTAGATATTCCAGGTCAACCGCTCGACCTCGTGCGCCTCGACCGGGCGGCCGCGCGCGGCGCCCTCCGCCTCCAACGTGGCGACGACCGAGGTGCAGACGATCGTGTTCGCCGCCACCGCCAGCCCGACGAAATCGACATCGAGCACGGCCTCTTCGACATGGTGGCCCAGCCTTTCGCAGAGCTTCGCGGCATTCATCACACCCGCCGCGCATTCGGGATGCAGTTCGCCGTGAACCAGCGCACGCGTGGTATAGCCGATACGCAGCCTGCCGGGATCGCGCCCTGCCTCCTCGACGAACGGCCGCTCGGGCGGAGGAACGTGGTAGAGGTCGCCGGGCCGCGCGCCGCTTGCGATGTCGAGCAGGAGCGCGCTGTCGCGCACCGAACGCGTAAGCGCGTGCTGGACGGCAAGACCGCCCCAGCCGTCGCCGTCCGGGGCCATGGAAACGCGCCCGCGCGAAGGCTTGAGCCCGAACAGCGCGCAGCACGACGCGGGCGTCCGGATCGAGCCGCCGCCGTCGCTACCGTGCGCGGCCGGGACGATTCCCGCCGCCACCGCCGCCGCTGCGCCGCCGGAGGAGCCGCCGCAGGTGTGGCCGAGCGACCAGGGGTTGCGGGTGATGCCGGTCGCGACCGGCTCGGTGACGGTGGCGAGGCCGAACTCGGGCGTGTTGGTCTTGGCGAACAGGGTCATGCCGGAACGGCGGTAGGAGCGGATCAGTTCGCTCTCTTCCGCATAAATCCGGCCGGCGAACAGGCGGGACCCCGCGCCGGTCGGCACGCCCTTCATCTTCACGGTGATGTCCTTGATCGGGAAGGGCACGCCGCTCAGCGGGCCATCGGGCAGCCCGGCCCGGATCGCGGCGCGCGCCTCCCCCTCCAGATCGACGGTGAGCGCATTGAGCTGCGGGTTCACCGCAGCGGCGCGGGCCAGCGCGGCATCGAGCAGTTCGTCGGGCGAAACTTGGCGGGTGCCCACCAGACCGGCAAGGCCGATGGCATCGTATTTGCGATACTCTTCGAAATTCATTGGGCGATCTCCTGAATTGGCGTTCCGGGAAGCGGGTCCGCTCCGCCGACATGGGGGCCGAACTCGGCAAGCAGCCGCCGCTGACGGCTGTCGAGCCGTTTGCGTATGATCGCGTGGCGGCGGGCATTGATCGGGAAGCGCAGCAGCAGGAGCGCGCCGATCAGGTAAAAGGGCAGCGGTCCGAAGCAGTATGTGTAGCGCAATCCCTGAAGGGCGCTTGCATCGTTGGTCCCCGCCGGATTGAAGCCCAGCCACTCGAGGAACGGCAAGGTCACGCCGATGGCGATGGCGGGGGCGATCTGCTGGGCGAAGGCCCAGACGCCGAAGAACACGCCGCCGCGCTGTTCCCCGTTCTTCATGGCGTCATAGTCGATGACATCGCCCATGATGCCGATGGGCAAGGTCAGAAAGGCGGCGCTTGCGGCACCCAGCACCACCATCAGCGCCAGGAACCAGTAGCCGTCGCCCGGCTGCAGCATGAACGTGAAGACGCCCGACGTGACCACGCCGATCAGCAGCGAATAGGCGACCGCCTTGTGCTTGCCGGTGCGGCGGCTGATGCGCACCCATACCGGCACGAACAGCAGGACCGAGAGGAAAGAGAGGCCGAGCACCGGCCCGACCAGCGTCGGCTGCTTGAGATAGTGGGTGATGAAGAACACCAGCACCGAATTGGTGACAGAAACGCCGATCGTCAGCACGATGAAGGCGATGCACAGCAGCCGGAACGGCCGGTTGCGGAGAACCTGGACCATCATGTCCCTGAGCGGCGGTTCGGCATGGCCCTCGACCGCCGGCTGCTTCGGCTCGGGCACCCAGCGCAGCGCCGCGAAGATCGCGGGCGGCGTCAGGATCAGCACCCCCCAGCCGACGAAGCTCATCGTGAAGCGGTCGATGCCGTGTCCCCAGATCGCGGTGATCGAAGGAATGCCCGCCGCCATCAGCGTGCCGACAAGGCTCGCAACCTCGCGGAAACCCGCCAGCCGCGCGCGGCCGTGGTAGGACTGCACCACCTCCGCGCCCCAGGCCGAATAGGCGAGGCCGAGCATCGAGGCGCCGAGGTAGATGGTCATGGTCGCCATCATCAGATACCAGCCGTCCACGTTGTCGGGCGGCAGGAAGATCAGCGCCGAGCCCAGCATCATGATGGGCGCGCCGGCGATCATCCACGGGCGGCGCCGGCCCCAACGCGACCGCGTCCTGTCCGAAAGCCGGCCGAGCAGCGGGTCGATCACGAAATCGAAGATGCGCGCGAAGAACAGGAACGACCCGATCGCCGTCAGGCTGAGCCCGAGCTGCTGCGAATAAAAGGACGGGATGAGGAGCGGCAGCGGCAGATAGAGAAAGGCCACCGGCAGGGCCGGCAGCGCATAGGCGAACATCTGCCGCGGCGACAGCTCGGCCTTTTCGGCATCCGCGGCCGGTTCAGTCGGCAAGGGCATCGTGCAGCGTCTCCAGCAGCAACGCGACATGTTCGCGCGAGAATATGAGCGGCGGGCGGATTTTCAGCGTGTGCCCGTGCGGTCCGGTGGCGCTGATGAGCACGCCGGCCTCGCGCATCCGGTTGACGACGCGCGCGGCCGCGGCGCCATCGGGACAACCGGCTTCGTCGACGATGTCCGCGGCGGCGAACAGCCCGACGCAGCGTACCGCGCCGATCGCCGGGAAGCGCACTGCGATCGCCCGCAATCCCTCGTCCAGCCGCTTGCCCATCGCCCGGGCATTGGCGAGCAGGCCTTCGCCTTCGATCACGTCGAGCACCGCGGCGGCGGCGGCGCAGGAGACCGGGTTCCCGCCGAACGTGTTGAAATAGCGCACCGACGCACCGAACGGCGCGATCACTTCCGGCCGGAAGACAACCGCGGCGACGGGATGGCCGTTGCCCATCGGCTTGCCCATGGTGACGATATCGGGCGACAGGCCGTGCCGCGTGAAGCCCCACAGCGCCTCGCCGGTACGGCCGAAACCGCCTTGCACCTCGTCGGCGATCAGCACGCCGCCCGCCACCTTCACCGCCGCCACGGCCTCGGGAATGCCGTCGACGCGCACGAGCAGCCCGTCGCTCGAAAACACCGTGTCGAACAGGATCGCGGCGAGGCCGTGCCCGCTCGCCTCGAGGTCGGCAATCGCCGCGCGGACATCGGACGCGAAACGCGCGCCCGCATCGGCGCCCTCGCCGGGCGGCGCAACGGCGCGGATGCGCGCGCCCGGCGCAACCGTGGGACCGAGCGAGGGCGAAAGCTCGGCGGTCGCCTCGGTCACGCCGTGATAGGCGTTGGCGGTGACGATCACGCCCCCGCGCCCGGTGACATGGCGCGCGACGCGCAGCGCGAGGTCGTTCGCCTCGCTGCCCGTGCAAGTATACATCACCTGCTCCAGGCCGGACGGCAGGGTCGCGAGCAGCCGCTGCGAATAATCGAGGATCGTCCGGTCGAGGTAGCGGGTGTGCGTGTTGAGCACGGCGGCCTGCCGGCAGATCGCCGCCACGACGTGCGGGTGGCAGTGACCCACCGAGACGACGTTGTTGTAGGCGTCGAGCAGGCGTCGGCCCCCGGCGTCGGTCAGCCATACGCCCTCGCCGCGCACCGGATGCACGGGCCGCTCGTAGAACAGGCGATAGGCGGGACCCAGCAGCTGCGCGCGCCTCGCGATCATCGCCGCCTCGGTTTCACCGAGCGCGCCGGCCGTGGAAGCATCGAAGGCGTTGACCATCGTCATGCCGCATCCTTTCCCGTGCAGGCAGCGCGAAAGTGCGCAGCGGCGGCATCGAACCCCGCCGCCTCGAGCGCCGCGAGCCCGCGCCGCGCCGCAGGGTTGTTCCTGAGGATATAGGCCGCGTTGCCGGGATCACGGCGCGCGCGCCATTCTGTTATAACGATGGTCATCGCCAGCCGACCGGCGATCAGCGCGGGCAGGATCGTCATTTCCTCGGGGCTGAGCGGCAACACGGCATGATAGCCTGACACACAGGCCGCCGCGCCGTCGAGCGCGCCGGGGCCGCAGCCCAGATGATAGGCCGCCGCGATTGCAAGGTCGCACACCAGCGGCGCGCGCGTCATGTCGCCGAAATCGAGAACGCCGGAAACCGCACCGTGCGCGATGAGCAGGTTGTAGGGATTGAGATCGTGGTGGGTGAAGCCGGCGCGCAAGTGCGGCAGCATCGGCGCGGCGACCTGCTCGAAGGCATCGAATGCGCGGCTCACCGCGGCTTCGGACGGATCCCCGCTCATCGCGCCGAGCAGCGGACGGACATGGGATAGGCGCGTGAGATCCCACAGCAGCAGTTGGCCGGCATCCTGGTGCGCGAAGCTCGCGAGCGCGGCGTCGAGCCGCGCCGCCACGCCGCCGATCGCGCGCAGGAGCCGCGCATCCGCGGCGATCTCGTGGAGCAGCGCGCCCGGCATGTAGGAGAACAGCCGGAAGAACCGGCGCGGCGGCCCGTGCATGTCCAGCTCTCCCATCAATGCGCCCGCCCGCGTGGGCACGACGCGGGGGACAGGCAGGGACGGGTCCGCCGCCGCGACGTGCGCCAGCGCGGCGGTCTGCAGCACCGTGACCGCGGGGTCCTCCGCAGGGTGCGAAAACTTGAAGACATAGCGCGCGCCGTCGGCGGCGGTGACGCGGAAATTCTGGTCACGCTCTGAACTCAGCGGCTCCAGCACGCCGTCGATGCCGTACAGGTCGAGCAGCAGGCGCGCCGCTTCCTCGTCGGTGACGGTATGTGGCCGAACCGCAAGCAACTCTCCGACCATCTTTTCCGCGTCTCCGTTCATTCGGACCTCCGGCAGCCCGAAGCTAACTGGCATACCAATTATCAATACTGACATAACAGACGGGTGACAATCCTGCCCGTGCACCGGCGTCACCCATGCTGGAAGGACAGGAAACATGCCGGATTCCGCCACTGCTCCCGGTCCGGACGTCGGATTTCCCGTGTTTCCGGAAACGTGTCCCCAATCGCCGTCCAAGGGCGGCTTGCCGAACTTTCGACCCATTGGTAAGTATGATTACCAAATAGTCGAATCATTGCGGAGCGCAGAACAGTGGCCGAACGCGTTTTCGTCGCAGGCGTGGGGATGACGCCATTTGTAAAACCCGGGGCGTCCGCGCCCTACACCCGGCTCGGCGCCGATGCCGTCCGCGACGCCCTTGCCGATGCCGGCATCGGGTATGCCGACGTGCAGCAGGCCTTCGTCGGCTATGTCTACGGGGACTCGACGAGCGGTCAGGCCGCGCTCTACGAGGTCGGGCTCAGCGGCATTCCGATCATCAACGTCAACAACAACTGCGCCACCGGCTCATCGGCGCTCTTCCTCGCCAACCAGGCGGTCGCATCCGGCATGGCCGATTGCGTGCTCGCGCTCGGCTTCGAGCAGATGGCGCCCGGCGCGATCCAGGAGGCGTATACGGATCGGCCGACCCCGCTCGCGCGTTTCCTCGAGGTCGTCGACGATTTGCCGGGGGCGGCGGGACTGCCGCTGGCGATCAAGCTTTTCGGGGGTGCGGGCATCGAATACCAGCAGCGCTACGGCGCCAACGACGAAACATTCGCCTGCATCACCGCCAAGGCGCGGCGCCACGCCCGGCACAACGCGCGCGCCATCTTCCGCAGCCCGCTGACGGTCGACGAGGTGCTGGCCTCGCCGCGCATGTTCGGCCCGATCACGAGGCTGCAATGCTGCCCGCCCACGTGCGGCGGCGCGGCGGCCGTGCTGGTCTCGGAGCGGTTTGCCCGGAGGCACGGCATCGACACGCCGGTCGCGATCCGCGCGCAGGCGATGACCACGGACTTCGCTTCGAGCTTCGAAGCGCACAGCCCGATCAAGGCGGTCGGATACGATCTCGCGCGCGCGGCGGCCGATCGGGTCTACGCCGCGGCCGGGGTCGGCCCTGCCGACCTCGACGTCGTCGAACTCCACGACTGCTTCACCGCCAATGAAATCCTCTCCTACGAGGCGCTGCGCCTGACAGGGGAGGGAGACGCCGCGCGGTTCATCGCCGACGGCGACAACACCTATGGCGGCCGTGTCGTCACCAATCCCTCGGGCGGACTGCTGTCGAAGGGGCACCCGCTCGGCGCCACCGGGCTTGCGCAATGCGCCGAGCTGAGCTGGCAGCTGCGCGGGCAGGCAGGGCCGCGCCAGGTGGAAGGTGCGCGGCTTGCGCTCCAGCACAATCTGGGGCTCGGCGGCGCCTGCGTCGTCACGCTTTACGAGCGCATCTGAACATGGCCGCGATTGATGACCGAAAGGGCCATGTCTTCGCGCCGACCACCGCCGTGGTCGAGGCGGGACGGCTGCGTTTCTTCCACAAGGCGATCGGCGAGACCAACCCCGCCATGACCGCGGCCGATGCCGGCGGCCGCGTGCCGGTGCCGCCGACCTACCTGTTCTGCCTCGAGATGCTCGATTCGGAAAACCCGTTCGCCTTCGTCGACGAGATCGGCGTCGCGATTACCGACATCCTGCACGGCAGCCAGGAGTTCACGTACCACGCCCCCGTCCACACCGGCGACATCCTGCGCTTCGAAGGGCGGCTCGCCGACGTGTTCCACAAGAAGGGCGGGCTGCTGACCTTCCTTGTCCAGCACGTGGCGGTGACCAATCAGGACGGCGTGCGAGTAGCGGATATCGCGCGCACCCTTGTCCTCCAGAACGAGGTCGTCGCGGCCTGATCCGCGGCATTGTGCAGGAAGGGGATGGGATGAGGCTCGCGCCTGTCCGCAAGGAGTTTCCACCGATCACGCGCACCGCGCTGGCGCTCTATGCCGGGGCGTCGGGCGACCACAATCCCGTGCATATCGACAGCGACGCCGCGCGGGCGGCAGGCTTTCCGGACGTGTTCGCGCAAGGGATGCTCGGCATGGCCTATCTCGGCCGGATCCTCACCGACACGGTCCCCGTCGATCGCATCCGCAGCTTCTCGGCGCGCTTCCTCGCAGTCACACGCCTCGGCGACGTGCTCACCGGCACGGGCACGGTCGAGTCCTGCTTCGCGGAGGGCGGCGAGGACCGCGCGCGACTGAAGCTCGAACTCGTGAATCAACACGGCGAGGTGAAGCTCGCCGGTCAGGCCGTGGTGGCGCTGTAACCATGAAACTTGCGGGAAAGGTGGCGCTCGTATCCGGATCGGGGCGCGGCATCGGGCGCGCGGTGGCGCTCAAGCTGGCGTCGGACGGCGCGCGCGTGGTGGTGAACGATCTCGATGCCGATGTCGGAGAGGCGGTCGCCGCCGAAATCCGCGGCGCGGGCGGCGAGGCGATCGCGGTCAACGGCAGCGTCACCGAGCCCGATTTCGCCCCGCGTTTCGTGGGGGCCGCGGTGGACCGCTTCGCCGGGCTCGACATCATCGTCAACAACGCCGGCTACACTTGGGATTCGACGATCCAGAACACCAGCGACGCCCAGTTCCAGGCGATGCTGGACGTCCATCTGGTCGCGCCCTTTCGCATCCTGCGCGCCGCCGCTGGGCCGCTTCGCGAATATGCCCGCGCCGAAAGCGCGGCCGGGGCGCGGACGCACCGCAAGGTGGTCAACATCTCCTCGATCGCCGGGCTGTTCGGCAATGCGGGGCAGGCGGGCTATGCTTCGGGCAAGGCGGCCATCACCGGGCTCACCCGCACGCTCGCCAAGGAATGGGGCCGCCACGCCGTGAACGTCAACGCCGTCGCCTTCGGGCTCATCAACACGCGCCTCACCCAGCCGATCGAGGAGAAACAGGCGACGATCGCCGTCGGCGACAACGAGGTGAAGGTCGGTATCCAGCCTGCGATGCTGGAGGCCTGGGCGGCGATGATCCCGCTCGGCCGGGCCGGAACGGTAGAGGAGGCCGCGGGCGCGGTTTACCTGCTGTGCACCCCCGAGGCGGACTATATCTCCGGCCAGGTGATCGTCTGCGGCGGAGGGCTGCTCGTCTGATGGCCGCCGATCTCTCCTGCGCCCTGCCCCCGGTTCTGGTGGACCGGGACGGCGCCATCGCCATCGTCACGCTCAACCGGCCCGAATCGCTGAACGCGATGGATCAGGCCATGGCCGAGGCGCTCGCGCGCATCGGTGATCAGCTCGCCGCCGACGCCTCGGTTTCGGTCGTCGTCATCCGCGGCGCCGGCCAGGGATTCTGCGCGGGCGGCGACATCGAGGTGTTCGCGCGCAACCTCGACGCGATTGATCCGGCGATCCGCGGCCTGCTGAACGCGCTGCACCATTTCCTGCTTCGGCTGCGCGAGATGCCCAAGCTGGTCCTGACGAGCATTCACGGCGCCGTCGCGGGGGCGGGGTTCTCGCTCGCCTTCATGGGCGACATGTGCATCGCCGCCGACAATGTCCGGCTGCGCCCGGCCTATGCGAAGCTCGGCGTCTCGCCCGACGGCGGCGGCACCATCGGGATCGTCGATGCCGTCGGCGCGCGCTGGGCCATGAAGATATTCCTCGCCGGGGACGAGCTGTCGTGCGAGGACGCGCTGGCGTTGGGGCTGGTCACGCGGGTCGTGCCCGCCGCCGATCTGGAACGCGAGACACTGGCGGCGGCGCGCCGCCTCGCGGAAATCAATGCGGCAGCGCTCGCCGCCACCAAGGCGCTCATCTATCGACGGGCGGGCGGTGATATAGCAGGGCAGCTCGATGCCGAAATGGAGAAGCTGATCGGTTGTATGGACAGTGCCTCGTTTCGTGAACGCGTCCGCGCGTTCGTCGGGAAGTCGTCCTGATGTCGCCCTTCGATCCCGACCGGCCGCTCCCCGCCCATCTCGTGCCCTACAAACGCTCCGGCGCATGGCGCGAGACCACGCTCGCGGCACTGGCGCGCGCGCACGCGGAGGCGGCGCCGGACAGCGAGGTGATCGCGGGCTGCGCGCCGGCGATGACGGCCGGACGCGCGTCGGGCGAGGCGGAGGCGCTGGCGGCGGCGTTGCAGGAGCTGGGGCTGCGCCCCGGCGACCGGATCGCCTTTCAGCTGCCCAACTGGGAGGAAACCGTCGTCATCGCGCTGGCGCTTGCGATGGGCGGCTTCGTCGCGGTGCCGATCGTGCCCATCTACCGCGACGCGGAGATGCTGCAGATGCTCGCCGACTGCGGATGCCGCGCGCTGTTCCTGACGCCACGCTTCCGCAGCTTCGACTATGCCGCGATGGCGGAACGCATCGCGCCGCGCCTGCCCGATCTGCGCCATGTCGTCTTCGTCCGCGGCGAGGGTCCGGGACACCGCTATGACGACCTGCTTGATGCCGGGCGGGGCCGCGTGCCTGCCGACCCCGGCACATCGCCGGATGCGGCCAAGCTGCTGCTCTACACCTCCGGCACCACGGGCCGGCCCAAGGGCGTTCTGCACAGCCAGAACACGCTGAACGCCGTGCTCGACATGTGCGTGCGCCACTGGGGCATCCGCGCGGGCGAGACGATATTGATGCCGTCGCCGGTGACGCATCTGACCGGCTACGGGTTTCTCGAGCTGCCCTTCCTCGTCGGCAGCCGAACGCTGCTGATGGAAAGCTGGAACGCGGCGGAGGCGGCCCGGTTGATCGACATGCACGGCGTGGTCGGAACCGTCTCCGCAACGCCGTTTCTCGTTGAACTGACCGAGGCGGCAGAGGCAGCGGGCACGCGGCTGCCTTCGCTGCGCTTCTTCGCTTGCGGCGGCGCCGCGGTGCCGCCGGGCGTGATCCGCCGCGCCAACGCCGCCTTCGCGCGCGCCCCGGCCTTCCGCATCTTCGGCTGCACCGAGGCGCCGCTGATCTCGATGGGATTCCTCGGCACGGGCACGCAGGAGCTGGCAGCCACCACCGACGGCCGCGTCGAGGACTACGAGGTGCGCGTGCTCGACGAGCAGGACCGGCCTCTCCCGCCCGGCCGGGAGGGAGAGATCGCCGCGCGCGGGCCAGCGATGCTGCTCGGCTATCTCGATGCCGATCAGACGGCGGCGGCGCTGACCGCGGACGGCTTCTACCGCACCGGAGACCTCGGGCTGGTCACCGACGAGAACGCCGTGGTCATCACCGGGCGCAGGAAGGACCTCATCATCCGGGGCGGCGAGAACATCAGCGCCAAGGAGATCGAGGACGTGCTCCACCGCCATCCGCAAATCCTCGAGGCGGCGGTGGTGGCGATGCCGCATCCGCGCCTCGGCGAAGGCGTGTGCGCCTTTGTCGTCCCCGCATCCGGCGCAGCCCTCGACACGCAGGCGCTGCTCGGCTTCGTCGCCGAGGCCGGGCTTGCGCGGCAGAAGATCCCGGAACGCGTGGAGTTCCGGGAGGCCTTGGTGAAGACGCCCACCGGCAAGGTCCGCAAGGACCTGCTGCGCGCCGAGATCAGGGACCTGCTCGCCGGAGCCGAAACCGCTTCAGCCGCTCGCGGTAAGGCGTGAGATACCG
The DNA here is from genome assembly GCF_027941835.1 of Sphingosinicella microcystinivorans. Taxonomy (NCBI): domain Bacteria; kingdom Pseudomonadati; phylum Pseudomonadota; class Alphaproteobacteria; order Sphingomonadales; family Sphingosinicellaceae; genus Sphingosinicella; species Sphingosinicella microcystinivorans. Next base: position 913,437 of record NZ_CP116005.1, read on the forward strand.
TTCAGTTCGGCGACGACATTGACCGACAGCCTCGAATCCCGGAGCAGCCCGGTCAGCATGTGGCTGCACGACACGCTCATGTCGCCGATGATCGCCTTGAGCGCGGCGCCCGGATCGCGCGCTTTCAGCGCTTCGATGAGCCGCGTGTGATTTTCGAAGCCGGAGATCAGCACCGCGCGCTCCCGCGAATATTCCTCGGCGAGATGGACATTGAGCGACGGGCCGATCAGCAGCCACAGCCGCTCGATGTCCTCGAGGAGATAGCGTGACCGCGCGGCCCGGTAGACCGCGAAGTGAAACCGCTGGTTCTCGCGCATCGCGTCGCGGTGGCGGCCGTCGAAGGCCTGCCGCATCAGCCCTTCGTTGATGCCGATGAGCTGGTCGATCTCGCTGTCGGATATGCGCTCCGCCGCGCGCGCCGCCGCATGGCCCTCCAGCAGCCGGCGCAGATCCAGCATCTCCAGATAGGCTTCGGCGGAAATGTGCGGAACCTCGATGAACCGCTTGGGATGCACGTGCAGCGCGCCCAGCGTCGCAAGCGTCGTCACGGCCTCCCGGATCGGGGTCACGCTCACGCCCAGCGCCTCCGCCAGGGTCCGGAAGGTCAGTTGCTGCCCCGGCTGGAACTCGCCCTGCATCAGGGCCTCGCACAGCCGGTCATAGGCCTGTTGATGAAGCCGGGCCTCTCCGGCGGCAGCCTTGCGAATCGGGCTCGCGGCAAGCGTTGCAGCTGTCATGACCTTGATATGACAGACGCGGATCAAGCCCACAACCTTTCTGTTCCCAGGCGCTGCGGTGACGGATTTCGAACGGAAACCCATCGAAACACAGGGTGCCCGCACGGCCTCGATACGCCATTGACAGCATCTGTTATGTCAATAGCATTTTTGCCATAACATAAGCGGACAGGGGGATTCGTGATGATCAATTCCTATGGCGCCTCCTATTGCGCCCGGCGCGACCTAGGCGGGTCGCAACCCCGTTCGCATGGCCCGCCCGCTGGGGCCGCGCCCGAGCGATCAGGCCGACGATGCGGGCGTCGCCCTCTCCAACCCGATCAACCGCATCGACGACAAACGGCTGGGCCTGACGGCGCAGGCCAACGTCGATCCCGGTTTCGCCACGTTCACGGCGATCGGCGGCCATGTCTCATACGACTATCGCCAGCGGTTCGACCATGACGGCCCGCAGCCCGCCCTCGCTCCCGTGACCAGCCCCCTTCGGCGAGCTGAAGGCGCCGGTTTCATCCGGTTCCTGCGCGTACCGCTTTCGCAGCCTCCACCATGTTGACGAGCGCCGGTCTCACCTCGTCCCAGCCGCGGGTCTTGAGGCCGCAATCCGGATTCACCCAGAGCTGGCGCACCAACAAGCGCTCGCCCGCCGCACGGAGGAGGTGCTGCATTTCCCCGGGCGTCGGAATGCGCGGGGAATGGATGTCATAGACGCCCGGTCCGATTTCGTTCGGATAAGCGGATGTCGCGAACGCATCCAGCAGCTCCATCTTCGAGCGCGCCGTCTCGATGGAGATCACGTCCGCGTCCATCGCGCCGATCGCGGCAATGATGTCGTTGAATTCCGAATAGCACATGTGCGTGTGGATCTGGGTTTCCGACCGCACGCCCGAGGACGCGAGGCGGAAGGCGTCGACCGCCCAATCGAGATACTTCTGCCAGTCGGTGCGGCACAGTGGCAGCCCCTCGCGCAGCGCGGCCTCGTCGATCTGCACGATCTTCGCGCCCGCGGCCTCGAGGTCCAGCACCTCGTCGCGGATGGCGAGCGCGATCTGGCGGCAGGTGTCGGCGCGCGGCTGGTCGTCGCGCACGAACGACCATTGCAGGATCGTCACCGGGCCCGTCAGCATCCCCTTCACCGGCTTCTCGGTGAGCGACTGCGCATAGCGCCACCAGTCCACCGTCATCGGCTGCGGCCGCGACACGTCGCCGTAGATGATCGGCGGCCGCACGCAGCGCGAGCCGTAGCTCTGCACCCAGCCCGCCTTCGTGAAGGCGAAGCCCGAAAGCTGCTCGCCGAAATACTGCACCATGTCGTTGCGCTCGAACTCGCCGTGCACGAGCACGTCGAGCCCGATCTCCTCCTGCCAGCGGATGGCGCGCTCCGTCTCCTCGCGCAGGAAGGCGTCGTAGCCCGCGTCGTCAAGGTCGCCCTTGCCGTGCGCGGCGCGCGCCTTGCGCACCGCCGCCGTCTGCGGGAAGGAGCCGATGGTGGTCGTCGGCAGCGGCGGCAGCGCGAGAATCGCCCGCTGCGCCGCGATGCGCTCGGCGAACGGCGCCGAGCGCACGGACCAGCCCGCGTCCACCTCCGCCAGCCGCGCGCGCACTGCGGGATCGCGGACCAGCGGCGAGGCGCGCCGCGCGGCGATCGAGGCCGCGTTCGCCGCGAGCGCTTCGCCCACGCTTTCGCGCCCGCCGTTCAGCGCCTTGCCGAGCAGCGCGAGTTCCTCCAGCTTCTGCACCCCGAACGCCAGCCAGTCCTTCACCGCGGGATCGAGCTTCGTTTCGAGGTCGAGATCGACGGGGACGTGCAGCAGCGAGCACGACGGCGCGATCAGCAGCTTGGTGCGCCGCGCGGCCACCGGCGCGATGCGATCGAGCACGGCGGCGAGGTCGGTCTTCCACACGTTGCGCCCGTCGACGACGCCGAGCGACAGCGTGAGGTTCGCGGGCGCCTTTCCCACGACCGCGTCGAGTTGCTCCGGCGCGCGCACCAGATCGACATGCAGCCCGGCGACCGGCAGGCCGACCGCCGTCTCCAGATTGTCGCCGAGCCCGCCGAAATACGTCGCCAGCATCAGCTTCAGTCCCGAAACGCGCTCGGCGAATTCGGCATAGGCGGTACGGAACGCCGCGCGCGCCGCGTCGTCCAGATCGAGCACCAGCGCGGGCTCGTCGATCTGCACCCAGTCCGCACCGGCATCGCGCAGCCGCGACAGCAGCTCGACGTAGACGGGCAGCAGGTCGCCGAGCAGCGACAGGGGTTCGAATCCCTCCTGCGCGGGCTTGGCGAGCAGCAGCCACGTCACCGGGCCGATGATGACAGGACGCGTGTGGATGCCGAGCGCCTTCGCCTCGCGGAATTCGTCCACCGGCTTCGTCGTGGTCAGCGCGAAGCGTTGCAGCGGACCGAGTTCGGGCACGAGATAGTGATAGTTTGTGTCGAACCACTTGGTCATTTCCTGCGCGGGCACGTCGGCGCCGCCATGACCGTGGCCGTGGCCGTGCGCGCAGCCGTTTTCGGCGTTCGCCGCCTGCGTGCCGCGCGCCATCGCGAAGTAGACGTCGAGCGACTCCGGCGCGCCGAGCGGCCGATAGAGCGCCGGGATCGCGCCGACCATCACGCTGGTGTCGAGCACCTGGTCGTAGAGCGAGAAATCGCCCGACGGCACGATGTCGAGGCCGAGCGCCTGCTGGCGCCGCCACGTCGCGGCGCGCAGGTCCTTCGCGGTGCCGAGCAGCGCCTCGCGCGTGGCCTTGCCGGACCAGAAGGATTCGAGCGCGGTCTTCAGTTCGCGCCGCGCGCCGATACGGGGAAAGCCGAGGTTGCTGACATAGACGGGCATGGGAAATCTCCTTCCGACGAGACGCGCGGCCTGCCGGTTGCTGGTGTTCGGAAATGGTGCTCGGGAAATGGCGCGCCGCGTCAGCCGGACGCGGCGCGCCTGCTCATTCGGACGGGGAACATGGGACGGGTCATCGGCTCGCACCTGCGGTTTGGGCGGACACACCGATGGCACGCGAACGCATGGGCCGGCGGGCCGTCTGCGGCATCTCGCGCGATCCACCGGGGCACCCCGCCCGAGGAAACGTATCGCGTCGAGGCAGGTCTCCTGGCTCGCGGGTCGCTGCGACGGCTCCGGCCTTCCCGGCGCGGATGGGCGCCAGTGGCATGGAAGGAACCGCCGCTCGCCGCTTACAGTTGCGGGGGCAGCGCCGGATTCCGTCCGCGTGCGGACGCCACCGGCTTCCCGTCTTAGCCCGGCGCGCTCGCGCCCGTCGGGAACCTCGACCCGTGCACTCTACCCCGCGCGTCATGGATGTCAACACGAATATAAAGAAATCTTTATATGATTTTCAGGACGGCAGCACCGTCCTCACGATCGAGGCATCCAGCGCTTCATAATCCTCGAGCCCGATAACTTCATAAAGTTCCGCCCGTGTCTGCATCTCGCCGACCATGTTGTGCGTTCCCCCATCTTTCGCGATGGCGGCGTAGAGCTTCGCCTGCGCCTTGTTGGCGACGCGCAGGGACGATACCGGCCAGATCACCATCCTGTAGCCCATCGCCTCGAATTCGGACGCGGTGAAGAACGGCGTCCTGCCGAACTCGGTCATGTTGGCGAGCAGCGGCACACCCGGCATCGCCTTCGCGAACGCCTCGAACATCTCGCGCGTTGCCAGCGCCTCCGGGAAGATCGCGTCGGCGCCCGCCTCGACATACAGCTTCGCGCGCGCCACCGCCGCGTCGAAGCCCTCGACACCCGCCGCATCGGTGCGCGCGACGATCACCATGTCCCGCGCGGCCCTTTTCGCCGCCGCCACCTTCGCCGCCATGTCATGCGCGTCGGCGAGTTTCTTGCCGTTCAGGTGCCCGCACTTCTTCGGCAGGATCTGGTCCTCCAGATGCACCGCGCCCGCGCCCGCCTCCTCGAACGTGCGCACCATGTGCATCACGTTCAGCGCCTCGCCGTAGCCGGTGTCGCCGTCCACCAGCAGCGGCAGGGCGGACGCGCGCGCGATCTGGCGGATGAAGAACGCCGCCTCGTCCACCGTGATGATGCCGAGATCGGGAAGCCCCATGCTCGCGGTCATCGCCGCGCCGGAAAGGTACAGCCCCTCGAACCCGGCCGCCTTCGCCTGCAAGGCGGCATGGCCGTTGTGCGCACCGGGAAGCCGGAGAATCTGCGGCCGCTCCAGAAGCGCGCGGAACCGCTTCCCGGCACTTTCCTTCGGCAATTCGTCTGCGATCAGATACGGCATTGTCGCTCCTTATGCGGCCGGGTTCTCGCCGCGCCGCGCGAGCGGAACGAAGGCGAGATTCTCGGGCCCGATATAGTTCGCCGACGGGCGGATGATCTTGTTGTCCTGCCGCTGCTCGATGACATGCGCCGCCCAGCCGGACGTGCGGGCGATCACGAACAGCGGCGTGAACATCGCCGTCGGCACGCCCATCAGGTGATAGGAGACGGCGCTGAACCAGTCGAGGTTCGGGAACATGCGCTTCGCATCCCACATCACCTGCTCGATGCGCTCGGCGACCATGAACTGCCGGTGCGCGCCCTGTTCGTCGGCGAGCGCCTGCGCGACGCGCTTGATGACGACGTTGCGCGGATCGGACACCGTGTAGACCGGATGGCCGAAACCGATGACGACCTCCTTCGCCTCCACCCGGCGGCGGATGTCGGCTTCCGCCGCGTCGGCGTTCGCGTAGCGCTTCTGGATTTCGAAGGCGACCTCGTTGGCGCCGCCGTGCTTCGGGCCCCTCAGCGCGCCGATGGCACCCGCGATGCACGAATACATGTCCGATCCCGTGCCCGCGATCACGCGCGCGGTGAAGGTGGAAGCGTTGAACTCGTGCTCGGCGTAGAGGATCAGCGAGGTGTGCATCGCCCGCACGAAGCTGGCAGAGGGCGGCCGCCCGTGCAGCAGGTGCAGGAAATGTCCGCCGATGCTGTCGTCGTCCGTCTCCACCGCGATCCGCCTGCCGTGATGCGCGAAGTGATACCAGTAGAGCAGGATCGAGCCGAGCGAGGCCATCAGCCGGTCCGCGATGTCGCGCGTGCCGGGGAGGTTATGGTCGTGCGTCTCGGGCAGCACGCAGCCGAGCGCGGAGACGCCGGAGCGCATCACGTCCATCGGATGCGCAGCCGCGGGGATCGCTTCCAGCGCCTCCTTCACCGATTGCGGCAGACCGCGTAGCCCCTTCAGCTTCGCCTTGTAGGCGGAAAGCTGCGAAGACGCCGGCAATTCCCCGTGAACGAGCAGGTGCGCGATCTCCTCGAACGCGCTCGTCTCTGCAAGATCGAGGATGTCGTAGCCGCGATAGTGCAGGTCGTTCCCGGTGCGGCCCACCGTGCAGAGCGCGGTGTTGCCCGCGGTGACGCCCGAAAGCGCCACCGACTTCTTGGGCTTGAACTGGGCTCCCATGATTCCCTCCGGTTCAGAAGATGCCGGCCGGCGCGGCCGGCCCCAGCCGTTCGGCCGGAACGATGAAATTGAGCGCAGCCACCTCAGCCGCACTCAGCAGCGGCAGGCGTTCCACGAGGCCGATGAAGCGGTCCTGCTCGGCACGCTCGACGATCCCGTCCGCGAGCGTTCGGAATTTCTCGATATACTGGGGCCGGGCGAAGGGCCGGGCGCCCGCGGGATGCGCGTCGGCGAGGGCGAGCTCGTCGACGATGGAGCGGCCGTCCTTCATCCTGATGACGACCTTGCCGCCGAACGCCTTGTCGCTGCCCCTTGCGTGATAGCGCGCGGTCCATGCCGGGTCTTCCTCGGTGGAGATCTTGTGCCAAAGCTCCACCGTATCCGGCCGCTGCGCGCGTTCGGGCGCATAGCTTTTCACGTGGTGCCAGCCGCCGTCCTGAAGCGCGACCGCGAAGATGTACATGATCGAGTGGTCGAGCGTTTCGCGGCTCGCCTTCGGGTCCATCTTCTGCGGATCGTTCGCACCGGTGCCGATCACGTAGTGCGTGTGATGGCTGGTCTTGATGAGGATGCTCTCGACTGCGCCGAAATCCCCCACCTTCGGTCCCATGCGTTTCGCAAGGTCGATCAGCGCCTGGCTCTGGTACTCGGCCGAATACTCCTTGGTGTAGGTGTCGAGGATCGCGCGCTTCGGCTCGCCCGCCTCGGGCAGCGGCACCTGATAGACGTGGCCGGAGCCGGACAGCAGCCACGCGATGAACCCGTCCTCGCCTTCGTAAGCCGGCGACGGCGCACCCTCGCCGCGCATCGCGCGGTCCACCGCCTCGATCGCCATCTTGCCCGCGAACGCCGGGGCATAGGCCTTCCACGTCGAGATCTCGCCCTTGCGCGACTGGCGCGTCGTCGTCGTCACGTGCAGCGCCTGCTGGATCGCCTGATACGTCACTTCGGTCGAAAGCCCGAGCAGCGCGCCGATGCCGCCCGCCGCGCTCGGCCCCAGATGCGCGATGTGGTCGATCTTGTGCTCGTGAAGGCAGATGCCCTTCACCAGATCGACCTGGATTTCATAACCGGCAGCGATGCCGCGCACGAGCGCTGCGCCGTCCAGCCTCTTCGCCTGCGCGACGGCGAGGACCGGCGGGATGTTGTCGCCGGGGTGGCTGTAGTCGGCGGCGAGGAACGTGTCGTGGAAATCCAGCTCGCGCACCGCGACGCCGTTCGCCCATGCCGCCCACTCGGGGCTGACCTTCACGTCCGCGGCAAGCCCGAACACGGACGCCCCCCTGTCGGACCTGTGCCCGAGCGCCTGCGCCCGTGCCGAGCGGATGGGTCCGCGCGCCACCGAGGCCGCGGCGACGGCGGCGTTGTCGATGATGCGGTTGCCGATCATCTCGATCACCTCGGGCTCGACCGCCACCGGATCGGTGGCCACCGCCGCCAGCTTCCACGCGAGATGGTCCTCGCGCGCCAGCGGTTCGGCGGATTTACAGGTGCGGACGTCGTGCAGCTTCATGTCAGTCTTTCTGCTCAGTGGGTCTGGAAAAGGTGAAGCGGCCCTGTGCCGCCATGCGCTCGCCGCCGTTGCCGCGCGTGCCCGCGAAAACGGCGACGGTGACGTACCGGCCATCGTCCCGCACGGGCCGCGCCTCGATCTCGATGGCTTCGCCGCCTTCGCTCGTCCTGATCTCGATTGCATCGCAGCGCACCAGCGCGGGCGGCGGCACCAGCCCGAGCGTTCCGCTCGCGACTTCAGCCATGCGCATCAGGAGAGTCGTGTCGCGGCTTGCCAGCATCATGGATTTCACATTATTTGCTATTTGGCGAGTCTATGAACAGCTGAATTTGGGGAATTTTGCGAAGACCATGCTGCGAATTTGCGAACTTTGCGAATACAGGCGATGAGCAAGGCCTACATGGGCGTCCGGCTGCGACGGCTGCGCGAGGAACGCGGCATCACGCAGGCCGCGCTCGCCGGGTCGCTCGGGATTTCGACGAGCTATCTCAGCCAGATCGAGCAGAACCAGCGGCCGCTGACCGTGCCCGTGCTCCTGCGTCTCAACGCGGCGTTCGGGATCGACGTACAACTCTTCTCGGAGGACGAGGAGGGACGGCTCATCACCGATCTTCGCGAGGCCCTGCGCGAGAATCCTGCCGCCGGCGGCACCGCGAACGCCGAGCTTCGGGAGCTTGCACAGGGTATGCCCGCAGTCGCGCGGGCAATCGTTTCGCTGCACCGCCAGCACCGCGAGGTTCTGGACCGGGCCGAGGCGATGGCGGCGCGGCTGGGCGACGACTGGACCGGAGAAGCGCCCGCGCGGATGCCGTTCGAGCAGGTCCGGGACTTCTTCTATGCCCGCCGCAACCATGTTCCCGAGCTGGATACGGCCGCCGAGCGTATTTACGCCGATGCCGGGCTCGCGCCGCACACAGTCCATGCCGGCCTCGTGCGCCGGCTGGAGCAGCGGCACAGCGTCCGCGTCGTTCAGGACGACACCGACGCATGGCAGCGGCGCTTCGATTCCCGCACCGGAACGCTCCATCTCGCCGCGCATCTGCGGCAAGGTCAGCAGGCTTTCCAGATGGCCACGCAACTCGCCTTCCTCGAACTCGGCGAAGCGATCGACACGCTTGCGTCCGACCCCGCGCTCGGCACCGAGGAAACGCGAAGCCTCTGCCGCATCGGGCTCGCCAACTATTTCGCCGGCGCGCTCCTCCTCCCCTACGCCGCCTTCCTTCGCACCGCCGAGGACGCGTGCTACGATATCGAGCGGCTCAGCCGCCACTTCGGCGTCGGCTTCGAAACCGTCTGCCACCGCCTCTCCACCCTCCAGCGTCCCGAAGCGCGCGGCGTGCCGTTCTTCCTCATCCGAGTCGACCGTGCTGGCAACATCTCCAAGCGCCAGTCCGCCACCGGTTTCCACTTCTCGCGCGTCGGCGGTTCCTGCCCGTTGTGGAACGTCTACGAAGCCTTCGCGCAGCCCGGCCGCATCCTCACCCAGATCGCGCAGATGCCCGATGGCCGCACCTACCTCTGGATCGCACGCACCGTAGGACGCGGCGGCGCAGGCTACGGCGCGCCGGGCAAGACGTTCGCCATCGGCCTCGGCTGCGATATCCGCCACGCCGGGCGGCTCGTCTATTCGAAAGGGCTCGATCTGACGGACCCCGCCTCGGCAACGCCGATCGGCGCCGGATGCAAGGTCTGCGAACGCCCGTCCTGCCCGCAGCGGGCCTTCCCGCCGATCGGACGGCCTCTGGCTTCCGACCTCAACAGAAGCGGGCCGATGCCATATCCTTTCAAGTGATAGCGGAAGTACGCCACAATAATGCGGCCTCGCGCTCGCGCTGAGCGACCTGTCCGCGATCCTCGGCAGACGGGGCGAACCCATACCATGCAAGGGGTATTGTGCCCCCGTTGCAGAACCCCGCACTATTCGTACTTATGATGACGGCAGGTCTTTGATCGCGGTCGACGGGCGATCCTTTCAAGATCACTGACGCCGGGAACTCGGGTTTGGGGAAGCGAAATGCTTGGGGAAAAGACGGATTTGGTTACACGCGGTGCTGGCGAGAAAGATACCGTCTCTCGGCGGACTTTTCTGGTCAAGGCCACAGCGACGACTGTCGCGGCCTCGACGATCACAGGTTGCTCGCTCGGCAATGTCGGCGGCGGCCCCGACTACGACGTGATCGTCATAGGCGGCGGCATGGCGGGCGTGAGCGCGGCGCGCGAGACCGCCAAGGCCGGCCTCAGGACTGTCCTTCTTGAAGCCCGCAACCGGCTGGGCGGGCGCACCTACTTTGCGCCATTCGGCGATCACAAGGTCGAACTCGGCGCCAATTATCTCTATTGGCTCCAGCCCCATATCTGGGCCGAGGTCAATCGCTACCAGCTGGACATCGTGGATACGCCGGCGGCGGTCGCTCCGGACCGCTGGATATATTTGAAGAACGGCAAGCCCGTCGAAGCGGATATCGCCACGTTGTGGCCGAAGGTCGACAAGGCGTTGACCGACTATTGCGGCATGTCGCGCGACGTGTTCCCGCGTCCCTACGACACGTTCTTCTCCGATACGTGGAAGCAATATCAGAATCTGACGATTCAGGACCGCATCGACCAACTCAACCTCGAAGAAGACGTTCGCATCAACGTCAACGCGATCTGGTCGATCATGTCGCATGCGGCCTGCAAGGAGGGAGGCTTCCTGGAAATGTTGCGCTGGTGGGCGAACCTCGGCAGCAACTCGATCGACTTCAACAATGCCTGCTCGCGTTACAAGCTCAAGGACGGCACGATTTCCCTGATCGAAGCGATGATCAACGACGGGAATACCGAGGTCCGCACCAGTATGCCGGTCAAACGCATCGAGCAGAAGAGCGACGGCGTGCAAGTCACGGCCGAGAACGGCCAGACGCTGACCGCCCGCAAGGTCATCATCGCCGCCCCGCTCAACACCTGGACCGACTTCGAGTTCGAACCCGCGCTGTCCGCGGTCAAGCTCAGGACCTCGAAGGAGCGTCATGTCGGCAACGGCAACAAGCTCCACGTCAAGACGAAGACAAATCTCGGCAACATCTTCCTGACTGCCGATGACAGCTTCGGACCGCTGCAGTACGGCTATACTGAGAGCAGCGGCCCCGAGGGTACGACGCTGCTGTCTTATGGCCTCGACGGCAGCTTCGACGTCAACAATCTTGACACCGTGCAGGAGATGCTGCGGACCTTCATCCCGGATCTCGAGCTGGAAGCGACCTTCGGGTATCAATGGTCCTTCGACCCCTTCTCCAAGGGAACATGGTGCACGCTGCGACCGCATCAGTTCGCCCTCATTCCCGAACTGCAGAAGCCCGAAGGGAATATCCACTTCGCGAGCGCCGACATTGCGACGATGTGGCGCGGCTGGATGGACGGCGGCATCGAGATGGGTGTCAGCACCGGGCAACTGATCGCCAAGGAATTGGTGAAGGCCTGACGGAGAGACCCGATGGACCTGACCAAACGCCCGGGCCTGGCTTTTCTCGCCGGCATCGGCCTTGCTTCGCTCGCCGGTTGCGGCCAACCCTCGTCGCCTTCGGATGACGCTGGCGCCAGCCGGGAAACAGTCGCGGTGCCGGCACCGCAACAGGTCACACTGGATGCGTCGTGCGACCGCCAGCTTGCCGAAAAGATGATGGTGCAATGCAAGGTTTGCCACACCACGCAGGAAAATCAGCCCAACACGACGGGCCCCAATCTGTGGGGCATTTACGGCAAGGCCGCTGGCTCTGCCGCAAATTTCGCCTACTCGCCCGCCCTCAAGGAAAAGGGCGTACATTGGGATGACGCGACGCTGGACGCCTTCCTGGAAAGCCCCCAGCAATATGTCAGCGGGACGCGGATGGCGTTTGGCGGGATCAAGAATCCGGAGGCCCGTGCCGCCGCCATCTGTTACCTGAGGGCCCTGACCCGGAAATCATGAAATATTCGAAAGCCATACTTGCGGCTGCAATCGGATTGGCCTGTCTTGCAGGCACGGTTGCCGCAGAGGAGACTGGGGAATCCGGTTCACTCGCTCGGGATGCCCGGAACTGGTATAAAAAAACCTACGCTGCCGACTTTGTGAGCGGTAGTGCGGACTTCTACGGCCACTACCCCGAGCAGGTGCAGTTCATCCGGGGCCGGACAGCCCGCATTCTCAGCCGCGCGGAATTTGAAGCTGCGCTCAATGAACATTATGTCGTTCCCTGGACCAGGGCCGGCTGGAGGAATACCAGACTGGTATCGGTCGAAGCCTCTCCGCTCGGTCCGGGCACGGCATTGTTGGCGGCACGTTGGCAGATGACCGACGGGAACGGCAATTCCGTTACCGGCTGCGCGCTTCCGGGCTGGACCTATGTGGCGCTTCGATCGGAAAGCACCTGGAAAATTATCACTGAAATCGAAGGTGACTGCCAGCCCTAGTCCACACCCGGGCCATCCCAGATCGGCTCGCCATATCCTAGGTTGTCAGGGCCCTGCTCTTTTCGATTCCTGCGCGGCCTGAAGCCGACACATAGGTGAAAAGCACCATCAGAAGCGTAAGCGCTATTTCCACACCGCCCATTACGCCGTACCCGCCCAGGTCGAGCACATATCCGCCGATAAAAGGCGCGATCGTAACGCCGGCGATAAAGGCTCCGCCAAGCGCCGACGCCAGTCTTCCCGTGCGATCGACGAGAGCAGCAAATGCATAGAGTTGGGCATAGGCCATAAAGTAGATCGTCGCCCAGAGGACGATACCTACGCTGAAACGGGCGACGTTGCCGTCGGCCAGGGTAAACATCCACAGGAATCCGCCTGCGACCGCGATTGATAGAGCCAGAAGTCGCCGTGCAGACATCCTTCGGGCAAGGAATATCTGAAGCACGGGCCCGAGGGCGCTGACGGCATACATCACCGACAGAAGTCCCCCGATTTGCTGAACACTCATCCCGGCCTCGGTTCCGATCTGCTCCGTAACAAGCCAGGGGAGCGTATCCCGCAGCCCGAACAGCAAGGCCACGAGCATCAGCATCACGCCGGCAAGGCTCCACAGGGGGCCTTTCCTGCTCCCCGACTGCTCCGCTTCCACGGTCAGGGCCGCATCGGGCCTTTGCGGAACGAAGGGTATGGTTGTCGATGCAAGGAGCACGGCGCCTGCCAAACCGAGGAAGACTCCGCGATAGCCATAGTTTTCGCTCACGTAAGCGATCGCCGGCATGAGCAGGACCATAAACATGACGAGGAGCAGCATGACATGGCCGGAAAGCTTCTCCGGATCCCGGCCGTTGGCGATCGACGCATTGCCGATCGTCAGCGCAATCCCGCTTCCGAGCCCGGCGATGAAGCGCAGCACCGTAAGGCTTGTCATTTCGAGAGGCAGAAGGCCGCAGGCCGCGTTCACCGAAATCACGATCACGACGCTCAGCACCGCCGCTTTTCGACGGAAACCCCTGTCTATATGGGGGGCCAGCATCAGCGAGCTCAGGAAAAGACCTGAGAACTCGATTGTTCCGACAAGGCCCACCTCGGTCGCGCTGAGATCGAGGCCCGTCATCAGCGCTCCCGCGAACAGGGGAAGCGTCCAGTACGTGATAAGCCCGATCGCCTGCGAGAAGGCAAAGCAGGCAAACGTCAATCCCCAGTCGTCGGGAAGGATCGTACGGCTACGTGCCCTCGTATCGCCCCGGAACGCATCAATCATCGGCACTCCCTTCCCCCCGAACCGGGCTCGTCCGCATCCGTGCGTGCCAATAAGGCAGCGCCGCCCTGTTCGCGGAATGTATCAGTCCCGTGACTGCGTTCCCCATACCCCTGACATGGTAGCAGCGCCATCGTCACGGGCGCGACGGCTCATCGCCTGCGCATATACTGGTCCAGCGGATCACAGTTGGGCTCGTAAAACGTCGAGGAAACGACATCGAGGAAAAGCGAGAAAACCTCTGCCTGCGACTTGATATTCAGTTTCTGATAAATGTGCTTGCGGTGAACCTTTACCGTTTCGACCGAAATATTCATTTTCTTCGAGATTAGCTCGACGGAATTGCCGAGCATGATGAGTTGAATCACGCCGAATTCCCGCCGCGTAAGCAAAGATCGCCCGAAATTGAGGCGGGCGTTTTCGAGATGACGATGCAATTCGGATGTGATCTTTACGATTTCCGTGTCCGAGGTCAGATGCGCACGCAGATCCTGCCAGGATGAACCGAGAACATTGAGCAACAGCGGGGCGATGATCCGTACTGCGGCAATCTCGGCAGCCGCAAAGGGCTGATGCCCCTGGGCACGACTCAGCGACAACAGAACATGGCCGCTTTGCCTGTCGTCACAGGAAAAACAAAGCTCGTCGATCAGCCCCGCAGCCTTGTAGTGGACCCTGTAATACTCGCTCTGGCTGAAATTTTCCTCGATCACTTCCCGAAGCGACAAAACATACCTGTCACGACAGTCGTTCAGCCTGAGGTAAAAGGGATCAAGAACATAGTTCCCGCCGAAATAGTCATCAAGGCTGTTGGATCGCCGCTTGCTGTCTATCTTGCTGAAAATGAGGCGAGGGCCTTCATCCTTCGGAAAATGGAGGACGAGCGCGCTATCTATCTTGAGATTTTCGTAAAGGGCATCAATGAAGGCGAGAGCCACGCCTGCCTTGGCCTGTGCAGAAAAGATATGGGTGAGTTCGTCATACCACTCGCGCGTTCCAAGAAGCTCTCTCGAGAAAACCTTGCGGGCCGGGCTCAAGGCCATACCCTTCGGGTAACGAAGGGCGCCGCACCTCTCTGCGGCAGACATCGAACGCCCCCGCGGGCACACGGCCGCGCCTGCACAATCGCCATTCCTTGCTGCACCCCCTGCCGCCTCCCACGGCCCGACGCGGAGACCATCGTGGCCTCATTACCGGTTTCCTAGGGAAACATAGGCACCTGCCCGCGCAGCGGCAAGGCAGAAGCAGCTAGGCCCTTATGGATCAGCCGACGCGATTGGACGCATAGCTTCCGGGGCTCGGGGGAAAGACAATGGTGCGGCTGCCGTTGAGGAAAACGCGGCGATGAATATACGCATGCAATGCGCGCGCCAGCGTCTGGCTTTCAACGTCCCGACCGATCGAGACGTAGTCGGCTTCGGTCTGCGCGTGGGTGATCCTGATCGTATCCTGCTCGATGATCGGCCCTTCATCCAGATCCGCAGTCACGAAATGCGCGGTCGCGCCGATCAGCTTGACGCCCCTGCTATGTGCCTGGCGATAGGGGTGTGCGCCTTTGAAGCTCGGCAGGAACGAATGGTGGATGTTGATGATGCGACCGGCCATCTTCCGACAGAACGCGTCCGACAGAACCTGCATGTATCGGGCAAGCACGACGAGTTCCGCCCCTGACCGGCGGACAATCTCAAGCAGCAGCGCCTCGGCTTCGTCCTTCGTCTCTCCGGTCACCGGAATATGGTGGAACGGGATGTCGTGGTTCACCACGAGCTTCTGAAAATCCAGATGATTGGATACGACGCCGACAATATCCACCGGCAGAGCCCCGATTTTCCAGCGGTACAGCAGGTCATTCAGGCAATGTCCGAAACGGGACACCATGATCAGCACCTTCATCCGCTCGCTCGCATCATGGAAGTGCGCATCCATTCCAAACTCGTTCTCGACCTGCCCAAACTCGCGGATGATGGCCGGCAGTTCCACACCTTCCTCGGACACGAAGCTGATCCGCATGAAGAAGGTTTCGGTCTCTATATCGTCATACTGAACGGAATCGGTGATCGCACAGCCAAGCCGGGCAAGGCAGCCGGCAATGGCAGCGACGATACCGCGTCGCGACCTGCAGGATACAGTCAGAATATAGCTCGTCATCAAAACCCCTTTGCGGCACCTTCAGATGCTGAAGGTGGCGCGGTGGAAACCATGTGTGCGACAGCACTGCAGGCGGAGCTCTTCCCGAAAGAGGGCATACGGCGGGAACATGACTACGCCCTGATGCGCAGGCCAGCCGGATCGTACCAGGGCTTGAACTGCGCCTCGACCGGATAGCGCTTCCAGGCGATCTCGACCTCCAGGTCACGGGCATCAAGATAGGCCTGATCCACGCCTTCGGGGCATTCCACGTAGCCCATGCCGAGGGACGCTCCCACACGGAAACCGTAGGCGCCCGAAGTGACGGAGCCGACGATCCTGTCGCCGGCCCACACGGGCTCGTTATGATAGATGAACGGCGCGGCCGGGTCCTTCAGCTTGAACTGAACGAGCCGGCGGCGGAGCTTGCCTTGTGCCTTCTGGCGCAGCAGCGCATCGCGCCCGATGAAACCGCCCGGCTTGTCGAACGCGACGGCGAAGCCGACGCCGCCTTCGAGCGGCGTGTCTTCCTCGCCGATATCGTGACTCCAGTGGCGATAGCCTTTTTCCATGCGGAGCGAATTGATGGCGAAATAGCCGCCGTGCCCAAGACCGAACGGCCCTCCGGCCGCGACGAGCTGGTCGAACACATGGGTCGCGAACTCGGCGGGCACGTAGATTTCCCAGCCGAGCTCGCCCACGAAGGTGACACGGCTGGCACGGACCCGGGCATAGCCGAGATCGATTTCCCGGCTGGTGCCGAAGGAAAATGCCTCGTTCGAAAAGTCGGCCGGGGAAACGGCCTGCAGCAACGCACGGGACTTCGGCCCCATGAGCGCCAGCATCGACATGCCGGACGTGATATCCGTCACGAAGGCATGGGCATCGTCCGGAATATGACGGCGCAGCCAGGCCATGTCGCGGCGCTGGGAGATTGCGATCGTCACGATCAGGAAAGAGGTTTCGGACAACCGTGTGACGGTAAGATCGGCCTCTATGCCGCCGCGCTCATTGAGCCACTGCGTGTAAACGAGTTTGCCGATCGGCACGTCAACGTCATTGGCGCAGACGCGGTTCAGCACGCGCAGCGCATCCCGCCCTTCGAACAGATATTTGACGAAGCAACTGTGATCGAACAACGTGACGTTTTCCGCCGTATTGATACATTCCCGGCGGGAATTCCCGAACCAGCTCGGTCGACCGTAGGAATAGCGGATATCATGGGGAACGCCGGGCTCGCCGAAGAAACCGGGACGCTCATAACCCGCCGCCTCGGTCATCCACGCCCCCTTGGCGAGAAGACGGTCATGGAAAGGGCTCCTGCGGATGTCGCGCGCCGTCTCGAACTGCCGGCCGGGCCAATGCATGTCCATCAGAAGGCCGAGCGTCTCCGTGGTCCGATCGTAGAGATATTTCCTGTTCGTCTGGAACACCATCATGCGGCGAACATCGACATCGGTCAATTCGACGGGAGGCAGGTCATCGCGGATCCAGTCGGCTAGAACCTTGCCGACCCCTCCGGATGACAGGATACCGACGGAGTTGAAGCCGCACGCCGTGAACAATCCCTTCACCTCGGGCGTTTCGCCCAGAAGATAGCGATCATCCGGCGTGAAACTCTCCGGACCATTGAAGAACAGTTTTATGCCGGCATCGGCGAGCAGCGGCACACGATTGACGGCCATCTCCAGAATGGGCTCGAAATGCTCGAAATCCTCGGGCAGCGTGTCGAAGCAAAAGTCGGGGTTGATGCCGCCGTGTCCCCACGGCTTGGCCTTGGGCTCGAAGCAGCCCAGCAGGATCTTGCCTGCATCTTCCTTGTAATAGGCATGTTCGTCGGAGACGAAGAGCACCGGCAAGCGCTTGGGCAGGTCCGGGATATGCTCGGTCACGATGTAGAAGTGTTCGGCGGCGTGCAGCGGAAGGCTGACGCCAACCCCGGCAGCGAGATCGCGCGACCACATGCCTCCGGTTATCACGACCTTGCGCGCGCGGATTTCTCCCCTGTCGGTCATGACACCGATCACCCGGCCGTTTTCGACGAGGATATTCGTCACGGGCGTGTTCTCGAATATCCTCGCGCCGCCCATGCGGGCACCCTTGACATAGGCCATGGTCACATCAGTCGGGTTCACCTGACCGTCCTGCGGGAACCAGAAGCCGCCGACCAAGCCGTCGGTATTGATCGGACCCCAACGCTCCTTGATCTCGCCGGTACTGAGGGCTTCCACGGGTAGGCCGAAATTGCGACCCATGGAAGCGCCGCGCGCCAGCTCTTCGTAGCGTGCCTCGGTCTTCGCCACGCGGAGCGAGCCGTTCTGAACGAAACCCGTCGCAAGACCGGTCTCCTCCTCGAGCTGGCCGAACAGCTGACCGGTGTAATAGGCAAGTTCCGTCATGCGCCGATTTGCGCGCAACTGCGTCACCAGACCCGCCGCGTGCCAGGTCGTGCCGCAAGTCAACTGCCTGCGTTCGCACAGCACCACGTCGGATATCCCGATCTTCGTGAGATGATACGCGATCGAGCAACCGGCAATGCCGCCGCCGATGACAACGACGTCGGCCTGCCCGGGGAGTTCTGAAGCCATAGAATATCCCGAAAAATGCTACATGATTCTGGTGTCCTGCCCTGAAACCTATTCCATCTCAGAACGGCGATGGGATACCCCAACGTGAGTAGATGCCATTCGATCTGCGACGAGATCGGCCGGGATCGAAAGCGTGGGAGCGCCGTCCCACGCGTGCCGCAAACAGCCGGGTTTCACGAAGGGCCGGAACCCGCTCAGGCAGCTTTCAGGATCACCGTCCCCAGCGATGCCTCGATAATGTCGAGCGCTTCGTCGAGCACTGCATCCGGAATCGTCAGCGGCGGAAGCAGCCGAATTACGTTGAACCTCATGCCGCAGGACAACAGGATCAGACCCCGCCGTTCGGCCTCCGCGACCAACGCAGCCGTAAGCGCTGCATCGGCCGCCCGGGTCTCACGATCCGATACGAGTTCGAATGCGACCATTGCACCCGGGCCGCGAATATCGCCGATCGGCTCCATCCCCTGCCTCGCGGCAAGCGCACGCAGGCGGCGGGTGATCTTCTCGCCGATATTCGCGGCCCTTTCGCAAAGCCGCTCTTCCTCGATCACGTCGAGCACTGCATTTGCCGCTGCAACCGCTAGGGGATTGCC
Organism: Sphingosinicella microcystinivorans; assembly: GCF_027941835.1. Classification (NCBI taxonomy): domain Bacteria; kingdom Pseudomonadati; phylum Pseudomonadota; class Alphaproteobacteria; order Sphingomonadales; family Sphingosinicellaceae; genus Sphingosinicella; species Sphingosinicella microcystinivorans. The sequence goes on from NZ_CP116005.1 coordinate 932,105, forward strand.
GGCGTAAGTCCCGCCGAGGCCGCCCGGCTGCGCGGCATCCATGAGCTCGGCGCGGCCGACGACCGCGGACAGAGGCAGGCCTCCGGCGAGGCCCTTCGCCATCGTCACCAGATCGGCCTTCACGCCCGAATGGTCGAGCCCGAACATCTTGCCGGTTCGCGCCATACCCGCCTGAACCTCATCGACGATGAGCAGGATGCCGTGGCGGTCGGCAAGATCGCGCAGGCCGTGCAGGAACGGATCGGGCGCCGGAACAAAGCCACCCTCGCCCTGCACCGGCTCGATGATGAAGGCCGCCACCCGCGTTGGATCGACATCTGTGGCGAACAGGGATTCGACATCGGCAAGCGCCACCTCGACCGAAATGCCGAGATAGGCATTCGGGAAAACGGCATGATAGATGTCGGAAGGGAACGGGCCGAACCCCTTCTTGTAAGGGACAACCTTGCCGGTGAGCGCCATGCCCATCAGTGTCCGGCCGTGAAAAGCCCCGGAAAAGGCTATGACGGCGGGCCGGCCGGTCGCCGCGCGCGCGATCTTGACCGCATTCTCGACCGCTTCCGCACCGGTCGTAACCAGCATCGTCTTTGCGGGCCCATTCAGCGGCGCAATCCTGTTGAGCCGCTCGGCAAGACGGATATAGCCCTCGAACGGCCCGACATGGAAACACGTATGGGTGAAACGGCTCGCCTGCTCGGCAACGGCGGCCATGACTTTCGGATGGCAGTGCCCCGTATTGTTGACGGCGATGCCGGCAGCCATATCAATGAACCGGCGCCCGTCGACGTCCCAGAGTTCCGCATTGAGGGCCCGCTCCACATAGACGGTCTTTGTGCCCACGCCCCTGGTGACGGCCGCGGCATGACGCGCCTTCAGTTCCCCGGAACGTGTCATTGCCTGCTCCCCTGAAGACCGACCGGTTTCGATGCTGCGAGCGCGCCCCGGACGATCACCACCCCCCTGCCACCCGGCGGTCGGCGCGGGGACCGCCAAGGTCGAAGGAAATGAGCTTCTTTTCGGTGAAGGAATCCAGAAACCATTGAGAAAGCTCGCGGCCGACACCGCTTTTTCCCGCGCCACCGAAAGGCGCGAGCTGGTCCCAGTAGTTTGAGGTCTCATTAACATTGACCGTGCCGTGCGGAAGCGCTTCGGCAACCCGCCACGCCTTCGCCAGATCCTTGCTCCAAAGCGAAGCGACCAGCCCCAGTTCGGATTGATTGGCGATCGTGATCGCTTCCTCGGCCGAGGCGACCTTGATAACCGTCGCGATCGGGGCAAAGGACTCCTCCCTGCAAACCAGCATCTCGGACGAAGCATTCGTGATGATCGTCGGCGGGAAATAGAGCGCATGCTCCTCGCCGAACTGCTCGACGGTAGCCCCTTTCGCACGGGCATCTCCCACGTGCGCGCGGGCGCGTTCGCGTGTGGCCTCGTTGCACAGGGGACCGATGTCCGTATCCTCGAGGAACGGATCCCCCATCCGGAGGGCGGCCGTCGCTTTCCGGAATTTTTCCATGAACTCGTCGTAGACCGCCTCGTGGATCAAAAGCCGCTCCGACGACGTGCAGACCTGGCCGGAATAATAGAAGGCGCCCACGACCGCACCCTCGACGGCGGCATCGACATCCGCATCCTCCAGCACAATCTGGGGACCGTCGCCGCCGAGTTCGAGCAGCATCGGCCGCAGCGGGTTCGCGCGCGCGATGCGCTCCCCGGTCGCGGTCGAACCCGTGAAGAAGATGCCTTTGACATCGCTGTCGTCAACGATCGCCGCACCGACGTCGCCATAGCCCTGAACCATGTTCATCACACCGTCGGGGAAACCGGCCTCAGCGAACATCTCGGCCACCATGGCGCAGGCGACGGGCGCATATTCGGTCGGCTTCCAGACGGTCGTGTTGCCTGCGACGGCAGCATGGGCGAGAGCGATCGACGAGATATCGGTCGGGAAGTTGTACGGTGTAATGACGCCGATCACGCCCAACGGGCGGTGGCCTAGCACCAGCCGCTTGTTGTTTGACTTTTCCTGGGTCGAAGGCAGCAGCATTCCGCGGTAGCGCAGGATCTCTTCCGCCGCTTTCCCCCAGGACGGCGATGAATATTCGAATGTCTCTTCCCGCGCGGCCAGGATCGGTTTGGCGACTTCGGCGGTCACCATGCGGGCGATCGTCTCCGCCCGCTCGACGAACAGCCTGTGCATGTTGCGCATGATCTGCGCGCGCTCGACAACCGACAGTGCAGACCATGCCGGGAAGGCGGCCTTGGCGGCCTGCACGGCGCGGCGGGCATCATCCGGGCCGGAGCGCCCCACCTCGTGCAATATGTCTCCGCTATGCGGCGATCTGACGGCGAACGTCCCCGCCGAACCCGACTGCCACCGGCCGTCGATCAGCGAGCCGCTGAGAAGCTTCTTATCGAATGCCGGGTTCGCAAGCATTTATAAACTCTCCGAATTGTTGGGCCTGCCTCGCAACCGTCGTCGCAGGGGCACGCGTATACCGGCTATCATTCTTGAACGACCGGGAGATACCTTGACAATACCCACGGAGAGGTAGGCCTCCGGCTCATGGCTGACACGCCCGTGCGGTGGCAACAAAGGCCCTTACGCTCGGAGAGCTTTCGGTGCGCAGCCAGGCAAGCGAAAGGGAGACGGAATCCGCATAGTCTTCGACCTTTCGGAAGGTGACGCCCCTTATCCCGAGCCGCTCGAACGATCCGGGCACCAGCGCGACGCCGTAATCGCCCGCGGCCATGCTGATCGCGGTAATGAAGTCTCCGACCGAATGGGCCGCATGGACATGGAAGCCGCCTGCCCTGCCCAGCCGCGCAAGATTTTCCGTGAACCCTTCGGTTTCGGCGAACTGGGGCACGATGAAGCATTCCGAGGCCAGATCGCGGGCCCGGATGACAGGATGATGAAGCAGCGGGCTGTTCACGTTGATTGCGAGAAGAAGCTGGTCGTGGTGCACGACCTGCGCGGCGATCCCCTCCGGATAGGCAGCGCGCGAACGCACCAGACCCACGTCCACGAGGCCATCGGAAATCGCCCGGAGCTGGCTGGGCGTATCCATCGTGGTCAGACGCATCAGGACCGAAGGATGGGCTCTCCTGAAGGTCCCGAGCATTTCCGAAAGCACGCCGCTCATCGCGGCCGAGACCACGTAGGCCAGTTCGACCTGTCCGATCTCGCCGCGGCCCGCCAGCCGACCGATCCGGTCGGCCCGCTCGATCTGCCGGAGCGCGGCCTGAGCCTCGACGAGGAACATCCGGCCCGCGTCGGTCAGCGATACGGCCGATCGCTTCCGGCGGTTGAACAGCCTGACCCCCAGATCCTCCTCGAGCCTCTTGATCTGGCTGCTCACCGCGGACTGGGCGATCGAAAGCGCCTCGGCGGCGCGGCCGAAATGCATGTGCTGCGCGAGCACTGCGAAATAGCGGAGCTGCCTGCTGTCTATCATACGTTCTTTTAATCTGATTATCGGATTAAATTGACAGAAAATCCTATTGGAAGTCAAACCCTGCGCTGTGCTCCCCTGTCATCGCCGGTCGCGGAACATGCCCGGCCAGACAAGGCGGAAGGAACATCTCATGGGCAAACCGGTACGCTTCGACTGGGAAGACGCTTTCTTCCTCGATGAACAGCTTACCGACGACGAACGCATGATCCGGGACACGGCGGCCGCCTACGCTCAGGAGAAGCTTCAGCCGCGCGCCGCCGAGGCTTTCGAGAGAGAGCACACGGACCCGTCCATATTCCGCGAGATGGGCGAGATGGGCTTGCTGGGCTGCACCCTTCCCGAGCGCTACGGCGGTGTCGACGCGTCCTACGTCACCTACGGCCTCATCGCCCGGGAGATCGAGCGTGTCGATTCGGGCTACCGGTCCATGATGTCGGTGCAGTCGAGCCTCGTGATGTACCCCATCCACGCCTATGGCTCCGAAGCGCAGAAGGAAGCCTATCTCCGTCGCCTCGCCAGCGGCGAATGGATCGGCTGCTTCGGCCTCACCGAACCCGACGCAGGGTCCGACCCGGGCGGTATGCGGACCCGTGCCCGGAAGATCGACGGCGGCTATCGCATCAGCGGCTCGAAAACATGGATCTCCAACGCGCCGATCGCCGACGTCTTCGTGATCTGGGCGAAATCGGACGCCCACGGCGGCGCGATCCGCGGCTTTGTCCTCGAAAAGGGTATGAAGGGCCTCAGCGCACCGAAAATCGAAGGCAAGCTGTCCCTTCGCGCGTCGATCACGGGCATGGTGGTCATGGAGGATGTCGAAGTCGGCGAGGACGCATTGCTTCCCGATGTCGAAGGCCTGAAAGGGCCGTTCGGCTGCCTGAATCGTGCCCGTTACGGCATCAGCTGGGGCGCGCTCGGCGCTGCCGAATTCTGTTATCATGCGGCCCGGCAATACGGTCTTGATCGCAAGCAGTTCGGCCGGCCGCTGGCCGCCACCCAGCTCTATCAGAAAAAGCTCGCCGACATGGCGACCGCCATCAGCTTCGGGTTGCAGGCCTCGCTGCGTGTCGGACGCCTGATGGGCGACGGCCGCTTCGCCCCCGAGATGATATCAATGATCAAGCGCGAGAACGTCGGCAATGCACTCGATATTGCACGCACGGCACGCGACATGCACGGCGGCAACGGGATTTCGGGCGAGTATCATGTGCTGCGGCACGCGATCAATCTTGAGACGGTAAACACATACGAAGGCGCGCACGATGTGCACGCACTGATCCTGGGGCGAGCCATTACCGGCATTGCCGCCTTCTGACGCAGGAAACCGGCAGCGGGCGCCGAACCGACTTGCGTCAACGGATTTCCGCAAAGCCGCAACCTGCGCCGACGTTCAGAAATTCACGCGCACCGCCCCGCCGATGATGCGCGGCGGTCCATAAACCTGAATCGTGTTGCCGAAATAGGCCGACAGATCGAATGCGTAGGTGAGGTTCTTCTTGTTCGCGAGATTCCTCACGAACAAGGACACTTCCGTATCGGTGTCACCGACGGAGAATCGGTAGCCGACCCGGGCGTTCATCAACACGTAACCCTTTCCGCTGACCAGCGGCCCGTTGATCGTATTGTAGTATTGACGCCCGGTGTAGGAACCGTCGTACTGCAATGAAACAGCGCCGTCGCCGAGATCCGCTTCGTACTGCAGCATCCAGTTCGCCGCCAGATCGGGCGCCAGGATCATGTTCTGCTTGGAAAAGACGCCGGGCGCCACTTCCACGTCCTTCACGCGCGCCGACATCGCGGACAGCCCGAACCGGGCTTGCAGGCCTGTCACCGGCCGCGTCGTCAGTTCCACCTCTCCACCGTAGATCGTTGCCGGAAAGTTCGTCACGATCGACGATATGCCGTTGAACACGAACCCCTGGTAATTCTTGTAGTCGTAGTAGAAGCCGCTCATGTTCAGGCGCATGAGCCCGTTCATGAAATCGGCCTTCATGCCACCTTCGAACGAATCGAGCGTTTCCGGCTTGAACGTCAGTTGAGAGGGTGCAAGCAGGCCGTCCAGCGGCGCAGTGAAACTGCCGGCCTTCACACCCCGGTTGTAGCCCACATAGAACATGAGATCGCGCATCGGCTTGTATTCGACTTGCGCTTTCCACGTGAAAAAACTGTCGTTCAGATCAAGCTGCGTATCGCTCGTCTCCGCCAGCAGCGAGCCCGCCGGGATCACGTCCGCGCAGGTAAACAGACCCACGGGAATATCGACGCAGGTCGCCCGGATATTGAAATCCTTCCTGTCGTTGGTCCAACGCAGGCCGAGTATCAACTTCAGGTGATCGGTGAAATCGAACTCGCCCTGCGCGAATGCGGCAAATGCCTTCGTGCTCAATCCGTAGTCGAGATCAATGCCATAGCCATACCCCGGAATCGTCGTTCCCGGCTCGACATCGGGTGCCCCCGTTTCACCCGGAAACTGGAAGGTGCCGAAGTAGTCGCCGTCGATCTCCAGATAGTAGAGACCGGCCGTCCACGTCAGCCGATCCGTTTTGCCGTTCGCGCGAAGCTCGGCGCTGAAGGTGCTGGCATCCTGGTCCGTACCGAACAGTGCGATATTGTAAGGACCGCCGTCGTCGTCCTCCAGGTAGGACTTCCTGTTCTCGGAATAGTTGACGATACCCGTGAGGCCCCAGCCGTCTCCGGTATAGTTCAGATCTCCGGTATAGGAGACGGATTTCTTGTCGACAAAGCCGCGGATATTGGGCGCTTCGGAGTTGATCCGGGGATCGAAGGGGGAGCCGAAGAAATCGGTTGCCGTGAAATCAATGACTCCCTCGGGCGTCGGCACGGTATCGTAGGCATTGCCGACGTTGTTCACGACACCGTAGTTGAGAGTGAAGCCTGCGACCAGATCGCCGGTAACGTCCCAGTCGACCTGCGCCCGGATATTCTGGTTGTCCGCGCCGCGGAACTTGTCGGCCTTGGTTGCCTTGGCTTTTTCCGGAAAGCCCCCGTAGACCTGCCCCGTGATCGCGGCGAAGCCGGCGCCGGAATGCCGGAAGTAGCCGTCAGAATTATTGGAAGCGAAGGACAGACGAGCGCGCACCTTGTCGGAAAGCGGCCCGGAAAGCCCCCCTTCGAAACGCAACTGGTTGTATTCGGCGACCGTGATTTCGGTGTAGCCTTCGAATTCGTACGTCGGGGACCTGTTCGTAATGTGAACCAGGCCTCCGGTCGCATTTCGACCGAACAGGGTCCCCTGGGGGCCGCGAAGAACCTCGACGCGCTCGACATCGAACATTTCCGACGTCGCCGACCCGGTAAGCGCCATATAGACACCGTCGACGTAGACCGCGCTCGGCGCCTCCTGGTGGTCGGCGAAGTCGTTCTGGGAAATCCCGCGAATGGAGAAGAGGCCGGTGGAACTGCCGCCCGAAAAGGACGTGGCGACAAGTCCGGGCGTCTGGGCGGCGATATTCTCGGTATTAGCCCATCCCATCCGGGCAATATCCTTGTTGGTAAACGCGGATATTGAAATACCGACATCCTGAATGGACTGGCTTCGCTTTTGGGCCGTGACGATGATCTCTTCGATGGCCTCGGGATTGGTGCTCGGGACAGCAGCGCCCTCGGCCTGAACGAACGCGGCTGCGTGGTCGCTCAGCACCAGCGACGCGGCTGCAACACCCAAGTATAGACGCGCCTTACCCATCTGCCTTCCCCCTTCAACCCCGACATGTATCTCCCCGTCGTCTATCCAACTCTTCCGGGAGAATATGCCTAGCGTCGTCGATTCAGGATCGGGTCGACAATACCTTCAGGAGGGTACTTCCTCTTCGGAGCCGGGCCTGCCGATGCACTGGCACGGCTTTCACAAGCGCTTCATCAGGCCCCTTTGTCAAAGGCACGTCATCGCCGAAGCAGCAGATAGGCGGCGGGGATGACGAACATCGAGAGCAGCGGTGCGGTGAGCATCCCGCCGATCATGGGGGCGGCGATCCGGCTCATCACCTCGGAGCCGGCACCCTGCCCGAACAGGATCGGCAGCAGGCCGGCCAGGATCACCGCCACGGTCATCGCCTTGGGCCGCACGCGCAGCAGCGCACCTTCGCGCACCGCTGCTTCGACCTCGGCAGCGTCCGGATCGGTCCCGCGCTCGTCCAGGGCATTTTTCAGATAGATCAGCATCACCACGCCGAACTCGGCCGAGACGCCGGCCAGCGCGATGAACCCGACTCCGGTCGCGACCGACTGGTTGAAGCCGAGCAGATAGAGTATCCAGATACCGCCGGTCAGCGCGAACGGCAGCGTGCCCATGATGAGCGCCGCATCGCCGAACCGGCCGAAGATCAGATAGAGCAGCATGAAGATGATCAGCAGCGTCGCCGGCACGACCAGCTTGAGCCTGGCGATGGCGCGTTCGAGATATTCGAACTGGCCCGAATAGGCGATGCTGACGCCGGGCGAGAGCTTCACCTGCCTCGCGACGGCCTGCTGCAGGTCGCCGACCACGGATGCCAGATCGCGCCCGCGCACGTCGATATAGACCCACGTCGAGGGCCGGGCATTCTCGGTCTTGAGCATCGGCGGCCCGTCGGCGATCGCGATCCGCGCGACCGTACCCAGCGTGATCTGCTGGCCCGCGGGCGTAAGGACCGGGAGCTGTCGCAACCCTTCGAGACTGTCGCGCAGCTCACGGGGGTAGCGCACGCTGATGGGATAGCGGGCGAGACCCTCGACCGTCTCGCCGATCGTCTCGCCGCCGACCGCGCCCGAGACGATCGCCTGCACGTCGGCGATGTTGAGCCCGTGTCGTGCGGCGAGCGCACGATCAATGTCGACGTCGACATAGCGTCCGCCGGTCAGGCGCTCGGCGAGCGCCGAGCTGACGCCCGGCACGGTCCTGGCAACCGTCTCGATATCGTGGGCGATGCGGTCGAGCCGGGCGAGATCCGCACCCGACACCTTGACGCCGATCGGGCTCTTGATGCCGGTCGCCAGCATGTCGAGCCGGTTGCGGATCGGCGGCACCCAGACATTGGCAAGACCGGGCAGCGTCACCGTCCGGTCCAGTTCGTCGATCAGCTTCTCCGGCGTCATGCCCGGCCGCCACTGGTCGCGGGGCTTGAATTGAATGGTGGTCTCGAACATCTCCATCGGCGCCGGGTCGGTCGCGCTCTCCGCGCGGCCGGCCTTGCCGAACACGGTCGCCACCTCGGGCACGGTCTTGATCAGCCGGTCGGTCTGCTGGAGCAATTCGGACGCCTTCGCCGCCGAAAGGCCCGGCAGGGCCGAGGGCATGTAGAGCAGATCGCCCTCGTCCATGTTCGGCATGAACTCGCCGCCGAGCCGCGTCAGCGGCCAGGCCGTCGTCGCGAACACCAGCGCCGCGATCAGCAGCACCGTCTTCGGACGCCGGAGCGTCCAGTCGAGCGCCGGGCGATAGAGGATCGTGAGCCAGCGATTGACCGGGTTGGCCCGCTCGGCCGGGATGCGCCCCCGGATCAGCCAGCCCATCAGGACAGGCACCAGCGTCACCGACAGGATCGCGGCGCCGGCCATCGCATAGGTCTTGGTGAAGGCGAGCGGCGAGAACAGCCGGCCTTCCTGTCCTTCGAGCGCGAACACCGGCACGAACGACAGCGTGATGATCAGCAGGCTGAAGAACAGGGCCGGGCCGACCTCGGCGGCGGCTTCGGTGATCACCGACCAGCGCGCTCCGCCCGCCAGCGTCTCGCCGGGATGCTCCTCCCAGCACTCGATCTTCTTGTGCGCGTTCTCGATCATGACGATGGCCGCATCGACCATCGCGCCGATCGCGATGGCGATCCCGCCCAGCGACATGATGTTGGCGTTCACCCCCTGGAACTGCATGACGATGAAGGCGGCCAGCACCCCCAGGGGAAGTGTCAGGATCGCGACCAGCGCCGAGCGGACGTGCCAGAGGAACAGCGCGCACACGAGCGCGACGACGATGAATTCCTCGATCAGCTTGCGGGTGAGGTTCTCCACCGCGCGATCTATCAGCTGCGAGCGGTCGTAGGTGGGGACGATCTCGACGCCCGGCGGCAGGCCGGCCTCGAGCGCGGCAAGCCTCTGCTTGACCGCCGCGATCACCGCGCGCGCGTTCTTGCCGGAGCGCAGGATGACGACGCCGCCCGCCACCTCGCCCTCGCCGTCAAGCTCGGCGATGCCGCGCCGCATCTCGGGCCCGATCTGGATCGTGGCGACATTGCCGAGCGTGACCGGCACGCCGCCGGCGGCGGTTCGGAGGGGGACGGCGCGGAAATCGTCGAGCGTCTTCAGATAGCCCGAGGCGCGGACCATGTATTCGGCCTCCGCCATCTCCAGCACAGAGCCGCCGGCCTCCTGGTTGGCCTGTTGTATGGCTTGAACGGCCTGGGCGTGGGTGATTCCGAAGGTGGCGAGTCTCACCGGATCGAGCAGGACCTGATATTGCTTGACCATGCCGCCGATGCTGGCGACCTCGGCGACGCCGGGGACGGTCCTGAGCTCATAGCGCAGGAACCAGTCCTGCAAGGACCGCAGCTGCGACAGGTCGTGCCGGCCGCTGTGATCGACCAGGGCGTATTCATAGACCCAGCCGACGCCGGTCGCGTCCGGCCCGAGCGCGCTGCGCGCGGTCGAGGGCAGCCGGCCCTGCACCTGATCGAGATATTCGAGCACGCGGCTGCGCGCCCAATAGAGGTCGGTGCTGTCCTCGAAGATCACGTAGACGAAGCTGTCGCCGAAGAGGCTGTAGCCCCGGACCGTCTTCGCTCCCGGCACCGACAGCATGGTCGTGGTGAGCGGATAGGTGACCTGGTTCTCGACGATCTGCGGCGCCTGCCCCGGATAGGAGGTGCGGATGATGACCTGGGTGTCGGACAGGTCCGGCAGCGCGTCGATCGCGGTCGAGCGCACTGCCCATATCCCCACCGCCGCCAGCGCCAGCGTGGCGAGCAGGACGAAGACGCGGTTCCTGACCGACCAGCGGATGAGGCGGGCGATCATTGGACCGCCACCTTCGTCATGCGGCGCACGGTCGGCCCGGCGGGCGGCTGGTCGAAGCCGAAGCGCACGCGATCTCCGGCCTTCAATCCGTGCGCGATTGCGTGATCGGGCAGCGCGAAGGTCATGGTCATCGCCGGCCAGCCGATCGCGGGCACCGGATCGTGACTGAGCGTGACCGCATCGGCGGTGAGCTTCTCGATCCTGCCGGTCGCCTCATGGAGTGCGGCCGACGCCGCGACCGGACGCGCGCGGACGCCGGACAGGCTCGCCTCGGAATCGATCAGGAACTGGCCCGAAGCGACGATCTTCTCGCCTTCGGACAGGCCGGCGAGGATTTCGGTGTCGCCGTCCGCTTCGCGGCCGGCCTGCACCTCGGCCGGCTCGTAGCGCCCGTCGGCGCGCGCGAGCATGACGAGCGTGCGCTTGCCGGTCCGGATCAGCGCCTCCGACGGGACCAGCAGCGCGGGGTCCGCGCTGCCGCCGAACGAGACGGCGGCGAACATGCCCGGCCGCAGCCGCCCGCCGCGATTGGCAAGCTCGATCCGGACCGTGAGCGTCCGGCTGTCGGCCTGCACATCGGGCAGGATGGCCGCGACCCTTCCGGTGAAGGTCTCGCCCGGATAGGCGGCGAGCGTAGCGGCGGCCGGCTGTCCCGGCCGCAAGTGTCCGGCAGCCGCTTCGGGAACGGCGGCGTTGAGCCAGACCGTGCCGAGGCCGTTGACCTCGGCGAGCGTCTGCCCCGCCGCGACGGCCATGCCCGCGCGCACGCCGAGCGTCCTGATGACCCCGCCCGCGGGTGCGGACACGGTGACGACGTCATGCGGACGGCCGCTGCGTTCGACCGCGGCGATCGTGCCGGCCGGCATCCCGAGCAGCGCCAGCCGCTGCCGCGCCGCAAGGGCAAGGGCTGCATTCCCGGTCTGCCGAACGGCAAGATACTCGGCCTGGGCGCCCGCCCAGTCGGGAACGAGCAGGTCGGCCAGCGGAGCCCCGGCACCGATCACGTCGCCGGGCGCGCGCGCATAGACGTGCTGCACGAAGCCCGCCGCGCGCGCCTGCACGACCGCGACGTCGCGCTGGTTGAAGTCGATCGTCCCGGCCGCCGTGAGATTGCGCTCCAGCGCACCGCGCCGCACTGCGACGGTGCGCAGCCCCAGGCTCTGCGACGCCGCCGGATCAATCCGGACGCCGGGCGTCTCGCGGTCGCCTTCGTCGGCATATCTGGGGATGAGCTGCATATCCATGAACGGCGATTTGCCCGGCTTGTCGAAGTGCTGGCCCGGGACCATCGGATCATACCAGTAGAGCGGTGTGCGCCCGCCGGAGTCGGCCTCCCGGGCGGCGGGCGGCGCACCAGCCGGATGACCGGCGAAATGGGAGATGCCGTAGCCGCTCGCCCCGGCAACCAGTGCGATGAGGGCGCCGCCCGCCGCGAGGCGCGTCCGTGAGGCGTTGACTTCGGTCATTGGTCGGTCCTCCGGTAGGTCAGCGAAAGCCGGGCGCCATCGGCGGCGACCGCGGCCTCGCGTTCAAGGGTGGCGAGGGTCGCCTCGGCGAGCGCGGCATAGGCGTCGGCGATGTCGACGAGGCCGGCGCGTCCGGCCGCGTAGCTCGCCGTCTCAAGCCGAACGCGCTCCTCGGCCAGGGGCCGGAGCGTATCGCGTGCCCGCATCCACTGGTCGCGGTGCATCACATGATCGGCAAGGTCGGCATCGAGATCGGCAGCGAGCGCGCGTCGCGCGGCCTCGCGCTCGGCTGCCACCCGTCCGGCCTGTGCCTGGGCCGCGCCGATCCCGGCGCCCTGGCGGCGCCGGGTGAAAATCGGCAGGCTGATGGTGACGCCGGCCGAGACATAATCGCCGAACCGCGGGTCGCGGCGTTGATAGGCGAGGTTCACCCCGAAATCGGGCCGCCGCCCGGCCTCCGCCACGCGCACATCGGCATCGGCCTGCGCGCCCTGCGCATCGATCATCCGGATCGAGGGATGGGCGTCGAGACCGGCCTTCAGCAGCACCGGGTCGACGGCGAAATCCGGCAGCGGACCTGCGGTCTCCGGATCGGGCTCGCTTGTCCAGCGCGTGAGCGCCGCCCTGGCCCGCGCCGCCTGCGACACCAGCGCGGCGCGCCGGTCCTGCAGCGCGGCGACCGCCTGTCGGCCGGCGAGTGTCTGCGCCGGCCGCGCATTGCCCGAGGAGACCGCGCCGGAGGTCACGCCGACGACACGGTCGAGCCGGGCAAGCAGGTCATCGAGCGCCGCCAGCCGACGTTCTGCATAAGCGAGGTTGATCCACGCCAGCGCCGCGCCGACCTCGACGGTGCGCGCTTCCACCGCCCTGTCGGCCTCCGCCGCGGCGATGTCGGTGTCGGCGCGGGCCTGCTGCGCGTGGCGCTTGGCGAGGTTGGGGAACTCCTGGGCGATGCCGACCCGCGTCATGGTGAAATCGTCGCGACCGGGCTCGAATGCGAGCGGTCCCGAGATCGGGAAGCCGTCGACACCCACCGCGAGCGTCGGATCGGGCAGCGCACCGGCCGCTCCGCGCGCCGAGCGCGCGGCATCGGCGCCGAGCGCCCGCGCCCTGAGCGAGGGTGCCGTGGTCTGCGCCTGATACAGCGCCGCCTCGAAGGTCAGCGGCCCGGCTGTTGCCGCGCCGGGAAGCGCCGCAAGCAGCGGCGCGAAAAGCAAGAGTCGCATGGGATGCTCCTGATCGGACGATCAGGCCGCTCTAGTGTTCACGCGGCAGCTGCCGGCAATGCCGGTGAAGCAAGCACATCGCTCCACCCGCACCACAAGGCCCGGCTGCCGTTCGGCGCCAGACCGGCCAGGTCGTCGCTAGCCGGCCGAGACTGCGGACGAAGGCGAGGCCACACCGGCGAACGGGAGCGCGGCAGCCACGGCCGCGGCGAAACGAAAAATCTTCATGGAATATCTCCGGATCCGAATGGATGCGGACCGGGCACGGCGCGCGCGGCGCGAGTGGCCCGGCCGACAGTTCAGATCAGGCGATAGGCGGTTGTATGTCGGGCGCCAGCGAGCGGCCATGCAGCGGGCTCGCGAGCCCTGGGCGATGTGCCGTGCTATGGTCGTAGGCGACGAGCGCAGGTATAATGGCATCGGGAACGGCAACGGCGATGCCGGCGCAGGCGATCATGTCGCCGAGGCAGTCCGCCGGGGTGCCGCCCCGATGTTTGCCGGGTGTGTCGGCATCGGCAGGTGCGGCCTGCTCCATCATCTTCATGCAGTCCGCCATCGGCATCGTCATGTGGGCCAACTGCATCGGGTCCGGCCCGCGCGCGGCATAAGCCACGCCCTGCCCGGTCACGCCCAGCAGGGCGACCGCGAACAGCAGGGAGATGAGTCGGCGGACCATGCGCGCAGCGTGCCTTCGCTTGCCTGCTGAAGTCAAGATCGTGGTCAGTGCGCAAAGGTCGCAGGTCCGGGTCTCGGCGCCGAAGCCACGCAAACCTCCTCGATCAGCAGACGGCAGATAGGATCGCGCGCGCGGCGATCCACAGGGCAGCGAACAGACGAATGGATCGTCGGCAAGCCGGGCAGGAAAAGTCAGCTCATTCCGACACTGGAAACGAACGAGTAAAGCATACTTAACTTCCACATACCGTCACATGATGTCACTTCCTGACGAACAACCGGAGTTCCACCGTTCCCGTCAGTACGCCATCGACGGAATAGTTCGTTAGCCGATCAACCTCGACGAAGCTGCCCGCGATGCCTGCGAACTCGCCGCTTCCGCCGACGATCCGGCCCCGGCCATCCGGCAGCGGGCCGACTGTGGTCGTGACGGTCCAGTCTCCGGACCAGGGCTTTCCGGTTGCCATGGTCGGCCCGATGATATCGGTGACGAGGCGGCCGGAGCGCTCGATCTGGTGCAGGTAGATCATGCCGCGGCCCGGTATGGCGAGGGTCCAGGCTGTCGGCCAACGTGTGTCGGTGGCGGACGGATCGGCAGAAAATATCTCGAGTTCCGAGGCGAACCCGACGACCTTGCCCTCGGCGTCCGCGAGCTTGCAGAGCAGCGCCAGCGTATTGTCGAGCGCCGGCTCTGCGAGCGCCGCGATACCGTCCGGCCCACGCCGCATTTTCACGGCCCCGCCCGTCGTCAGCGCGACGCCGTGATCCGGCAGTCGCACGTAGAACGACAGAACCGTCTCGCCTGGCCGCGGCGCGGCCGGGTCAGCGCGCGCGATCTGCGAGGCCCCCATAAGGAGCGTAACCACGAGAAGCGAAGATTTAAGCCGACTGATCATCATTTCACCTCTGTGTGATTGCGCGCAACCAGCAGGTCCATGACCCCTTCGAACACCGTATCCGCCTGAAAGGCGCGCAGCTCGGCGACCTCCACGAAGCGCCCCTTGCGCCCGGCGAAGGCGCCCGTTCCGGCGATGACCTCGCCGTAGCCCTGCGGCGACGGCCCGAGCGTGTTGAGGTGGAGCCAGCGCCCATGCCAGGGCCGCCCTTTCAGCAGGCCCGGCAGAAGATAGCGGGTGACGAGCGTCCAGTTGTCCTCGGTCTGGTAGAGGAACAGCACGCCGCGGCCAGGCAGCACCACGGTCCACGTGGTGTGCGTCATCAACCGGCCGCGCAGGAAACTGCTGTCCTCATGCGCCGCCTCAAGCTCGGTGGCGAAGCCGACGACGCGGTTGTCGGCGTCCCGGATGCGAGTGATGAGCGCAAGGCCCATACGGACGTTGGGCTCGATGAGCGGCGGTGTTCCGGCCGGGCGATTGGGGAAGACCGCGGGCGTCGGCGATGTCGCCACCGACACGAAATCGTCGGAAAGCAGCAACCGGTATGTCTCGTGATCGGGCGCATGGGCCACAAAAGCGGGGAGCGCATGCTGGGTCCGCGCGGTGTGGTGGAACGGAAAGACATACAGGGCAGCGAGCACCATCACCGTACCCGCGGTCATGCCCGCCAGCGCCGCCAGCGCCTTTTGCAGCCCGGCCATCACTGCTCTCCCGCACCTGTCAACGTCAGCGCGTACCCGGCGCCGCGCGCGGTTTCCTGAAGGCGCCCGCTGAAGGCCGCGAACGTGCCCGTTCCCCCCAGCACCGTGCCGCAGGGTGTCGCTGCATCCGCCGGACAGTTGGTGGCAAGCGTTCCGCGCCGGGTGATCACGAGCGTCCACAGCCGGTCGGAACGATCGGGATGGTCCGTCGTCAGCGTGTAGCGGCTGGCGATCCCGATCACCACGCCGCGCGCGTTGCGCAGCTTCGCCGTCAGCACCGAACTGCCGGCCGCCGGCCCGCCGACGGGCGCGATTCCCTCCGGAAAGGCCTGGACCCCGAGGCTGCCGTCGCTGGTGCGCGCGATGATGTCGGCGGGCCGGATCTCGAACCGCTCGACGAGATGTCCATCGGCCGTGCGCGCACGGATCGGCGCCGCGCCCGGCGGATCGACCGGCGGAATGGCGAGCACGGCCACCATCGCCAATGCGCCCGCCGCAGCCCCGCCTATGCCGTACCGGAGACCTGTCGCTGCACGGCCCATGCGCGCGTCCTAGAAACGCGCGCGGGCGGTGAGCGACCACTCGCGCGGGCGGCCATATTGCGCGCTGGCGAAGCCGAGGCTGTCGAGCGTGCTGACAGCGGTCGATTTGTAGCGCTTGTCGGCGACGTTGGTCATCGCAAGCGTCAGCGCATAGCGCCCGTCACCGGGTTCGAGCGTCGCCTGCAGATTGAGCAGGCCATAGCCGTTCTGCGTCACAGCCGGCAGGTTGTTGACCTCGTAATAAATACGGCTGCGATAGCTGTAGTCGCCGCGCAGGGTCAGCGTGCCCCAGTCTCCCAGCGGCACGCCGTATTCGGCGGAGACCGACGAGGAGAACTTCGGGGTGGAGGCGAAATGCGACGCCGTGGTGATCGCGGCGCCCGCCGCGACGTCCGTGAACTCCGCATCGATGAGGCCGGCCGAGGCGGACAGCAGCAACCGCGGCGCGGGCGCCGCCGTCACCTCCAGTTCGGCGCCCATCACGCGCGCCTTCGCCGCGTTCTGGACGACGACGACCTGCACCCCGTCTTCGTCGGCGGTGCTCAGCATGAACTGGATATCGCGGTAGTCGTTGTAGAACCCCGCGAGATTGACGCGCAGCCGGTTGTCGAGCCAGTCGGATTTGAGGCCGAGTTCGTAGCTCCAGAGCTTCTCCGGCGCATAGGGTTGCACCTCGTTGGCGGTGGAGGAGCGGCCGTTGAACCCACCGCTCTTGAAGCCGCTCGCCGCCGAGGCATAGATCATCACTTCGGGATTCAGCCGGTAGTCGAGGCCGAAGCGCGGCGATACCGAATTCCAGTCCTGCGAGCGGCGTGTCGGATCGATCAGATAGACATCGGAAATCGGCAGATAGAGCGAGGTGTCGTAACGCTTCTTCTCGTGCGTGTAGCGCAGGCCGAGCGTGGCGTTGAGACCGTCGGCGAGCGCGTAGCTGGCCTGTCCGTAAAGCGATGCGCTGCGCGTGACCTGCTTCGCTTCGATCCGGCGCGAAATATCGAGACCGATGACCGGCAGAAGCTCGGGATAGATCTGGACGTCGATCGTGCCTTGCGCGTTCTCATGCAGATAATAGGCGCCCACCACCCATTTCAGACGGTCGTCGAAGGACGTGCCCGACAGTTGCAGCTCCTGCGTGAACTGGCGCTGGCGGTTGTCGTCCCGCTCATCGACGATCGTGAGCGACGAACCGTCCGGATCGGTCTCAAACTGCGATTTCAGGTGGCGATAGGCGGTGATCGATTTCAGCGTCGTGTCGCCGAAGCTCCATTCGAGCGTGCCGTTGACGCCCCAGACATCGAGGTCGTTCCGGTTGCCGCCCGTGGCATAGCTTTCATAGGGATTTCCGGTGATGTAGCGCGCGTCGTAGGGCGCGACGAACATGTTGTAGAGCCCGACGAGCAGCGCGTCCGAAATCTCTTCCAGATGCACCTGCGAGAAGGTCTCACGCACGCGCGTCTTGTCGAAGGAGAGCATCACCTCGACATCGTCGTGGGCCTTCCAGCGCAGCGACGCCTGAACCGCCGCGCTGTTCTCGCTTCCCTGCTCCTCGCCGGTCAGCAGGCGCGTCCCGAAGCCCTCGGCATCGCGCGTGCTCAGCGCCACTTTCGCGGCCAGCCTGTCCTCGATCAGCGGCACTTCGGCCTTGGCTTTCACGTCGAGGCGGCTGAACCGGCCGACGCGCCCTTCCACCATGCCCGATGCCTCGGTGAGGCTGGGCTTCGTTGAAACGATGTTGATCGCGCCGCCGATCGTGTTCTTGCCGTAGAGCGTGCCCTGCGGGCCGCGCAGCACCTCGATGCGCTCGATATCCACGAGATCGAAAATGCTGCCCATGGAACGGGCGAGATAGACGCCGTCGACATAGACGCCGATGCCGGGATCGGTGGTCAGCAGATAGTCGGACTGGCCGACGCCGCGAATGAAGGCCTGACCGGAATTGCGACCACCGACGCCGCTCGCATGGAACTGGACATTGGGCGCATGCTGGCCGACATCCGCGAGGCTGACGATCTGGCGCCGCGCGAGGTCCTCGCCGGAGAGGGCAACGATCGAAACCGGCGTATCCTGCAGTTTCTCCTCGCGCTTGCGGGCCGTGACCGTGATTTCCTCGATGCCGTACCGTTCATCGTTCTCCGCATCCGGCGCGGCGGCCTCGGCCGGTTCCGCCAGCAGTGCCGAAAGCCCTGCGGCAAGTGCCAGCAACGAAACGCGGTGCTGCCGCACGACAAAACGCTGCGCGTGATCCTTCATGGTATCTCTCCCCCCCCCGATCCTGGATCTTGTTGTTGGGGATTGAGTAGAACCGCGCCGGACCACGCCACAAGCAGCCAGATAAGATCAATTCCGTGGCAAGAATTGATCAGTTTGAGCGGCCCCGGAATCGCTGCTATCCTTCCACCGTGCGCGGCGGCCCCGGGGAGGATGGCGTGGTGACAGCATTGCAAACGGCCGAATACCGGCAGATCCTGAGCATCGGCGCCGACGTTCTCGAATGTACCGGCACCGATGCGCTGGTCGAAACGATGATGCCGCGGCTCGGCAGCCTGCTCGCTTGCAAATCGATGTTCATCGCGCTCACTCACTCCCGGCAGTGGCGTTGGCGGAACCTGCACAGCGTCGGCCTCGATCAGGAGTTTCCGCTTCTCATGGAGCGGCTCAACCGGCAGGATCCCGGGCGCACGGCGTTGATGCGCAGCCAGAGCCGCCGCCGTACCGGAATCCTGAATTCCGACACGATCTGGCCGATCGCGCGCGAACCGCGGGATGCGTATTACACCGCACTCTACAAGCCCCGGGACATCCGGCATGCGCTCGCGCTCTCCATCCCCACGGACGATGATCTGTTCGCCACCATCGTCATGCACCGCTCGCATCGGGACGGGCATTTCAACGCACGGGACGAGCAGGTGGCGCTCGCGCTGCTGCCGTTCCTGAAGGGCGGCATAGAGCGCATCTGCTACCGGGAGCGGGAGGCGCAGGGCGCGTGGCTGCTCGAACAGTTGCGCAGGGACTATCGCGAGTGCGATCTGTTGATCCTCGACGATCAGCTTCATCCGGTCGCCCGGTGGCCGCAGCAATCGCCGCTGCTGCAACAGCTCATCGCAGACATCCGGCGCAGTTCCCGCCAGCCGCCGGTGTTCGCGCCCGATCTTGCAGCGCTCTGTCGCCAGAGTCTCGCAGGTGCGGGCGATGACAGGCAGCACCACAGGCTGGGCAGCGACGGTCATGAGCTGGTCGTCGTTCTCAGCCGGTATCGTCAGGGGCAACGAACGCTTCTGGTCATCAGCGCGCCTTCAAATGCCGCGCAGGGCTCAGTCCGCGACGCGATCGCCTTCTCGCGCCTCAGCCCGCGCGAAACCGTCGTCGCCCGGCAGGCTGCGCGCGGCGCGCGCAACGACGACATCGCCCGCGATCTCGGCATTGCATCGTCGACCGTCGCGCACCACCTCTCCGCCGTACGGCGCAAGACGGGTCAGCGGGTGCGCTGGCAGCTGGGTATCACGCCGGCGCTGCTCGATCGCGTTTCCGTGCTGCCGCTGGGACGACGCCAGAAGCAGATTCTTCATGCGCGGCTGCTGGGCAAGACCGTCGCGACGATCGCCGACGATCTGAAGATCAGCGATACGACTGTCCGCAATCACCTGTGCATGACCTATCGCCGCCTCGGCGTTTCCGGGTTGCGTGGCGTGTTGGCATACCTTTCCTCACAACTCCCGGTGTCTGAGCACCAATACGACTGAGTGGTTCTGCAGACACTGTCAGTTTGGGGGCCGATTGCGGACTGACCGCTTTCTGGCGAAAGAAGCGGAGAGGCTGTCATTGGAGAGTGGCGTTATCGTGAAACCACCCATGGCGACAAGTGTCGCCTCCGAACAACGGCAGTGAACTTGCCGATCTGCTTTCAAGGCTACGCCTCGATCAAATCGTACTCGGACACTCCAGACGATTTTGATGACAGCCTGCACACCTGATCATGAGCGCTTGCCCGGTCCGATCGACTATGAGCCGGGTATTATCGCAGGACGCAAAGCGATCGGTTCCCCGTGAATCAGACAAATCCCCTCAGAGGAATCCGTTCCGGTTTCACGTCGTAATCCGTCCACAAAGCCCAGATCGCTGTCTCCTCACAGCTTCTCCGCGTCGAATCTCCACCGTCGTCGCCGTCGTCCACCCCTTCGCCTGCCGTAAGCAGCCACCGCGTCATAGATGACCCAGGATGTGTTTCTCGCATTTATAGCACGGCCAATACGCGTTCGGCGGTCAGCGGCAGGGTCAACAACGGCATGGCCGGGCCTATCGCGTTCTGAACCGCATTTGCGATGGCGGCAGGCACGGCGATCGTCCCGCTTTCGCCGACACCCTTGGCGCCGATGGGAGAAAAAGGTGTCGGTGTCTCGAAGTGTACGAGTTCGACATGCGGCACGTCCGAAGCGAGCGGCAACAGGTAATCCTGCAAGGAGAGCGTGAGTGGCCGGGCCTCCGCATCATAGCGCATTTCCTCGAACAACGTCGCGCCGAGCGCCTGTGCGAGCCCGCCGATCACCTGCCCCTCGACAATGGCCGGATTGATCTGGACGCCGCAGTCGTGGCCGAAAATAACGCGTTCCACGGTCACCTTGCCGGTATCGAGGTCGACAGCGACTTCCGCCACGACGCAACCATAGGCGATGGCGAGCGAAGGCGGATCGTAGGCCGCCCTGTCTTCAAGGCCGGGTTCGAGTTCCTCGGGCGTTGAAAAGGCCTTGTATGCCGCAGCGGCGATCTCCGCGACGCCGATGCGGCGCGTCGGCATGTCCGTGACTTCGACACCGCCTTGTACGAACCGCACATTTTCCTGCGGCGCATCAAGAAGGTGCGCGCCCCAGCGCAGGATGCGCGCCTGCAGCCGCCGCGCGGCAAGTGCCGTCGAACCGCCCGCGACGCCAGCACCGCGGCTGCCGCCGCTCGCATAGGCCGTATAGGCTGAGGAGACGGTGTCGCCGTGGACGATGGAAATGTCTTCGACTGGAAGCCCGAGTTCATCAGCCGCAACCTGTGCCAACGCCGTTTCGACGCCCTGCCCCATCGGTGTCTGGCCGACGAAGACCCGCACGTGGCCGCTCGGCTCCATGCGGATCGACGTGACATCGAAACCGCCGCTGTCGACACCGATCAGCTTGCAAAGCGGCGACGGACCGAAGTTGGTGGTTTCAGCGTAGCAGGCGATGCCGACGCCGGTGCGATGCCGTGACGACGGCTGGGCCTGCCGCGCCTCGTCGTAGCCGAACCTTTCAAGCGTCGCATCGAGGAGGTCGGCGTAACGCCCGCTGTCTAGAACGATGCCGGTCGGCGTGGGATACGGCATCTCGGACGGCGCAACGAGGTTGCGGCGGCGAAGGTCCGCAGGGTCAAGACCGAGGCGCGGCGCCGCCATGTCGAGCGCGCGTTCGAGCGCGAAGTTCGCCTCAGGCTGCCCGAAGCCGCGGTAGGCGCCGGTCGGCGTCTTGTTGGTGACGACGGCGAGCGCCTCGATGTCGATCGTATCGATCCTGTACGGTCCAGTCATCACCGCGCCGGTGATCCAGGCCGTGCCCATCGAGGTCGCGTAGGGGTCGGCGACCTTGTCGAGCACGATCGTGGAGCGGAGCCCCCGGATGCGGCCGTCCGCATCGAAGGCAACGGCAAGGTCGACGCGCTCGTCGCGGCCGTGCGTTGACGCGACGAAGGCTTCGGCGCGGGTCTCGATCCAGCGTAGCGGGCGGCCGATGCACTGCGCGAGGAAGGCGAGCACCACCTCCTCACCATAGATGCACGCCTTCATTCCGAACGATCCGCCTACGTCCGGCGCGATAACGCGGATGCGGTGCTCGGGAAGGCCGAGACATTCGGAGATGCCGGCGCGCACCTGATGGATGGACTGGGTGGACAGCCAGACCGTGATGCTCTCGCCGTCGAGCCCGGGCTCCACCACGACGCCGCGCGGTTCGAGCGAGCAGGGATGGACGCGCTGCGTCGTGAAGCGGTCGCTGACGACGAGCGCGGCGCCGTCGAATGCGTCCGCGATGTCGCCCGCCTGCCAGCACGGCCGGCTGACGACATTATCCGGCCAGTGATCGTAAAGGCGCGGCGCATCGCTGCAGAGCGCGGCGTCCATGTCCGCGACGACGGGCAACGCCCGGTACGTGGGAACGATCGTGCGTGTCGCTGCCTCCGCTGTGCGGCGATCGACGGCGACCACGGCAGCAAACGCCTGGCCGACATAGCGCAGCCGGTCGGTCGCCAGCGCCTTCAGACCTGAATGGTTCTGGCCGGGCAGGTTCCACAGCGACGGCTGCGGCGCAAAGCCCGCAACATCCTCACCCGTGATGACAGCGAGAACGCCGGGCATGGCCCGCGCGGCCGTCACATCGACACCGAGGAGTTCGGCATGAGCGACGGGACTGCGCGCGAACGCGACCGTCGCCATGCCCGGCAGATCGATGTCGCCCACGTAGCGCCCACGGCCCGCAGCGAAACGACCGAGCGCCGTACGGCGCACCGATTGTCCGACCGCGCTCATTGCTCGGCCGCCGCCGCGCGGACGGCAGCCACGACCGCCTGATAGCCTGTGCAGCGGCACACGACCGCATTGAGGCGCGAACGGATCTCCACCTCGTCGCGGTGATCGGCGACCGTGCTATCCGCCAGGAATTCGCGCGCCACCGCCATCATGCCGGCGGTGCAGAAACCGCACTGGGCCGCGAAATTCTCCGCGAACGCCTTGCGGAGCCTGTCGCCCGCCGGGTCATCGAAACCTTCGACGGTGGTGATGTCGGCGCCGTCCATCTGTGCGGCGAGCGTCAGGCAGGCGCGGAGCGTCTCGCCGTCCGCCAGCACGGTGCAGCTTCCGCAAACGCCCTCCTCGCAGCCGATGTGTGTGCCCTTGAGACCCTGGTCGCCGCGCAGGAAATCCGCGAGCGTCAGGTCCGGCACGACATGCGCCTCGACGGCTGTGCCATTGATGCGGAAGCTGATGGGAATGCCGTTCACGCCCGTTCCCTCGCGCGAAGGGCGAGCACATGAAGAACGCGCCGCCGATAGGCCGAGCTGCTCGCATCGGCGAGCATCGGGAACTGGGCCAGAAGATCATCGAGCCACGGACCGGGATCATCCGCAATCGGCTTGCTGCGGACCGGACGATCCAC
Source organism: Sphingosinicella microcystinivorans (assembly GCF_027941835.1). Lineage (NCBI taxonomy): Bacteria > Pseudomonadati > Pseudomonadota > Alphaproteobacteria > Sphingomonadales > Sphingosinicellaceae > Sphingosinicella > Sphingosinicella microcystinivorans. Next base: position 955,240 of record NZ_CP116005.1, read on the forward strand.
CAGACCGGAAACCGTGTAGCGCATGGCGTCTCCCACACGTTCGCAGGCGACTGCGACCACCGCGCGGCCGGTCGAGTTCCGCACCAGCAATTCTTCGAAGGCAAGCTGCCGACCGGTTTCGAACGTCGCGGCCACGACCACCTCGCCGGGTTCGAGCGCAGTACGGGAGGGGCCCGTGATGAAGCTTTCCATTGCGATCTCGCGCCAGTCCGAGCCAGCCGTTAAGCAGAAAGTCGAGATCCTGGCGGACGATCAGGGGGTGAGCCATCTTTTTATCCTGAAACGATAGGGATGAATTAGGTGTTTGGTACCGGCTTTTAATAAGGCGGATTTCGTCCAGCGCTCTTGGCAGCTGCAAGTACCGCCGCGCCAAGCGCGACTTCGGTCCCCGCGAGCCCAACCGAAACGAACAGCGTCGATGATTCAGAAGGTCGCCCTTTATCCTTCAATTCATCGATGAGCCTAGTGAGATCGGAGACACGGCGATTGGCAGGTATTCCTTCGAGAAAGAACGTCATCTGGCGGATCTGATCAATCGAATCGGTCCCGATCCTCCACATGACATCGGCGAGCGCGGGATCGAGCTCATAAGCATCCCTAGCTTTGGGGCCCAACATGTTGATGTGGACGCCCGGTTTCAGCCACGCAGCATCAAGAACTGGAGTGGTACTGGTCGTCGCCGTGATAACAATATCGGCGTCAGTGACTGCACCGCGTGCGGATACGGCCGGAATGGTGGCAATGGAATGAGCGGACTCGACTGCCCGGGCAAAATCTGTTCGCCGCACGCCGTCGCGGCTGTAAACGCGAATCGAATCGATCGGCCGGACCGCAAGCGCCGCCTCGATCTGCGCGTGGGCCTGCGGACCTGTCCCTATCACGGCGAGGGTCTTGGCGTCGGCGCGTGCCAGATGTTTGATCGCCGTGCCGCCGATCGCGCCAGTCCGGCGAAGCCCCAGTCGGCTACCCAGAACAATCCCGCTCAGACCGTCCTCCCAAATCGCGGTGAACTGGTCGCGCGAGCCGGGAAACAGATCGTAGACGCGAAACCCAAGTGGCCCCATTCCGTCTGTCACCCCGCCTACCGTAAAGACAAGATCTCCCAAACCGGGAAACGCCACATGGTGCCGAGGGGGGGTAACGCATCTACCTTCGGCGCGTGCTGCCAACATCCGCTCTACCTGCTCGATCGCCACACTCATCGGAAGCAGCGCCTCAACATCCTCGTCGCGGACGATTATAGGCGATGCGCGCATCATGCCTCCACATGCTGCAGGGTTTGGGACATCGCGAAGTGCATTCCGGCTGCGAGCAGGAAAAGCGGTGACAGTGCCAACATAGCCAATCCGAGCGATTTGTCGCCATAGACGGGGGCGAGGCCATCACTGACGAGACCCACAAACAAGGGGCCTCCACCAAGCCCAACGATGTTGATTACAAACAGCAACAACGCCGATGATGTGCTGCGTCGGTTTGGCGGCACGGTATTCTGTATCACCGCCAGCGAGGGCGCGAGATAGGTGATGTACATCGCAAAGGGGACCGAGAAGAATGCCAGCCCCACCTGCCACGTCTCAGCGTTCACGCCCGCGATATAAAAGGGCAGGCTGACGAACAAGGCCGCCGCTGGCACTAGCCCGTAGATGTGCGGGCTGCGTCTTCCGAACCTATCAACAAGATAGCCGCTGAGCAGAATACCCACGGCGGAGGCGATACCTGAGACGATGCTGTAGTACATCGCCACCTCAGTAAGCGTCATACTCTTCGTCCGCATCAGAAATGCCGGCGTCCAGGCAAGCATTGCATAACCCACGAACCCCGAAATACTCGCGGAGATTGCAGCCAGCGAAAGCGTTCGAGAAGCGAAGAACGTACGAATCGCCTGCCAGAATGGCGGCCGGTCTGTCGTCGGCGTCTCGAACCGCCCGCGCCGTGGCTCGCGAACCAGCAGAACCAGCAGAAGTGCGACCAACACGCCCGGCAGTCCTATCGCGATGAAGGCCGTCCGCCAGCCGTGAACGGCGGCGATCCAGCCGCCCAGTGCCGCCCCGGCCGTCGTGCCCAGCGGAACGCCGAGCGAATAGAGCGCCAGCGCGAACCCGCGGCGCTCCGGCGGAAAATAATCGGCGATGATCGAATAGGAAGGAGGCGATCCCCCTGCTTCTCCCACACCTACACCAATCCGGGCGAGTGCAAGCTGCGTGAAATTCTGCGCCAGCCCGCAGGCGGCGGAAAACAAGCTCCAAAGCGCACAGGCGGCCGCGACAACACGTACACGGTTAACCCGGTCCGCCATCCAGGCCACCGGCACACCGAAAGCAGTGTAGAAAAGGGCGAACATGAAGCCCGTCAGAAGGCCCAGTTGCGTATCCGTCAGCATCAACTCTCCGCGGATCGGCTCCGCCAGGATCGACAGCAGCTGCCGGTCGAGAAAGTTCAGCATATAGACCAGCGAAAGCATCGCGACGACGAAATAACGATAGCGTAGGCTTTCGTGCGCCTCGATCGCCACCATAATTGCGCCACTCCCCCCCTTAATCCAGGCTCAACTCCCGATTGAGAGTTTCGGGTCCGACATCCCGCCGATGCCGTCAAACGTCAAATCGACTTTCCGCTGTCAATTTACATTTGTGATCGGCGGCTTCAAAGCGCTTTCCCCAGCAAGTGGTCAGAGATGATCCGCAGCTGTATCTCGGAAGTGCCCTCGAATATCTTGGTGAGCCGGGCGTCGCGCCAATGCCTTTCCACGGCATGAAGCTTGGTGTAACCCGCCCCGCCAAATATCTGAAGTGCTTCACTGGTCACCCGCTCGGCCATTTCGGTCGCCACATATTTAACCATCGCCGCTTCCTTGTCGCAGCGGTGGCCTCGGTCGATGGCATCGCAGACATGGTACATCAGCTGGCGCGAGGCCTCGATCTCCGAGGCCATTTTTGCGAGCTTGAACCTTATCGCCTGAAAATCGCCGATCGGGCGTCCAAACTGACGCCGCTCCTGTGCATAGGCAAGCGAGTCTTCCAACGCGCCCCGCGCCAAGCCGATCGCCCGGGCCGCCGTTTGAGCGCGCGCCCGTTCCAATCCATGCGAGATCATATAGAAGGCCCTGCCTTGCTCGCCCAGGAGCGTGCTGGCGGGTACGCGCACGTTGTCGAACGCAAGTTCCCAGGTCTTCCAGCCGAAATAGCCGATCTTTGGTATTGGGGCGCCTTGAACCCCGGCAGGCAGCTCTCCACGCGGCTTTTCCAGCATGAACGCGCTCAGTCCGAGATGACGCCGCTGTGGATCGGGCATGCCCGTGCGCGCAATCACCGTTACATAGTCCGCCTCATCGGCAAATGTGCACCAGTATTTGTTACCGCTTAGGATATAATCTTCACCCTCCCGCACCGCGCGGCAGCGGACCGCCGCAACATCCGACCCAGCATCTGGCTCCGACATTGCGAAAGCACCGAGCATCTCGCCGCGCACTACACGAGGCAGCATCTCGGCCTGCCAATCCTCGCTCATCGCCTCCATGCCGATCATGCCGTTACCGCGCGCAATCACGCTCCCAACACTCATCCAGGCGCGCGCAAGTTCTTCGGACACGAGGCAATATTCGAAGCAGCCGAGACCAAGGCCGCCGTGCCGCTCGGGTATCGTGATGCCGAAATATCCCTGCGCTGCCATCTTGTCGATCAGCGCGCGCGGCATGTCACCCTGCACGGGGTCAAGTTCATTTGCCACGGGCAGCACCTCGTTCATGGCGAAATCACGCGCGCTCTGTTGGATCATAAGCCGCTCTTCGGTCATATACGTCACGCACATCTTCCTTCTGACATCACCCGCTTTACCGAGCAGCCGTTGCGCCGCGCATCGAAATTGGCAAGCGACGAACTCGCAAATCACATCCGTAAAATGGGCCTTTGTTGCATAATGCGGGACATCGCCATTGTGGCCACTGCCCCTTTAGCCGACATGATGCCACCAGCGGTTGGCCAAATATTTCAGGAGAAGTCGATGGAAGTCGGATATGCCCCAGTTTTCCAGAATCTGGACGACAAAATGTCCGATCGCGATGTTTATCGGGAAGAACTTCGCCTGTGTGACATGGCCGAACCGCTCGGCTTTGATTCGATCTGGGAGCCAGAGCATCATTTCACAAATTATGAAATGACACCCGACGTCCTGCAGTTTCTGACTTATATGGCCGGACGCACCACGCGGGTGAAGCTCGGATCAATGGTCGTCGTGCTGCCCTGGCACGATCCCGTACGCGTGGCCGAACAGATTAGCCTGCTCGACCATTTCTCGAACGGGCGCGCCATACTCGGCATGGGCCGCGGACTTGGAGCCGTCGAGTTCGACGGCTTTCGTCTGGACATGACCCAATCGCGTCAACAGTTCACGGAATACGCTGAGGCGATCGTCAATGCACTCGCAACCGGCAAGATCGAGTTCGACGGCGAATTGTACAAGCAACCGCCTCGCTATCTGCGCCCGGCTCCTTTCAAATCATTCGAGGGAAGGCTGTACGGTGCCGGCCTTTCGCCGGAAACCGGCCCGCTTCTCGCACGCCTGGGACTCGGCATGATGATCATTCCGCTCAAGGCATGGCAAGAGGTCGAGGAAAACCTGCGTCAATACAACGTGCTTTGGGCCGACCAGCGTGGCGGCTCGGCCCCACCCTGCGCAGCGGTCGGCTTTACAATCGTCCACCACGATGCCGAAAAGGCGCGGGAAATGGCTTACAAGTACATCGGTCGATACTTCGAATCGATTATCGATCATTATGATCTGGCGGGTGATCGCATCAAGGGAACCAAAGGATACGAATATTATTCGACAACGGTCGATGCCGAGCAGGACAAGCAGAATGAGACGATCCGCAATTTCGTCGAGCTCATGCCTTGGGGTACGCCAGAACAGGTGATTGATAAAATCCGCATGATTAATCGCCACACACGCAACGGCACGTACATCGCGCATTTTGCCTTCGGGGGGATGCCCTTTGCTGAGGCCGAGGAAAGCATGAGGCTGTTCGCTTCAGAGGTGATGCCGACGCTTCAAGAAATGCCGGTCACGTCCTTCGAGGTCGAACCGGTTGGCGCTTGAGAGATCGGAACGATGACGACCCCCGAATTTGACGCGATGGTCGCACGACTGCGCGATGTCCAGCGCGTCGGCACACCCACCGTAGCGGAAATGCGTGCGGGGTGGGAGGCGTTCGCTGGACAGTTCATCGTGCCGCCCGGCCTCGAAGTGACACCAGTCGATGCGGGTGGGGTAGCCGCTGAATGGAACGTCATGCCGGCCGCCGACAGCGGCAAGTGTATCCTTTACCTGCATGGCGGAGGGTATAATATCGGCTCGCCTGCCAGCTATCGGCAATTTACCGCCAGGCTTTCGGAAGCTACGGCCGCGCCTCTGCTTTCTGTCGATTATCGGCTCGCGCCGGAACATCGGTTTCCCGCAGCCGTCGAGGACGCCGTCACGGCCTATCGCTGGCTACTAGCTCAGGGATATGCGTCCGAACGCATCGTCTTCATGGGCGACTCCGGTGGCGGTGGGCTGGTTTTGACAGCCCTGATCGCGGCGCGCGAGCAAGGCTTGGCAATGCCCGCGGCCGGCGTGTGTTTTTCGCCGGTCACCGATCTTGCCAAGACGGGACCGTCGATGTTGACCAACGCAGAGGTGGATCCGATCGTGCGGCTCGATACCAGCGCTGCGCATGCCATCCGCTACATGGGCGAAGGCGCGGACCTGACGCACCCGCTCGCATCGCCGCTCTATGCGGACCTCGCGGGTCTGCCGCCACTGTTCCTGCTTGTCGGCACCCGCGAGACCCTGCTCGACGATTCAACCCGCTTCTCAGCCAGGGCCAAGGCCGCCGGCGTCGATGTCCGCCTGGAGATCTGGCCCGACATGATCCACATCTGGCCTTTCTTCGCGCAAATACTGCCCGAAGGGCGCCTCGCCATCGAAGCCGTGGGCGCCTATGTGCGTGCCGCATGACATTCCGCCGCGAAATCACGGGCCTGATATTCACAGCGAATATCTGGCCCTTCGCTTCCGCCCAGCCATCGCGGTGCATGTGGACGGTTGTACGGGCGAGGGAGAAACCAGCAATGAAGTCTTGGATCCATCATCAGCGCGGACGCGTGCTACGCCAGGCACATGTGGAGTTGGACGCTTTGGACGGGCTGAAGGAGGACGAACTCAGTCGACAGGGCTTCAGCGGACGAGTCGCGGAATTCTATCGCCGTAACGAGCCCACCGCCTGGACCCGGATCGAAGGCACTATACGCCCCTGGGACCTCGACGGCTTCATGCTGGAACCGGAGGATCTGCACGATCCGCGCGGCAAACCCCTACGCGTCTTCCACAACGCGGATGTTACCATTTCCATTAGCCGGCGTAGCGCGCCCATGCCCTATTACGCGCGCAGCGCAGAGGGCGACCAAGTGTTCTTTGTCCACGAAGGCACGGGCACTTTCGCTACCGAGTTCGGGCCCATCCCCTATGAACCCGGCGATTACATCATCATCCCCAAGGGCGTCACGTATTGCATCGTGCCAGACGACGATCGGAACTATTTCCTGATCATCGAGTCCGTGGGTGAGATCGAATGGTATGATTTCGGTCCACTCGGCAGGCATATGCCATTCGATCCGGCGCTGCTCTTCATCCCTTCGCCTACCGATGCCTCCCCTACCAAGGCGGACACCGGCCAGATAGAATGGGAAGTGCAGATACGTTACGATAACGAAACAAGTTCGATTTTCTATCCTTTCGACCCCTTCGACGTCGAGGGTTGGAAGGGCGATCTCTTCCCGACAAAGCTCAATATCCGCGACTATCGGCCAATCGTGAGCGACCGGATGCATCTCATGCCCAGCGCGCACGGCATTTTCCAGGCACCAGGCTTCATCATCTGCAACTTCCTGCCCCGCCCCGCCGAGGGCGAATATGAAGCCGAACGCATCCCACCATTTCATCGCAACATCGACTGCGACGAGATGATGTTCGTTCACGGCGCGAAGCTGCACAATTCTTCCATGGCGCCGGCGACGATGACGCTGCTACCGCAAGGGCTCCATCACGGCTTGCCGGATTCGCTCGCCAAACAGGTTCGCGCGAACTGGAAAAAGGATGACTATTACGATCAGAAACTGATCGCCGTCGACACAACGAAGCCGCTCAGGATCACCGAAGAAGCGAAATGCGCGCTGCGCGCAGTGGATCAGATACGCAATGCGAAGCTGATGGACCCCGACGCCTGAGGCGCAAGGACAGGAGAGAGGTTTTTGTCCGTCGTCAGAACATTTGGCGCAACTCGCGGCGTAAATTAGCGGAGCGCGGGCCTCGTCTGGGGGCTGATATTAGGCGGCGAGCTTGCGGTGCAGCAAGCGCCGATGTTCGATGGTCTGTCGTTTGATCCTTTCGCGCTGTTTGATGATGGCAGGTGCCCTGCCGAAGTAGGCGTCGGCTGGCGTCACGTTGCCGAGGCTTTCATGGTATCGGCGGTGATTATAGTGGTCGATGAAGGCCTCGATCTGGGCCTCCAGATCGCCGGGCAGGAAGTAATTTTCCAACAGGATGCGGTTCTTGAGGGTCTGGTGCCAGCGTTCGATCTTGCCCTGGGTCTGAGGATGCATCGGGGCACCGCGGACATGGCTCATGCCGTTGGCGCCGATCCATTCGGCCAGCTCTTCAGCGATATAACTGGGACCATTATCGCTGAGCAGCTTCGGTTTTTGCACGACCCTGGCCGAAGAACAACCCGAGGCTTCGAGCGCCAGCTCCAGCGTGTCGGTGACGTCCTCGGCACGCATGGTGGTGCACAGCTTCCAAGCGATGACGTAACGGGAGAAGTCGTCGAGCACGGTCGACAGATACACCCAGCCCCACCCGATGATCTTGAAGTAGGTGAAGTCGGTCTGCCACATCTCGTTCGGCCGTGTCGTCTTCGTGTGGAACGCATCGGCCGCCTTGATCACGATGAAGGCCGGGCTGGTGATCAGGTCATGGGCCTTCAACAGACGGTAGACCGTGGCTTCCGACACGAAGTAGCGCTTCTCGTCGGTGAAGCGCACCGCGAGCTCGCGGGGTGACAGATCGGTTGTATCCAACGCCATGTCGATGATTTGCTGCTGGATATCATCGCCGATGCGGTTCCACACTCGGCTTGGAGCCGATGGCCGATCCTCCAGTGCCTCCGGGCCGCCCTCGAGGTAACGGTCGTACCAGCGGTAGAAGGTTCTGCGCGGGATACCGAGCTGGTCCAGCGTGCGTTTAGCCGGCAGGTGCGATTGCTCGACGATCCTGAGGATCTCCAGCTTCTCGGATGCGGGATACCTCATTCGCCGCCTTCCCCATCCGCGATCATGCTTTTTTTGAGCAGACGGTTCTCCAGCGTCAGATCGGCGACGCATTCCTTCAGCGCACGGGCTTCGCGGCGCAGGTCATGCACCTCGCCGGTGGTCGCGGCACGGGCGGTGTCGCCCGCCAAGCGCCGCTTGCCCGCTTCCATGAACTCCTTCGACCAGGTATAGTACAGGCTCTGCGCTATGCCTTCCTTGCGGCACAGCTCGGCGATGCTGTCCTCGCCGCGCAGCCCTTCCAGTACGATCCGGATCTTGTCCTCTGCTGAGAAGTGCCGGCGTGTCGCGCGCCGGATATCCTTCACCACCCGTTCCGCAGGGGCTTGGCCGATTTTTTCAAGGAGGATTTGGGCTTCATCTTCGTTCCTTCGTCACTACGACGAAGCCCAAATCCTCCTTACTTCACAACCTCAAATCTGTGCCATTGGTGCTGACGGCGGACACCCAAAAAAGATCTTTTGCAATCTCCTTGGGCTCTACATCTGGAAGAACGATAGCTGGATCGTTCCCGCCAAGTTCGAGCGTAATGCGTTTCAGATTCACGGACGAGGATTCCATGATCTTTCGGCCAGTCGCCGTTGATCCGGTGAAACTGATTTTCGCAATGTCCGGGTGAGCGGTCATCCATGCACCAAGCTCGTTACCCCCGGATACAACGTTCAGGACGCCGGGCGGCAGCACATCCCGAAGCAACTCACCGAGCTTCAGCGTACAGAGCGGCGTGTACGGTGATGGCTTCAGAACCATTGTATTCCCGGCCACGAGCGCCGGCGCGATCTTCCAGATCGCAAGCAGAACAGGGAAATTCCAGGGCGTTATGGCGCCAACTACACCGAGCGGCACACGCCGGGTTTCTATGATGCGGCCGTCGGGCTCCGTCTTGATATGGGGCAGCAGTGATTGCTTTGCGATTTCCCGGCACCAAATGACAGAGCCCGCTATCTCCCACTCGGCTCCAGCTCGCGCCTTTCCCTGCTCGCGCGTCAACAACCTCATGAAATCTTCGGCATGCGCCTCTATAGTGTCGCCAATCTTCGCGACCAAAGCCTGCCGCTCAGCTATTGGTCGGGCGCTCCATAGCGGGAAGGCTGTCCGTGCTGCAGAAACGGCTTCGTCGAGCTGCACCCGGCTCGCCTGAGGTACTCGTGCTATGACCTCTTCCGTAGCCGGATTGAAAGCCTCGAATTCGGTTGCAGAGCTGACGCCCTCACCGTTGATCGTCATCGTATAGGATGCGAAGAAATCATTTGTCATAAATCGGACTTGAATCCCTCTGGCGCGAACGAATGCGAGTGGAAGTCAGCTGCAATTCACCCGCTATGCGAGTGCCGCTTTCCCATCTCCCGGAAGATCACACAGCAATACGCGTGCCAAATTTCCGCTTGGCAGGGAAAAGATAAAAATGAGCACAGGAATTGCTCATTCAGCCAGCGTATGAGCACAACAGCTTCAAGATTATCGCCATCACATCGAGAGACCGGACTGTTAAGTTTCAGCACAGAGGCTCAGCCGAGTGTTCAGCATGTGAACACAAAACGGCGGCCTGGAGGAAGGAGCGCGTGCAGGGATGGAAAATGAGATGATGCTGCGGCATTGATTTGAACGTGCATGACGAATCTCACTGCAGCGTTTAAAGCCCGCACAATCGGCAAGCCGACTGTGCATATTCCGCGCAGCATGGGCAGGTAGTGTACATATTCTGCACAATCTCGCGTTCACGTGTTGTAACAAAGCACGTAAAAACTCGGTGGCATAGTTATTGCTTAAGCAGCGATGGGGCAGCTGGCCAAAATTTGATTCCAGCGGAATTGGGAAGGAAACCGTGTTCATGAGTGACAAAAAGAAACGGAGGCTATCTTACGGTTTTACGTTACTAATTCTTCCCGCAGCTCTGGTGACCCTCTCGGCCGCAATAGGAGCAGATGCCGCCACATCTCCTCGCCAAGGCGAAGCGTTTTTCGACGACCGTGTCCTACCTGCTCTGGCAGAAAACGGCTGCGCGTTGTGCCACGGACAGAATTATGTCCGGCCTCGCGTGCTCGAGTATCGCGAGCTTCTGCCATTTCTTTCCATGGGTTCAGGGCCGGAGAACAATGTTCTCATCACGAAAATGGCGAATCTGCGCAGTATTCGTGCTGATAGACCAACACATCCCGGCGGCCAGCGCTGCAAATCCATTGATGCGGAACCTTGCAAGACTTTCCGGCTGTGGTGGGAAATCGAATTCGGAGAACCGAGCCGTCCAAGCGCTGGAGACAAATGATGAGCACCCATTTTAATGGACCCACCTGTGGTTCAACGCGCAGAGACGCGATAAAGCTAATGTCTGCCGCGTTGGTTGTGCCAGCCTTCTCCAGTTGCGCAGGATCAGAACGCAAGCGGACCGCGGTCGTCGTTGGTGCGGGGATTGCCGGACTTAGCGCTGCTTATGATCTGCGCAAGGCGGGATTCGACGTTACCATAATGGAAAAGTGGGATTTTGTAGGTGGACGAATGCGGGATGCCCAAATGGGCCCTTTGCATCTGATGCCACATGCGCTCGGTGTTCTGGAAGCAAATGCCGAGATGTTTGCGCTTGCCGATGAGCTGGGAATTCGGAATCAACTCGAAGGTGATAAGGAAAGCGATGCATATGTCGTGGAAAATGGCCACGGTCAGTATCAAACCGCTCTACGGTTCATCGTTGATGAAGTGCAGCGTATTCCCGGTCTCTCCAGTGAAACGGCCAGACGAATTCCTCTGCTGCAGCCTGACCTTGACGAGATTCGCGCAAACGTAAATCCTTGCTTGGTTTCCACCGGTGTCCAGTACGATGACGAGACGGTCGCGGCATACTATGAACGGAAACTTGGTAAGGACGCTGCACGCGAGGTTCTGGACAATTGGATCGATGTCGTCTTGCAGGCTTGGGGGTGGCCTTCGGCTGAAACCTCAAGGATCGCTATCCTGAGTTGGCTAGCGCAACAGCAGGCCCTTACAGTTACACCGAAGGGCGGTATCGGCGTTCTGACGCGGAAGCTTGGTGATGTCATGCCGGTTCGCACTCAGACAACTGTTCGATACATCACTCCCCCTGATGCGAGCGGTAGGCATACAATCCACTATCTCAACTCAAGACTCGAGCGGCTTACGGTGACACCGGATGTCGTCGTCTGCGCAACAGAGGGAAAGTTCATTCCGGAACTTGTACAGGGCCTAAGTCCCAAACAATCGCACTTCTTCAGAAGTATCGATTTTACGAAGGCTGTCGGAGTGAGCTTTATTATTTCTGACGATATGGTTCCAGATAAACCGGTCGGTGGCGCGTACATTCCGGCCCATCCAGATCCCATCAAACGCCGTGTTTCCGGCTGGTCAATACAGCCTGCAGGGGTCGGGCATCCCGACAACCCTGCAACGGCAAACATAAGCCTCTCACGGAATGAGGCATTCGCGTGGCAGGCGAGCGGAGAGTCACAGCCTGACTACTGTTTGCCTTTCCTTAAATCATTGCATCCTGCGCTTGATGAAAGTCGAATCCGCGACGCTGTTACGCGTGGATGTGATGACCTCATTTACATGCCACTCGGTTACATCAGGACTATGACGGACGTGCTGCGCGAGCAGGAAAAGGAACGCCGCGGATTATACTTTGCGGGAGAGTACATGGCCTGTCCGTCGTCAGAACATTTGGCGCAACTCGCGGCGTAAATTAGCGGAGCGCGGGCCTCGTCTGGGGGCTGATATTAGGCGGCGAGCTTGCGGTGCAGCAAGCGCCGATGTTCGATGGTCTGTCGTTTGATCCTTTCGCGCTGTTTGATGATGGCAGGTGCCCTGCCGAAGTAGGCGTCGGCTGGCGTCACGTTGCCGAGGCTTTCATGGTATCGGCGGTGATTATAGTGGTCGATGAAGGCCTCGATCTGGGCCTCCAGATCGCCGGGCAGGAAGTAATTTTCCAACAGGATGCGGTTCTTGAGGGTCTGGTGCCAGCGTTCGATCTTGCCCTGGGTCTGAGGATGCATCGGGGCACCGCGGACATGGCTCATGCCGTTGGCGCCGATCCATTCGGCCAGCTCTTCAGCGATATAACTGGGACCATTATCGCTGAGCAGCTTCGGTTTTTGCACGACCCTGGCCGAAGAACAACCCGAGGCTTCGAGCGCCAGCTCCAGCGTGTCGGTGACGTCCTCGGCACGCATGGTGGTGCACAGCTTCCAAGCGATGACGTAACGGGAGAAGTCGTCGAGCACGGTCGACAGATACACCCAGCCCCACCCGATGATCTTGAAGTAGGTGAAGTCGGTCTGCCACATCTCGTTCGGCCGTGTCGTCTTCGTGTGGAACGCATCGGCCGCCTTGATCACGATGAAGGCCGGGCTGGTGATCAGGTCATGGGCCTTCAACAGACGGTAGACCGTGGCTTCCGACACGAAGTAGCGCTTCTCGTCGGTGAAGCGCACCGCGAGCTCGCGGGGTGACAGATCGGTTGTATCCAACGCCATGTCGATGATTTGCTGCTGGATATCATCGCCGATGCGGTTCCACACTCGGCTTGGAGCCGATGGCCGATCCTCCAGTGCCTCCGGGCCGCCCTCGAGGTAACGGTCGTACCAGCGGTAGAAGGTTCTGCGCGGGATACCGAGCTGGTCCAGCGTGCGTTTAGCCGGCAGGTGCGATTGCTCGACGATCCTGAGGATCTCCAGCTTCTCGGATGCGGGATACCTCATTCGCCGCCTTCCCCATCCGCGATCATGCTTTTTTTGAGCAGACGGTTCTCCAGCGTCAGATCGGCGACGCATTCCTTCAGCGCACGGGCTTCGCGGCGCAGGTCATGCACCTCGCCGGTGGTCGCGGCACGGGCGGTGTCGCCCGCCAAGCGCCGCTTGCCCGCTTCCATGAACTCCTTCGACCAGGTATAGTACAGGCTCTGCGCTATGCCTTCCTTGCGGCACAGCTCGGCGATGCTGTCCTCGCCGCGCAGCCCTTCCAGTACGATCCGGATCTTGTCCTCTGCTGAGAAGTGCCGGCGTGTCGCGCGCCGGATATCCTTCACCACCCGTTCCGCAGGGGGCTTGGCCGATTTTTCAAGGAGGATTTGGGCTTCATCTTCGTTCCTTCGTCACTACGACGAAGCCCAAATCCTCCTTACTTCACAACCTCAAATCTGTGCCATTGGTGCTGACGGCGGACACATGGCCGGTGCCCATACCGGAGCGGCTTGCGCAAGCGGGCGAAGCGTAGCCGCCAATATCATCGCTCACTGGATGACATGAAGGATACTGAAATGAAACCTATTGGACTTGGAGCTATTCTCATGACCTTGCCGATGGCTGCCATGGCGGGCGCACCTCCCGCGCCGGAGAACGGAATCATTTCCCTGGATACGTCAACACTGACCGCTGCCGCATCACAAGAAGTGAAAAGTGTTCCCTTCATGATCGTCATGGAAGGCAAAGGCGGGAAAGCCGGCGGAGTGAACGCGTTCCGGTCTAAAGACGGACGGTTTAGCGCAGGCCTTTCCAAATATGACAAGCTTACCCTCGAGTTGAAAGACTGGCCTGTCGATGAGTTTATGTACATTCTCGAGGGACAACTCGAAATTGGCGACACAAAAGGAAACGTCCGGTCCTATGGCCCTGGCGACGCCTTCGTTATGCCGAAGGGATTCAGCGGTACCTGGAGACAACTGACGCCGATAAGGAAGATCGCGGTGAGCTATGAGGCTCAGTAGGCTACATCACTCATGAAGCGCCTCGGTTGGGCGGGCCAGGTCGGGTGTGCTACCCGGCTTGGCCTATCTCGGTCGAGGCGGCCGACCTTTTGATCGGTTTGGCAAAAAGGCATTTCTCCAGGGTAGCCTAAAAACCAAGTGGGGAGGCCAATGTCGCCATCCTCCTTTCAGGCTGCAATGGCCATTTGTCTACGGGGCGAAGCACACTACAATTTTGAAGGAATTGGCTGCCTGCACGGTGAGAGATGCAACGAACAGCCCGATTGAACGATATGGCAAAGACGCAAGGAAAAAACTCTAATCGTTTCAATGCCTTCACAAGTACTGGATAAGCCGAACGGCTATTTGACCTCCGACCTTGCCTTACCTCTTATATAAAGTACTATCGGCGAAAGCTGAAATACGATCCATGGGGTGGATTAATGGGTTTGCTACCTGTGGAAAGCCGTCAAATACGGCATATTCAGTCGAAATTTCTCGACGGTCACGATCTGCCTCGAGGGCTGGTTGCGAGCGCTGTACAAAAATCGTGGACACGACTGCGCGAGTCCGGCGTAAAGCCTACGGACAGAGCCATTTTTGAAATACCGTCTTCGGATATTTCGCATAAAATCGAAGAAAATCGAAAACTGTTAACCGCTGCGCTGCCCCCTATGGAAGCTCTCTACCGGGCACTTAATGCACCAGCGTGGACGGTCTTGTGTGCCGATTTGTCTGGACTGATTATCCGCTCCATCTGCGACCCTTCAAGGGCACCTGCCAAAATCGCCGAACCGCTCCGACAGGGACGCACCATTCACGAGGCCCAGATTGGAACGAACGCGCCCGCATGTGTTCTGACGGAGGCCAAGCCTGTCATCGTCCGGCGTTCAGAGCATTTCCTGTTCGATCTTGACATCTATGTTTGTGCAGCAGCACCGATATTTGATGTGAGCGGGCGGCTGATGGCTGTCCTTGATGCGACAGGCGCCGACATCGAGCTACAGGAAAATATTTGCGACCAAGTTGAGCTCACGGCGCGCACTATCGAAAATCGCATGTTTCATCAGTTGGACGATGTTTATCTCATCGGCTTCCATTTCATGCCAAATTTTCTTGAAACGCCAGCTGAAGGGCTGATTGCAATATCTAAGTTAGATGGCTCGATCGTCGGCGTTAATCATGCCGCTCTCCGGATGCTCTGCCTGTCGTATGAGAACCTGCTCGGCAAGTCGATCGGTTTGGTTTTCGCCACTGATGTCCTGTCCAGCCGAGACAACCCATCCATCAGTTATAGCGTCGCTGGGCAGCTATTTTATTGCCGCCGCTATGGAAAGCACGATGTGCGCACTATTAGTCCGCGGGCACTAAAAAATCCGCCATCAAACAATATTGTTCATGACCCGTCCGCAATAGACCCAGCCATTGTACAGGCCGAAAACGCAGGCAGTCGTGCAATCATGAATGGGTTACCTATCCTGGTCCGGGGCGAAACGGGAAGTGGCAAGGAAGTTCTGGCGCGCCGATTGCACGACAGCCGCGGCGGCATAAGACCTTTCGTGGCGGTAAATTGTTCGGCAATCCCGGAATCACTTATTGAAGCTGAGATCTTCGGCTATGCGGACGGTGCATTTACAGGTGCGCGCAAGGGAGGATCAATCGGTGCGATTGAGCAGGCGCACGGGGGAACATTGTTCCTTGATGAGATCGGCGACGCTTCTGCAGCACTGCAGGCAAAGCTGCTACGCGTTCTTCAGGAAGGAACCCTCACAAGGGTCGGGAGTCGACAAGAGATCAAGGTTGAGTTTTCGGTAATTTCCGCAACACACCGTGATCTGAAGTCGATGGTATCGGAAGGACTATTTCGCGAGGATCTTTATTATCGCCTGAACGGATTGACTCTCTATGTTCCTCCGTTACGCGACAGGTCAGATGTCGCAGAGATTGTACGATCGATTTTGCGTCATCGCTCAACGTCGAACCTCGAACCGGAACTCAGTTCAGAGGCGTTTGAAGCACTTCTCAGATACAAATGGCCGGGTAATATCCGTCAGCTATCACAGGCACTTTCCGCCGCACGGGCTCTATCCTCGGATAGTGCGAAGATCGAGCTTTCCGATTTTCCCAAAGATTTCCGAGATGAACTGGAGGCTGATAGCTGTTGCAAAGATTCCACTGCAAAGCCGCTAGCATCCATACATGCTGAGATTATCCGAAAAACGCTTACTGAAAACCGCAATAACATTTCGAAGACAGCCAAGGCGCTGGACGTTTCGCGAACGACAGTCTACAAATACTTGAGATTAAAGCATTAATTTTCGCATTAGGCCCGTATTTTTTGGTGATGCTACCTCCGTAAAGGCGGTGATGGTTTCATAACTCGTCGACATCGGGATCATCAGTGAGAGTGTGATGGGCGCTGTGCTTACCGAGCGCTGGCTCGTCTGGAAATTGCTTTGCCGCCTCAACTTAGGGCTCCTAACACACCAAGCAAGCACATGTGCCGCATGCATCGCGCTCGATCAACGGCGGTTCTCCTTGGGCGCATTCCACAAGCTGCAGGCCGCTTTCGTGTCAACGGCGGTGGGATTCCGGGCCAGTGTGGCGGAGTAAAAGCAGTCCAGTTTCGGTGAGAGCATGAAGATATGAAGAGGGCCCCGATCGGGGCCCTCTTCATATCTTCGGTCCTGTTGTGATCAGGGGGCGATAATTTCGCCGGTGTCGGGATTGACGATCTCGGTGGCCTGGTTTTGCTCCGCCCCGGCCGCGGAGCGGCGGCGGCGGCCGGCGGACTGCTTGAGGCGATAGCTGTCGCCGTTCATGGTGAGGATGCTGACGTGGTGGGTGAGCCGGTCGAGCAGCGCGCCGGTGAGCCGCTCGGACCCCAGCACCTGCGTCCAGTCCTCGAACGGCAGGTTGGACGTGACGATGGTCGAGCCGTGTCAAACGGCGTTCAAAAGGGACCCCCGATCGGCGTCGAAGAGGGACCCCCTTTTCGGATAATATGATGCTGGTTTGTTGAAGATGGCCTTGCGCTGCGTGCGGCGGAGGGCGGGCGTAGCCCAACCGGAGGCGCGCGCAGCGCAAGATAGATTTTTGAAGGCGCCGAAGGTGGCTGTCAGCTGCGGTTTTTGAAGCGCCAGCTGTCGTTGCCCGTCTCGACGATATCGCAGTGGTGGGTGACGCGGTCGAGCAGCGCCGTGGTCATCTTGGGATCGCCGAACACGGTCGGCCATTCGCCGAAGGCGAGGTTCGTGGTGATGATGACGCTGGTCCGCTCATAAAGCTTGCTGATGAGGTGGAACAGCAACTGCCCTCCCGAGCGGGCGAACGGCAGATAACCGAGCTCGTCGAGCACGATCAGGTCGAGCCGCGACAGCTGCGCCGCCAGGGTCCCGCCTTTGCCGATCCGGGTCTCCTCTTCGAGGCGTGTCACCATGCACAAGGGCAATACGTATCCGGGTGAGCATGAGCCGATCGTCGACGAGGACCTCTGGAACGATGTGCAGGGCAAGCTCGCCGGGAATGCAGCAGCAAGAAAGACCAAGGTCAACATGCGGCACAGCGCTCTGCTCGCCGGGTTGCTGTTCGATGCAGAAGATCGGCTGATGGTGTTCAGCCACACCGCCAAGGGTCAGGTGCGGTATCGGTATTATGCATCGCGGCGTGAGCCGGATGACAAACGTCCTGCGACGCGCGTCACGGCAGAGACTATTGAACAGGTCGTGCTGGATCAGGTTGGCAAGTGGTTGCGCGTTCCATCGAACCATCAGTCCAGCATGCACGCAGACGAACTCTCAGATGCACTCTCCGATGATGGCCGCAGGCACGACGTCCTGCGCCGCACCGTTGGCAGCATCACCATGGAGGATGACCGGCTTGCCCTTCGATTGCGGCAACCCATGCCAGAGCGCTGCACAGATCCCGATGAACATCGTGACGATATCATCTCGGAGATCATAGTTCCGTTCAGGCCAGAGCGATGGGTTCGGGACAGGCGTGATGTTTACGGCGCAGCACCAGCAGCGAGCCCGGACAGAAATACCCACGCGCTTCTGAAGCTGGTGCTCAAAGCATTTGATGCGCAGGCACTGGTTCTCGAAAATCCCGCGCTGTCGATTGCCGCCATTGCAGCATCGCGAAAGATGGACCGGCGCCAGCTTGGGCGGCTGGTCAAACTCTCGTGGTTATCGCCGTCGATCATCGAGCGCATACACGCCGGTGATATCCCGCGCGGCCTTACCCGTTCACGGCTGCTCGAAGCCGACCTTCCGCTCGACTGGGACGAGCAGGAGCGCGTGCTCGGCTTTTGCTGAGCACATCTTCCCACGCATCACCGCAGCATCACGAAAATGGCATTGCGCGAATTTAATGCGCCGCAGAGACACGCGGCGAAAATCGCACGAAATATGCAGGAGAGACGCGTCTCTGCAGGTGGGCCGCAACACGCGGTCCCGCAAACGCCGCAGAACTGCGGCCCTCTCGGGCCGCTGGCCCAGAGAACACAAAATCCAAAGTTTTCCAGAAATGTATGGTGCGGTCGAGAAGACTCGAACTTCCACGGCCTTTCGGCCACAGCGACCTCAACGCTGCGCGTCTACCAGTTCCGCCACGACCGCACGTGAAAAGCAGGGCGTATTTGCGCTCTGCCGACTGGCAAGGCGGGCGCTCTAGCAGGGAAAACCGGTGGCCGCAACAGGGGAAGCGCAAAGTCCGCAACGAAAAAGGGCGACCCCTTCGGATCGCCCTTTCATCGGCTTTTCGCGAGGTGCGCGCCGTCAGGCGGCGGCGGCTTCCGGCTGCGCCTTTCCGGCGAGCTTCTTCATCAGCACTTCCTCGATCTTGGTCTGCGCCGCGGCTTCGTCGACGCCTTCCATGGCGGCGAGTTCGCGCGCCAGGCGGCCGATCGCCGCCTCGTAGATCTGGCGCTCGGAGTAGCTCTGCTCGGGCTGGTCCTCGGCGCGGTGCAGGTCGCGGACCACCTCGGCGATCGAAACGAGGTCGCCCGAGTTGATCTTCGCTTCGTACTCCTGAGCGCGGCGCGACCACATGGTGCGCTTCACCTTGGGCTTGCCCTTCAGCGTCGTCATCGCGTCGGCGAGCGTCGCCTGGCTCGAGAGCTTGCGCATGCCCACGGCCTCGGCCTTGTTCATGGGAACGCGCAGCGTCATGCGCTCCTTTTCGAAGCGCAGCACGTAGAGCTCCAGCTTCGCGCCCGCGATCTCGGTCGCCTGGAGTTCGACAATCCGGCCGACGCCATGCTTCGGATAAACGACATGGTCGCCAATGCTGAAGCCAGGTGCCTTTGCTGCCATAGATTTGGTCCTTCGTCAGATGTTCAAAGAGCGCGAGCGTTCCGCCCCGAACCGGGCCGGGCGCGCGGAAAATCCAGATTGTCCTGCCTCGACCCTGCGTTCGGGCGGACGGCCGGCAGGTACGGCCGCGCGCGGTTGATTATACAAAGCAAGAGCGCCGTTCAGGGAGCTGAAAAGCCCGCAAAACTGCGCTCAACACGGCCTATATAACAGAAAAATGACGCCGGCGCTACGCCGAATCTGCGTCAATCTGGCGCAGAGCGGGCGGAATCAGCCCGGATTGGCCGAAAAATACTTCTCGAACTTGCCCGCTTCGCCCTTGTGCGCGTCCGCATCGTCGGGCGCGTCCTTCTTCGCCGTGATGTTCGGCCACTGCGCCGAATAGGTGGCGTTCAGCTCCAGCCACTGGTCGAGCCCGTCTTCCGTATCCGGCAGGATCGCCTCGGCCGGGCATTCCGGCTCGCACACGCCGCAGTCGATGCACTCGTTGGGGTTGATGACGAGCATGTTCTCGCCTTCGTAGAAGCAATCGACCGGGCAGACCTCCACGCAGTCCATGTACTTGCACTTGATGCAGGCCTCGGTCACCACATAGGTCATTGCGAATTACTTTCAAAAACAGAAGTCTGGCAGCGTGTTTCCTCCCGTCTGCTACACAGCCACGGTGGCCGGCGTCAATCCATCAGCGGGCGTGAGGTCCGTGTAGAGTTGTCGCGCCTCCGCATAGGGGCCGCGCCGTTCGGCGAGCGCTTCCACGCGCACGATATGGACCTCTCCGCAACGTGTGTAGCTGAGCACCGCGCCCGGCCGCACGCGCACGGAGGCGCGGTCGACGACGCGGCCGTCCATGCGCAGGCGACGGCTTTCGCAGAGGTCCTGCGCTTCGCTGCGGGACTTGGTGCAGCGTGCGTACCAGAGCCATTTGTCGAGACGAAGCGCGGGTCCGAATACCAAGGGCATCATCCTTTCTTCATGGTGGCGAGAACGGCGAAGGGCGAATGGTTCGGCGCGGGGGCGCGGCGCGCGGCGCGCTTCGCCGGCATGCCCCGCCAGGCGAAGGTGATGCGCCCGTCCTGCTGCACGCTGCGGTAGCCGAGCGCGCGCATCAACTGGCCGAAGCTCTTCTGCGAAAGGCCGAGGCTTTGCATCCACATCGCATCGGGCACGAACGGCGTCGCGCCGCGCCGCTGCCTGTGCATCGCCTTCACCAGCCGCTCGACCATGTCGACGCGGACGGCGTCGGTGACGATCGGCCAGAACCCCGCCACCTCGTAGAAGGCGCGCGGCGTGTTCTCGTCGATGGGCACGGAGACGCGCCCCGGCGCGGGCGGCGGCGGCGCGGCCTCGAGGCCTTGGGCGACGGCCCAGAGCGCAAGCCGCCAGCGCGTCGGCTCGGGCCGCAGCAGGTCGGGGATATAGACGTGCGTCGCGCCGATGCGGACGCCGCTCCGGTAGAGCAGCGCGTTGTCGGCCTCGCCGAGGTCGGAGAGCAGCGGCAGCGTGGGCGCGCGGGCGAGGCAGCCGAGGCCCTGCGTCAGCTGCACGACGAGGCCGCGCAGGGCGGGCGAGGCGTCTGCGCCGACACGCGCCTTCAGCTTCAGCAGCGACCCGAGGTGGCGCTCGACGAGGCGCTGGAACCACGCCTCCAGCCGGGCGCGCACGGCGTCGCGCGAGGCGGGATCGAGATCGGCGAGGCTGCGGTCGAGCCGCACCCGCGGGCTGAGCGGATCGGGCCCGCGCGACAGGTAGCCGACCCGCGCATCATTCCAGAGGATGCGCGGCGGCAGCGACCCGTCGAACTGGAGCGCGAGCGCCGCGTCCTCGCAGCCCGCGAGCTGCCGCGCGCGGCGCACCATCTCGCCCGCGAGGCGGCGCTCCGCGGCCGCGATCAGCCGGCGCTTCTCGCCCGCCCGCGCGGCGGGATCGGTCTCGAAGCGGAAGCCGGTCAAACGCCCGATCGCCTCGCCGCCCACCACGACTGCGCCGTCGTCGTCGATTTCCGTGGGCAGCAGGTGCCCGCGCGCCGAAAGCTCGCGCATCAGCACCGAGGTGCGGCGGTCGACGAAGCGCTGCGTGAGCCGCTGGTGGAGCGCGTCCGAAAGCCGGTCCTCGATCTCGCGCGAGCGCTGCGCCCAGTGCCCCGGATCGACGAGCCAGTCCGGCCGGTGCGCCGCGAACGTCCACGTGCGCGCCGCGGCGATGCGGTGGGCCAACGCCTCGATGTCGCCCTGCACGTCGTCGAGCCGCGCCAGCTCGCCCGCCACCCAGTCGGTCGGGATCCGCCCCGTGCCCTCGGTCAGGTGGCGGTAGACGCGCGCGATGAACCGCGCGTGCGTGTCCGGCCCCGTCTTGCGGTAGTCGGGCAGCCCGCACACCGCCCACAGGCGCTGCAGCCGCGCCGGCGTGTTCGCGCGCTCGATGATCCAGTCCTCGCGCGCGAGGCGCTTCAGCACCTGGAAATCGACCTCGTCGTCGGAGCGCGTGAGCCGCGCGTGCTCGGGCCGCACGCCGAGCGAGGCGACGAGCCGGCCGAGCGAGCCGAAATCGAGCCGCGCGTTGCGCCACACCAGCCGGTCAAGCGCCGGGAACGTGTGCGCCTCGATCGCCTCGATCTCGCCCGCCTCGAAGGTGGGGCCGTCGTCGTCGCTCATGGCGAGCGGCCCGAAGCTGCCGTCGGTCTGGTGGCGCCCGGCGCGGCCTGCGATCTGCGCCATCTCGGCGGGGCGCAGCCGCCGCACGCGCTTGCCGTCGAACTTCGAGAGCGCGGCGAAGGCGACATGCGAAA
Source organism: Sphingosinicella microcystinivorans (assembly GCF_027941835.1). Classification (NCBI taxonomy): domain Bacteria; kingdom Pseudomonadati; phylum Pseudomonadota; class Alphaproteobacteria; order Sphingomonadales; family Sphingosinicellaceae; genus Sphingosinicella; species Sphingosinicella microcystinivorans. The sequence goes on from NZ_CP116005.1 coordinate 977,392, forward strand.
TGTCCATGTTGAGGCCCATGCCGATGGCGTCGGTCGCCACCAGGTAATCGACCTCGCCCGACTGGTAGAGCTCCACCTGCGCGTTGCGCGTGCGCGGAGAAAGCCCGCCCATCACCACCGCCGCGCCGCCCTTCTGGCGGCGGATCATCTCGGCGAGGCCGTAGACGTCCTCGGCGCTGAACGCGACGACCGCGCTGCGTTTGGGCAGGCGCGAGAGCTTCTTCGGCCCCGCGTAGCTCAGCGTCGAATAGCGCGGGCGCCCGACGATCTCCGCATCGGGCAGCAGCGCGCGCACGATCGGCCGGATCGTGTCCGACCCCAGGATCATCGTCTCGTCGCGGCCGCGCACGTGGAGCAGCCGGTCCGTGAACACGTGCCCGCGCTCCGGGTCCGCGCCGAGCTGCGCCTCGTCGATCGCGACAAAGCCGACGTCCCTGCCCACCGGCATCGATTCCGCCGTGCACAGGAAATAGCGCGCGCCCTCGGGCACGATCTTTTCCTCGCCGGTGACGAGCGCGACCTGCGCGGCGCCCTTCATCTGCACCACGCGGTCGTAGACCTCGCGCGCCAGCAGGCGCAGCGGAAAGCCGATCATGCCGCTGGAATGGGCGCACATGCGCGTGACGGCGAGGTGGGTCTTGCCCGTGTTGGTGGGCCCGAGAACGGCAGTGACGGAGCGGTCAGTGCCGCTCATCGGCACGCGTCCTGACCGGGATGTCCGGGCGAGGGTTTCGGTTCGGTGCACTCACGAAACAGCACATCTCCTCAACACACAACATATGGTGTCACCGATCCCGTCGGCACGCAAGCGGCGAAACGACGAAGCGAATCGTTTCGGACGCGCTCAACGGTTCACCGCTCGAATCCTGTCGCTTCATCGCAGCCACGGCGCTTAACCTCCCGTGTTAAATTGACATTAAGTACCCTGAACGACACTTTGCCGGTCGCGGGGAAATGGTCGTTTATCGGCCAATTCCAAATTGATGGGTCGCACGCAGATTGGATGTCCGCTCCGGCGGCGCGGTCTCGCGTTTTGGAAATTGGGGCGGGGGCTTCGTGTTTCAACCCACCACGCGCGCCTTTGAAGGCGCAACGTTCTCGATCCCGGCGCCGACCGCGCAGGTTCCGTTCGCGTCCGTGAAACCGGCCCGGCGCGTGCCCGATATCGTCGTCGATCTCGGTGCCGACATCGGCTCGAAGCGCTGGTGGCGCGGCATGGGCACGCTCGGCGCGATGCTCGGCGTCGCCGTCACCGTCGCGCTGAACCCGGCGCCGCTCGTGAAGCCCGCCCAGCCCGAACTCGCGCCCGCGCAGCTCGCCGCGCTCGACACCGTTTCCATCGCCCCGCTCGCCCTCAAACCGCAGGGTCTCGCCTTCCATCAGCCGACCGCCCGCGTCAGCGCGCTCGCCGAGCCGCCGGAGCGCCCGCGCATCGAGGTCGCCGCGCGCCTGCGCGAGGTCGACAGCTTCAACGGCGCGCTGCGCCGCGCCGGCGTCTCCGCCGCGGACGTCGCCAACGTGTCGCTGCTCGTCGCCGCGCACACCGACGTGAAGACGCTGAAGCCCGGCGCGACGATCGACCTCGTGCTCGGCCGCCGCACCGACAAGTCGCAGCCCCGTCCGCTCGAATCGCTGGCGTTCCGCGCCGCGTTCGACCTGCGCCTCGAAGTGAACCGCAGCGCGGCGGGCGACCTCGTCGTGACGCGCGACGAGATCGCGGTCGACAACAGCCCGCTCGTCGTCGCCGGCGACGTCGGCGGCAGCCTCTACCAGTCCGCGCGCGCCTTCGGCCTGCCGAGCCGCGTCGTCGCGAGCTACATCAAGGCGCTGAGCCCCAAGGTGAACTTCCAGCGCGACGTCAGCTCGAGCGACAGCTTCCAGATGGTCGTCGAGCACCGCCGCGCCGAAACCGGCGAGACCGAGACCGGAAACCTCATCTACGCGAAGCTCGGCGGCAAGCGCGACGTCGAGCTCATGCGCTGGAACCACAACGGCCGCACCAAGTTCTTCCTCGCCGACGGCTCCTCGGCGGTCGAGGGCATGATCAAGTCGCCCGTGGCGGGCGCCCGCTTCAGCTCCGGCTTCGGCTCGCGCTTCCACCCGATCCTGAAGCGCGCGCGGATGCACGCGGGCGTCGACTTCGCGGCGCGCAGCGGCACGCCGGTGATGTCCACCGCGCCGGGCACCGTGATCTTCGCGGGCCGCAACGGCGGCTACGGCAACCAGGTGCAGGTGCGCCACGCCAACGGTATCGTCACCACCTACAGCCACCTCTCGCGCATCGCCTCCCGCAGCGGCCAGCGCGTCGGCGCGGGCGAGGTGATCGGGAATGTCGGCTCCACCGGGCTCTCGACGGGCCCGCACCTCCACTACGAGGTCCACATCGCCGGAAAGGCCGTGAACCCGCGCTCGGCGAAGCTGCCCATCCAGGAGCAACTGGAAGGCCAGGAACTCGCCCGCTTCAAGGCCGAACTGCAACGGATGCGGCAGATGAAGCCGATCGCGGTGAGCCACGACGCCTGAGGACCGAGGGTTTTCGGACGGCTTGGCCTTTTCGGCACCCTCCTTGTTCCATTGAAACGTGGTCATGGGCCCCGGCCTGCGCCGGGGTGACGGGAGGGTATACATGCGTTCTTAACCGTCACCCCGGCGAAGGCCGGGGCCCATACACCGGTGAAGACACGAGGATGGGTGTACATGATGGCGAGCCGCAAGGGCGGCACGCTCTACATCGGCGTCACCAACGATCTCGCGCGAAGGGTGCACGAACACCGTGAAGGCCTCGTACCCGGCTTCACGAAGCGGTACGGCGTCAAGGTACTCGTCTGGTACGAGGCGCACGACGACTTCCGCGAGGCCATCGCCCGCGAGAAAGCGCTCAAGGAATGGAACCGCGCGTGGAAGCTGCGGCTCATCAACGATGTGAACCCGGAGTGGAGTGACCTCTACCCGTCCTTGTAGGCGGACAGGGCCTTATGGGCCCCGGCCTATGTCGGGTGACGAAGGGGGTCGTATCAGCGCGACCAGCGCGCGAAGATCGCCGTCGGCAGCAGCAGCCCCCGCGCTTCCTCGCGGATCGTCATTTCGCCCGCCTCCACGCTGCCGCCGAGCGGGCGTGTGACCTCCTCGGCGAGGTTCGCGATGGCGATGGCGGAGAGGCGCACGGCGTAGGCGGTGAGCACGAGGAACTTCGAGCGGTCGTCGAGCAGCGCCGCGCACGCCGCCATCAGCGCGGCGAGCTTTTCGTCGAGCTCCCACACCTCGCCCTTGGGCCCGCGGCCGTACTTCGGCGGGTCGAGGATGATGCCCGCGTAGCGGCGGCCGCGGCGCACCTCGCGTTCCACGAACTTCAGCGCATCGTCGACGATCCAGCGGATGGGCGCATCGCCGAGGCCGGAAAGCTTCTGGTTCTCCACCGCCGCGCCGATCGCCTTCTTAGACGCATCGACATGCGTGACGCGCGCGCCCTTCTCCGCCATCACGAGGCTGGCGACGCCGGTGTAGCCGAACAGGTTCAGCACCTCGTCGCCCGGCGCGGCGCGAGCCTCGATCCAGTCCCACTGCGGCGCCATGTCCGGGAAGAAGGCGAGGTGGCGGAACGGCGTGTTCGAGGCCCAGAACTTCACGCTCCCGCGCGCGAGCGGCCAGCTCGCCGGGACCTTCGGCGACAGCGTCCAGCGGCCGCCGCCGTCCGCATCCGAGCCGCCGACGAACTCGCCGTCCGCGCGCCAGTCGGATGTGGCGGGCGTCCACATCGCCTGCGGCTCCGGGCGGATGAAGCGGAAGCGCCCGTAGCGTTCGAGCTTGCGGCCGCCTCCGCTGTCGACGAGGCCGAAGTCGGCCCACGGCTCGGTGACGAGCGTCGCGAGCGCCATCAGGCGGCGAGCGCCTTCTCGGCCGCCCCCACGGACGCGCGCGCGGACGGTCCGGCGAGCATCCGCGCGCCCGCCGCGCGGGCCTCGTCGAGCGTCACCGCGTCGATCTCCGCCACGACCTCGGCAGGCTCGACGAGGCGGCCGTAGAGGGCGAGCTGGCGGGCGACATAGCTCGCCTGCCCTTCGGTGCTTTCGAGGCTCATGAGCAGCCCCGCCTTCACCAGCGCGCGGGCGCGCTCCAGCTCGGCGGGCTGGAGATCGCGCACGGCGCGCGCCAGCTCCTCGCGGACGAGCGCCATCGCCGCCGCCGCCTCGCGCCGCTCGGTGGCGAGATAGATGTAGAACAGGCCCGCATCGTCGAACGCCTGCACCGCCGCGTAGATGCTGTAGGCAAGCCCCCGCTCCTCGCGCACCGACTGGAACAGCCGAGAGGACATGCCGCCGCCGATGGCCTCCGCGAACAGCCGCGCGGCGAAATAATCGGCCGCGAGCGCGCGCGGCGCGGCGAAGCCGAGCGCGAGGTGCGCCTGCTCGAACCGGCGCGGGTCCGCCGAAAGGCCGCCGACGAACTGCGCGGGCTCGGGAAGCGCGGCCTCGGCATGGCGAAGATCGCCGAAGCGCACGGCGGCGAGATCGACGAGCATGTCGTGATCGACCTTCCCGGCCGCGACGAGGATCAGCCCGTCCGGCCGATAGCGCTGCTGCCAGCGGGTGAGGTCGGCGCGGTCGAGACCGCCGACGCTCGCCTCGTCGCCGAGGATCGAGCGGCCGAGCGGCTGGCCCGGGAAGGCGACGGACTGGAGATTGTCGAAGATGATGTCGCCCGGCGTGTCGCGCGCCTCGCCGAGTTCCTGCAGCACGACGCGCTTCTCGCGCTCCAGCTCCTCGCCGTCGAAATGCGGCAGGCGCACGAGGTCCGCGATGATGCCGGTGCCGAGCGCGAGGTCGTCCGCGAGCAGCCGCGCGGAGAACACGGTCGTCTCGCGGCTCGTCGCGGCATTGAGTTCGCCGCCGACGTCCTCGATCGCCTCGGCGATGGCGCGCGCCGAGCGGCCGCCCGCGCCCTTGAACACCATGTGCTCGAACAGATGCGCGAGGCCGTTCTCCCGCGCGCGCTCGTGGCGCGAGCCGATGTCCGCGAACAGGCCCACCGACACCGTCTCGACGCCCGTCATCTCCCGCGTCGCCACGCGAAGCCCGTTCGCGAGCGTCGAGAGGCGCATCATCTGGGCGTTGCCCTCGCGGTGACGAAATCGCGGACGGCGGCGTAGTCGCCGGGGAGCGCGGTGAAGCTTTCCTCCCGGTCGAACAGGCCGGAGACGCGCGCGGGCAGCACCGGGCGCACGCCGGTCGCGCGCTCCACCGCGTCGCGGAACTTCGCCGGGTGCGCGGTCGCCAGCGTCACCACGGGAACCGCGGGGTCGAGGTCCGCCGCGCGCGCGGCGGCAAGGCCGATCGCGGTGTGCGGGTCGATGACGTTGCCGGCCTTTTCGGACGCCCAGCGCAGGGTGAGCGCCATCTCGTCCTCGTCCACCCGGTGGCTGGCGAAACGCTCCGCCGCACGCGCGCGCATGTCGGCGGGAATCTCCAGCACCTTCGATGCGTCGAACGCCTGCATCATCGCCGTGAGCTTCGCGCCGTCGCGGTCCGCGAGGTCGAACAGCAGGCGCTCGAAGTTGCTCGACACCTGTATGTCCATCGAGGGCGCCGCCGTCGGCGTCACCGTCCCGGCGGAATAGTCTCCGGCGGAAAGCGCCCGGTGCAGGATGTCGTTGATGTTGGTCGCCACGATCAGCCGCGCCACCGGCAGCCCCATGCGCGCTGCGACATAACCCGCGAACACGTCGCCGAAATTGCCCGTGGGCACCGAGAAGGCGACCGCGCGGTGCGGCGCGCCGAGGCGGACGGCGGCGTAGAAATAATAGACGACCTGCGCCATCAGGCGCGCCCAGTTGATCGAGTTGACCGCGCTCACCTCGAAGCGGCTCGTCACGTCGGTGTCGCCGAACATGCGCTTCACCATCGCCTGCGCGTCGTCGAACGTGCCGGAAATCGCGATGTTGTGGATGTTGGGCGCCATCACCGTCGTCATCTGGCGGCGCTGCACGTCGCTGACGCGGCCCTCGGGGTGCAGCATGAACACGTCGACATGCTCGCGGCCCGCGAGCGCCTGGATCGCCGCGGAACCGGTGTCGCCGGACGTGGCGCCGACGATGGTGAGATGCCGCCCCGCGTCTTTCAGGAAATGCTCGAACAGCAGGCCGAGCAGTTGCAGCGCCACGTCCTTGAAGGCCAGCGTCGGGCCGTGGAACAGCTCGAGCAGGAAGTGGCGTTCGTCGAGCTGCACGAGCGGCGTCACCGCCGCGTGGCTGAAGCCCGCATAGGCCTCGTCGATCAGGCGTTTGAGGTCGGCATCGGCGATCGAATCGCCCGTGAAGCGGCGGCAGATCGCGAAGGCCGTGTCGGCGTAGCTGAGGCCGGACAGCGCGGCGATCTCGTCCTTCGAAAAGACCGGCCATTCCTCCGGCACGTAGAGGCCGCCGTCCGACGCGAGACCGGCGAGCGTGACGCCCCGAAAATCGAGTGCGGGTGCCCCCCCGCGCGTGCTGATGTACCGCATGACCGCGCGGGCTTATCGGGAAGCGGCGGGCATCGCAACATATAGCGCACAAACCGGCGCTATTCCCGATCGGCATGGCCCGGGAAACGGAAAATATGGGCGGGCGCGGGCTCACGGCTTTCAAATGGGCCGAGCGGAGGGGAGGAGAGCGGATTTGGAGCGCGGCAAACCCCGGATGTGCATCGTCAACCCGGCGCTGGTGGAAGACATCGCACCCCTTGCCGGGTCGCAGAGCAAGATCATGCGCCGCGCCGGCATCAGCTGGAACAGCTGGATCAAGGTGTCGGCGGGCCTGCCGATCCGCGTTTCGGTCGGCCGCCGCCTCAAGGAGCGCATCCTCCAGCGCGCGCACGAGAGCGACGGCCTGCGCCGCAAGTTCCCGGCGGAGACGGCGGACGGCCTCGACCGCGCCGCGCTCGACGCGGCCTTCCTGCGCCCCGCCGCGCCCGCGATTGCGGCGGACCTTATCCACCTGCCGCCGATCCGCTCGATCCGGCGTGCGCGGCAACTGCGCGCCCGGCGCTATCCCGCCGCGCGCGGGGACGCCGCCGCGTTTTCCTGAGGCCGGCCCGCAGGGGAACCTTCCGTCCGCTCCGGGATTGTGCCCCCGGAAGGGAAACATGGGCGAGCGCTATCCGGACGGTATCGAGGAACAGCACGTCGGCATCCATCGCTGGCATCGCAGCGCCAGTCCGCTGTCCTTCCTCGTCCTTGCCGCCGTCATCCTGATCGCGGTTTCGGGCGCGCTCGGCGGCTTTCCGAACCCGTCGCGGAGCGCGGACGCGCCGAAGGCCCGCCTGACGCTGGAAGCCCCCGAGATCGCCCGCAGCGGCATGGTCTTCGAAATGCGCCTGCGCGTCGACGCCGCGGACGCCATCGCCCGCCCCGTCGTCGCCGTGTCCCCCGGCTACTGGCACGAGCTGACGATCAACACGATGATCCCGGCCGCGTCCGCCGAAGCCTACGGGAACGGCGGCTACCGCTTCGAGTACGCGCCGCTGGCGGCGGGGAGCACGCTTCTCGTCAAGGTGGACGGGCAGATCAACCCGGCACTCGTCGGCGGCACGGCGGGCCGCATCACGCTGTTCGACGGCGAGACGCCGCTCGTCTCGCTCCCCGCCCGCATCGCTCCCCGCCCGCATGGCGGTGCGCCCCTGATGGACATCGTGCTGCGCGCCTCGGCGGTCTTCGTCATCCTCTACCTGCTGCTGCGCCTGCTCGGGAAGCGCGAGCTCGGCCAGCTGACGCCGTTCGAGCTGCTGGTGATGATCGTGATGGGCGATCTCATCCAGCAAGGCGTCACACACAACGACTTCAGCCTCACCGGCGCGCTGCTCGCCGTCGCCACCTTCGGCTTCCTCGCGCTGCTGCTCAGCTGGATCACCTATTTGTTTCCCGCGATGGAGCGCCTGCTCGACGGCAAGCCGCGCGTCGTCGTCCGCGGCGGCACGATCATCGCCGACAACCTGCGGCGCGACCGCGTGACCCGTGCCGAGCTCGAATCCGAAATGCGCCTCGCAGGCATCGCCTCGCTGAGGGACGTGGCGTGGGCGATCATCGAGCCGCAGGGCAAGATCAGCTTCATCAAGGCCGAAGGCGGCGCTGCGGAGCAGCAGGACCGCGGCGATCCCGTCTAGGCCAAGAAACGGACCTCGACGGGCGCGGTGCCCGCGATTTCGGCAAGCACCGTCTCGCCCGGCAGGATCGGACCGACGCCCGCGGGCGTGCCCGTGAACACGAGATCGCCGGGGGCGAGCGCCACGTAGGCGGAGAGCTTCGAAATCACCTCGGCGACGTTCCAGATCATCTGCGACAGGTCGCCGTCCTGCCGGAGCGCGCCGTCCACGCGGAGCGTGATCGCGCCGGACGCGGGCGGCGCGCCCGGCGTCAGCGCGCCGACCGGCGCGGAACGGTCGAAGCCCTTCGCCATGTCCCACGGGCGGCCCTTCTGCTTCGCCTCCGCCTGAAGGTCGCGGCGGGTGAGGTCGATGCCGACGGCATGGCCGAAGATCAGGCCCTCCGCATCCGCGACCGGCACGGCGGTGCCGCCCGCGCCGAGCGCGACGACCAGCTCGACCTCGTGGTGCAGGTTGCTGGTCAGGCTCGGAAACGGCAGCACCGCGCCGCTCTCGACGACCGCATCGGCGGGCTTCGAAAAGAAGAACGGCTGCTCGCGGTCCGGGTTCGATCCCATCTCGCGCGCATGGTCGGCATAGTTCTGGCCGACGCAGAAGATGCGCCGCACCGGGAAGCGCTCCGTGCGGCCCGCGATCGCGATCGTCGGCACCTCGACCTTCGGCACGTCCATCATTTCCCCCGTCTCAGGCGCAGAACGTAGACCGCATAGATGATGCCGAGCGTGGCCGCAAAGGCGAACCACTGCACGGCATAGGCCATGTGGTTGTTGGAGATGGTCTCGGGCGAGGGCGGCGCGAGACGCAGCAGCGGCGCCGGGGCGGTTTCGAGAACCAGCACGTAGCGCGGGCCCTTGCCGCTGCTCAGGACGAGCGTTCCCGTCATCTCCGTGGGCCGCGCCGGCGGCCAGTAGGGGTTCATCAGCGTCCAGCCGTCGGGCCGGTCCGACCAGCCCGTCTCCACCCACAGGTCGCCGCCCGCCGCGCGGCAGAGCAGCACGGTGGAAAACCCCGCGCGGCCGTCGACGCTCTTGCCGCTGCGCCCGTTCGGAAGCTGATCCGGGCAAGCGACGTCGAGACGGATGCGGCGGAATTCCATGTCATCGGTCAGCCGCTCCGGGCGATCGAGCGCGGGCATGTCGGCGCGCGCTTCCAGCCGCGCGAGCAGATCGGTTTTCCAGTTCGCGCGGTGCAGCTGCCAGACGCCGAGGCCGATCATCACCGGCACCATCGCGGCGACCATCAGCGTCGGCAGGAGCGGCAGGCGCATCAGTGGTCGGTCTTGTCGCTGAGCCGCCCCTCCGCCGCCTCGTTCCGGAATTCGAGCGCGAGCAGGATCGCCTTCCCCACCCGCAAGCCCCAGACGGTGAGTACGACGAGGATCGGCGGCCAGAGCAGCGCGTGGACCCACCACGGCGGATGCACGCCGAACTCCAGCCACATGGCGAGACCGACGACGAGGAAACCGAGCAGGAAGATCAGGAACGCCGCCGGACCGTCGCCGACGTTGAAGCCCGCGATGTCGAGCCCGCACGCCGGACAGCGATCCGTGAATTCAAGGAGGTTGCGGTAGAGCTTGCCCTTGCCGCAGCGCGGACAGTGCCCTTTGAGCGCGGCCCGGAGCGGGTCGACAGCGCCGACGCCGTCCGGGCCGGACGTCATCAATGCCCCGCGACGACCGCCGCGCCGAAGTCGCTGCCCCACACGTAGATCGCCACGAACAGGAACAGCCAGACGACGTCGACGAAGTGCCAGTACCACGCCGCCGCCTCGAAGCCGAAGTGCTGCTTCGGCGTGAAGTCGCCCTTGTAGGTGCGGATCAGGCAGATGGCCAGGAAGATGGTGCCGACGATGACGTGGAAGCCGTGGAAGCCGGTCGCCATGTAGAAGGTCGAGCCGTAGATGTTGCCCGCCATGCCGAAGGCGGCGTGGCTGTATTCATACGCCTGCACGCACGAGAAGATGAAGCCGAGGATGATGGTGAGCCACAGGCCCTTCTTCAGCCCCTCGCGGTCGCCGTGGATCAGCGCGTGGTGCGCCCACGTGACCGTGGTGCCCGAAAGCAGCAGGATCAGCGTGTTGAGCAGCGGATAGACGAACGGATCGAGCACCTCGATCCCCTGCGGCGGCCAGACGCCGCCGACCGCCTCGCCCGTGTCCGGGTAGAGCGCCGCGTCGAAATAGGCCCAGAACCACGCGACGAAGAACATCACTTCCGACGCGATGAACAGGATCATGCCGTAGCGGTGGTGGAGCTGCACGACCGGCGTGTGGTCGCCCGTGTTCGCCTCGTGCACGACGTCCGACCACCACGAATACATGGTGAACAGCACGCCCGCGAAGCCGAGGAAGAAGACCCACATGCCCCACGCCTGCTCGTGCATCCAGCCGACGCCGCCAGCCGTCATGGTGAGCGCGGCCGTCGCGCCGATGAGCGGCCACGGGCTCGGCGACAGGATGTGGAAATCGTGGTTCTTGGCACCGGCCATGTCTTACCCCTGTGTTCCCTCGGCCGCCTTCGCGGTCGTATTGGCTGCTGTCTTATTCGTCTCTTCCTCGCGTGGGAAGAAGGTATAGCTGAGCGTGATCTCGTCGATGCGGCGGGCGCTCGCGTCTTCCAGAATCGCCGGGTCGATATAGTAGCTGACCGGCATGTCCACCGTCTCGCCGGGCTGCAATGTCTGCTCGTCGAAGCAGAAGCAGTGGATCTTCATGAAATAGCCGCCTGCCGTGTCGGGCGAGACGTTGTAGGTCGCCATGCCGGTGATCGGCTTGTCGGTGAGATTCGTCGCCTGGTAGAAGGCCAGCTTGCGCTCGCCGATGCGGATCGTCGCCTGCGTCTCGACGGGCTTGAAGGTCCACGCGAGGCCGGGCGCGACGTTCGCGTCGAAGCGCACCTTGATGAGCCTGTCGACGGCGTTCGGCGCGGCGGTCTCGTCCACGCGCATGGTGGTGCCGCCGAAGCCGGTGACCTGACAGAACAGGCGGTAGAGCGGCACGCTCGCGTAGGCGAGGCCGAGCATCGCGACTGCGACGCCCGCGGCGATGAAGCCGGTGCGGCGGATACCCTTCCCGTCGCTCATCCCATCCTCGCGATAGTGATGGCGTAGAACAGCACGGCAAGGCCGACGAGAACCGCGCCGAGCACGAGGTTGCGGCTGCGCCGCCTCTTCTGGAAGTCGTCGTCGTCCGCCACGATCATGCCGAAAGCCAGCGGTCGGCGACGAGCGCGCCGAACAGGATGAAGAGGTAGAGGACCGAGAAGGCGAACAGGCGGCGTTCCGGGCGCATGGCAGCCGGATCGGTCGCATCGTTGCGGTACACCGCCACGGCGAGCGCCATGAACACCGCGCCGAGCGCGGCGGCCGTCAGGCCGTAGAGCGCGCCGGTGAGGCGCATCGCCCACGGCAGCACGCTGACGCCGACGAGGAGCGGCGTGTAGGCGAGGATCTGGACGCGCGTCGCGCGCTCGCCGTGCGTCACGGGCAGCATCGGCACGCCCGCGTTCGCATAGTCGCCGCGCACGAACAGCGCGAGGCTCCAGAAATGCGGCGGCGTCCACAGGAAGATGAGCGCGAACAGCAGGATCGGCAGCGCCGTCACGTCGCCCGTCACCGCCGCCCAGCCGATCACCGGCGGGAACGCGCCCGCGGCGCCGCCGATGACGATGTTCTGCGGCGTGCGGCGTTTCAGCCAGACCGTGTAGACGAACACGTAGAACAGGATCGAGGCGGTGAGGAGAGCCGCGGCCGCGACGTTCACGGCGAGCGCCATCACGGCGACCGCGCCGACCGCGAGGCTCACCGCGAAGCCGAACGCCGAGGCCGGGTCGATGCGCCCCGCCGGGATCGGCCGGTTCGCCGTGCGCTTCATGCGCGCGTCGAGATCGGCCTCGTACCACATGTTGAGCGCGCCCGAGGCGCCCGCCGCGACCGCGATGCAGAGCACCGCCGTGAAGCCGATCACCGGGTGGATGTGGCCGGGCGCCGCCAGCAGGCCGCAAAGCCCCGTGAAGACGACGAGCGTCATCACGCGCGGCTTCAGCAGCGCGAAATAGTCGCGCCAGTCAGCGAAATCGCTGACCGGCGTGACGGAGACGGCGGGTACGCTGGCCACGAACGTCCTACTTGATTTCCGGCAGGGTCTCGAACTGGTGGAACGGCGGCGGCGAGGACAGCGTCCACTCGAGCGTCGTCGCACCCTCGCCCCACGGATTGTCGGCGGCCTTCTTGCCGCTCAGCAGCGAGACGATGATGTTCACGAAGAAGAACACCAGGCCGACCGCCATGATCACGTAGCCGAGCGAGGCGATGTGGTTCCAGTAGGCGAACGCATCCGGGTAGTCCGGGTAGCGGCGCGGCATGCCGTCCTGGCCGAGGAAGTGCATCGGGAAGAACAGCACGTTCACGCCGATGAAGAACACCCAGAAGTGCAGCTTGCCGAGCAGCTCGTTGTACATCCGGCCCGACATCTTCGGGAACCAGTAGTAGAAGCCCGCGAACAGCGCGAACACGGCGCCCAGCGACAGCACGTAGTGGAAGTGCGCCACCACGTAGTAGGTGTCGTGCATGATCGTGTCGACGCCGGCGTTCGAGAGAACGACGCCGGTGACGCCGCCCAATGTGAACATGATGATGAAGCCGATCGCCCACAGCATCGGCGTCTCGAAGCTGATCGAGCCGCCCCACATGGTGGCGATCCACGAGAAGATCTTGATGCCGGTGGGCACCGCGATGATCATCGTCGCCGCCGTGAAATAGAGCTTCACGTTCACGTCGAGGCCGACCGTGTACATGTGGTGCGCCCACACGATGAAGCCGATGAAGCCGATCGCCACCATCGCGTAGGCCATGCCGAGGTAGCCGAAGGCGGGCTTGCGGCTGAACGTCGCCACGACCTGGCTGACGATGCCGAAGCCGGGCAGGATCATGATGTACACCTCGGGGTGTCCGAAGAACCAGAACAGGTGCTGGTAGAGGATCGGATCGCCGCCGCCGGCCGGATCGAAGAAGGTGGTGCCGAAGTTGCGGTCGGTGAGCAGCATGGTGATCGCGCCCGCCAGCACCGGCAGCGAGAGCAGCAGCAGCCACGCCGTCACCAGCACCGACCAGCAGAACAGCGGCATCTTGTGCAGGGTCATGCCCGGCGCGCGCATGTTGAAGATGGTGGTGATGAAGTTGATCGCGCCGAGGATCGACGAGGCGCCCGCGAGGTGCAGCGAGAAGATCGCGAGATCGACCGCCGGCCCCGGATGGCCGCTCGTCGACAGCGTCGGATAGACCGTCCAGCCCGTGCCCGCGCCCGGGAAGCCCGCCGGCCCCTCGACGAACATCGAGGCGAGCAGCAGCAGGAAGGCGGGCACCAGCAGCCAGAACGAGATGTTGTTCATGCGCGGGAACGCCATGTCCGGCGCGCCGATCATGATCGGCACGAACCAGTTGCCGAAGCCGCCGATCATCGCCGGCATCACCATGAAGAACACCATGATGAGGCCGTGCGCGGTGATGAACGCGTTCCACATGTGATAGGCGGCATCGACGTTGCCGCCCACCCACGCCGGCAGGTACTGCATGCCCGGCTCGGCGAGTTCGAGGCGCATCACGCCCGAGATCGCGCCGCCGATGATGCCCGCGACGATCGCGAAGATCAGGTACAGCGTGCCGATGTCCTTGTGGTTGGTCGACAGGAACCAGCGGGCGAAGAAGCCCGGCACGTGATGATCGTCGTGATGCGCGTGCGCGTCGTCGCCGTGGGCGTCGAAATGGGCGGCGGTGGTCTCGGCCATGAGTGTCGTTCCTACCCGAACTTGATCTTAAAGCGTTGTGGCGGCGGCGGGCGCCGCTTCCGGTGCAGCGGCGGCATCAGCTGCGGGCGCCGCGGCGGCGACCTCGATGCCGGCATCGGCCTGCCGGGCCGCGACCCACGCGTCGAACTTGTCTTTCGAGACGACCTCGACGGCGATCGGCATGAAGCCGTGCTTGGTGCCGCAAAGCTCCGAGCACTGGCCGTAGTAGAGGCCTTCGCGGTCGGTCTTGAACCAGGTTTCGTTGATGCGGCCCGGAACGGCGTCCATCTTCACCCAGAAGGCGGGGACCGCCCAGCTGTGGATGACGTCCGACGCCGTCACCAGCACCTTCACGACGGCGCCAGCCGGAACGACGATGCGATTGTCGACCGCGAGCAGCTTGGGTTCGCCGGCCTTCTCGGCCTCCTCGTTCGACAGGATCACCGAATCGAAGCCGAAGCCGCCCTGATCGGGGTATTCGTAGCTCCAGTACCACTGGTGGCCGGTCGCCTTGATCGTGAGATCGGCCTTCGGCGGGTCGTACTGCGCGGCGAGCAGCTTGAACGAGGGGATGGCGATGCCGACGAGCACGAGCACCGGCATCAGCGTCCACACCACCTCGACGAGCACGTTGTGCGTCGTCTTCGAAGGCACCGGGTTGGCGCCGCGGCGATAGCGGATGATCGACCAGATCAGCAGCGCGAAAACGAAAACGGTGATGACGCCCATGATGAGCAGCAGCGCGGTGTTGAAGTCCGAGCCGCGCTGGCCGAGTTCGGTCACCTGCGGCTGGATCTGCCAGCCGCCCAGCGGCTGACCCACGGCGGGATCGGGCGCCGTGCCCATGTTGGCGAGGTTGACCGCGGGCGCAGCCGCCGCGTCGGCCGCAGGCGCCGCATCAGCCGGGACCGCCGCAGCCTGCCCGGCCGTGACGGCGGCCGGCGCTGCCGCATCCGTTGCCGCGTCCTGCGCCTGTGCCTGAACGGCGCCGAACGTGAGCGCCGCAGCGACCGCCAATGCCCTGAAACGGGTGTCAAATCCGCGCATCAAACCCCCACTTGCTCCAATACGGACTGCCGGCGCGCGAACGCACCGACGGAATCAATTTTGCGCGCCTTATAGATGCGCCCCGATTCGCGAACAAGCGATAGCTTGCCGCACCCGTGCGCGCGACCGGTCGATGCGCCTTTCAAACCGCGTCCTCGAAACGCGGCGGGCGTTTCTGCAGGTGCGCGCCCATCGCCTCGCCGAGATCGGCGCCCGGCAGGAAGGCCGAATTCCAGGTCGCGACATAGTCGAGCCCCTCCGCGATGCCCTGGTCGCGGCCCCGGTTCAGCACCGCCTTGGTGCCCTGCACGGCGACGGGCGATTTCGACGCGATCTCGCGCGCCAGCGCCTCCCCCGCCGCGATCGCCTCGCCGTGGGCGGGCAGCACGCGGTTCAGGAAGCCGTGGCGCGCCGCCTCGTCGGCCGTGAAGCGCCGCCCCGTGTAGGCAAGCTCGCGCACCAGCCCCTGCGGCAGCAGGTGCGGAATGCGTTGCAGCGTGCCGACGTCCGCGACGATGCCGACGTTGATCTCCTGGATGCTGAAAAAGCAGTCGGCGGTGCCGATGCGGATGTCGCAGGCCGTGACGAGATCGACGCCGCCGCCGATGCAGCCGCCCTGCACCACCGCGATCACCGGCGCCTTGCACTGGTCGACGACGGTGAAGCTCTGCTGCATCGCCTTCACCTTGCGGCGCAGCGCCAGCCGCTGCCGGGCAACCTCGCCGCTGCGCGCCGCAAGCAGGTCCGCGCCCGCCCACGCGAGGTCGAGCCCCGCCGTGAAGTGCTTGCCCGTAGACACGATCAGCACCGCGCGCACCGCCGGGTCGGCCTCGATCGCCCCGAACACGGTGACGATCTCCGTCCAGAACGCCTCCGTCATGGTGTTGAGCGCCTGCCCCCGCGTCATCGTCACGCGGGCGATGCCGTCCGCCACGGCGAGCGACAGCGTTTGCAGTTCCATTCGGCCCTCTCCCCGTCTACATCTCGGCCTGTCATGACCCGCTTCACGATCAACGGCAATCCTGTCGCTTTTGACCTGCCGCCCGAGACGCCGCTGCTCTGGGCGCTGCGCGACGCCATGAACCTCACCGGCACCAAGTTCGGCTGCGGCGCGGGGCTGTGCGGCGCGTGCACCGTGCACATCGACGGGCAGGCGCAGCGCAGCTGCCAGGTGAACATCGGCGACATCGAGGGCACCTTCGTCACCACCATCGAGGGGCTGTCGAAGGACGGCGGCCACCCCGTGCAGGAGGCATGGATCGCCGAGCAGGTGCCGCAGTGCGGCTATTGCCAGCCCGGCATGATCATGGCGGCGGCGGCGTTCCTCAAAGACACGCCGAACCCGACCGAGGACGACATCAAGGCCGGGATCACCAACCTCTGCCGCTGCGGCACCTATCCCCGCATCAAGAAGGCGATCCTGCGCGCGGCGGCGGAGGCGAGGAAGGGATAGCGCAGGCGCGGCGGCCGCGCCCGCCCTGCCGCGATTTCCGGAACATTCCGGGATGATTTCGCCACAATTTGCGGCTAGCCAGCGGCGTTCCCACAAGCGCCCGAAGGTTGCCATGCGCGACGTTCTGCCCATCCAGTTCACGCCGAAGCTCGTGACCGCGCTTCGCGAAGGCTACGACATGGCGCGGCTGCGCGCCGACGCGCTCGCCGGGATCACCGTCGCCATCGTCGCGCTGCCGCTCGCGATGGCGCTCGGCATCGCCAGCGGCGCCTCGCCCGACAAGGGGCTGGTGACGGCGGTCGTCGCCGGGTTCCTGATCTCGGCGCTCGGCGGCTCGCGCACGCAGATCGGCGGGCCGACCGGCGCCTTCGTCGTCGTCGTGTTCAACATCATCGCGCAGCATGGCTACGACGGGCTCGTGCTGGCGACGCTGATGGCGGGCCTGATCCTGCTCGTGGCGGGCTACGCGCGGCTCGGCAGCCTCATCAAGTTCATCCCGCACCCGGTCGTCACCGGCTTCACGGCGGGGATCGCCGTCATCATCGCCGCGAGCCAGATCAAGGACTTCCTCGGCCTCCGCATGGCGGAGGTGCCCGCCGACTTCCTGCCCAAGATCGCCGCCTACTGGCAGGCGATCGGCACCACCCACCTCGCGACGCTCGGCGTCGGCGCGGCGGCGCTCGCCATCATCATCGTGCTGCGCCGCACCGCGCCGAAGGTGCCCGGCTTCCTCGTCGCCGTGGTCGTCTCGGCGCTGGCCGTCTCGCTGCTCGGCCTCCCGGTGGACACGGTCGGCTCGCGCTTCCCGGACATCCCCTCCGGCCTTCCGGCGCCGCATATTCCGGCGCTCAGCCTCGAAAAGATGACGGCGGTGCTTCCGGCCGCCTTCACCATCGCCTTCCTCGCGGGCATCGAGGCGCTGCTCTCCGCCGTCGTCGCCGACGGCATGACCGGCTATCGCCACCGCTCCAACCAGGAGCTTGTCGGGCAGGGCGCGGCGAACCTCGTCTCCGCCCTCTTCGGCGGGCTTCCGGCGACGGGCGCCATCGCGCGCACCGCCACCAACATCCGCGCGGGCGGGCGCACGCCGCTGGCGGGCATGTTCCACGCGCTGTTCCTGCTGCTGTTCATGGCCTTCGGCACCGACCTCATGGGCTACATCCCGATGGCGGCGCTGGCGGCGATCCTGTTCATGGTGGCGTGGGGCATGAGCGAGTACGAGCGCCTGCTCCGCCTCCGCGCCATGCCGATGGGCGACCGCGTCGTGCTGCTGCTGACCTTCGCGCTCACCGTGCTCGTCGATCTCACCGTCGCCATCGGCGTCGGCGTCACGCTCGCCAGCCTGATGTTCATGGAACGGATGAGCCGCACCGTCGCCATCGAGGTTCATCAGGAGACGGAAACCGAGGAGGCGGGCCAGCGCGATGCGCTGCCGCCGGGTGTCGAGGTGTTCCGCATCACCGGCCCCTTCTTCTTCGGCGTCGCCGCCGATCTCGTCGAGACGCTGCGCCGCATGGGGCAGCCGCCGCGCGTCGTCATCCTCAGGATGCGCGAGGTGCCGCTGCTCGACGCGAGCGGCGTCGAAGGCATCAAGGACTTCGTCAGCATGGCGCACAGGAACGGCGCGGAGGTGATCTTCTCGAACGTGCAGCCGCTGCCCGCGCAGGTGCTGCGGCGGAACGGGCTCGGCCCGAGAAGCGGCAAGGTGCGCTTCGCGCCCGACTACGCCGCCGCGCTGGCGATGGCGGCCTTGCCCGAGGTGTAGCCGCGGTTCGCGGGCAGGGCGGCGCACCGAAACCGCCGGATCAGCGCGCGATAGCCCCCAGCCGCGCCATCGCCGCCTTCGCCTCGGCGAGCGTCCGTTCCACGATCTCCGCCGCCCCGAGGATCGCGTCGACGCCGCCGCCGCCCTGCCCCGCCGCGAGGCACTGCGTCGTCGGATCGACATCGAGGAGGCCCGCGATCGGCCCCAGCCGGTTCGCCTGCGCCGACTCCATCGCCTGCAGCGGGAACGGCTTCAGGTCCTCGGGATGCCGATCGAAATGCTCCGTCGTCTCGTTGGCGATGGCGCGCAGCGTCTTGCCGGTGAAGCCCCGGCTGATCGTCGTCGAATCGTCGCGCATGGCGACGATGGCGTCCTTGTAGGCCTGCCCCGCGTGCGCCTCGCGGCTGGCGATGAAGCGCGTGCCCATCCACACGCCCTGGCAGCCGAAGGCGAGCGCCGCCGCGAGGCCGCGCCCGTCATAGACGCCGCCCGCCGCGATCACCGGCACGTCCACCGCATCGACGCACTGCGGCCAGAGCGCCGCGCTCGCCACCTTGCCTGTGTGGCCGCCGCCCTCGGTCCCTTGCGCGATCACCGCGTCGCAGCCCGCCGCCGCGGCCTTCACTGCATGGCCGACCGTGCCGCACATCGACATGACGACAAGGCCCGCCGCCTTCAGCTCGTCGAGGATCGGCGTCGGCACGCCGAGCCCGGCGACGAAGGCCTTCGCCCCCTCCGCGATGATCACGTCGACGCTCGCGGTGAGCGTTTCGGGCTGCGCGGCGAGAAGATCGACGCCGAACGGCCTCTCGGTCAGGTCCTTCACGCGCTTCATCTGCTCGCGGATGAAGGCGGGGCTGGTGCCCGCCATGCCGAGCGTGCCGAATCCGCCCGCGTTCGAGACCGCCGCGCAGACCTCCGCATAGGAAACACCGCCCATGCCGGCGAGCAGGATCGGGTGTTCGATGCCGAGCAGGTCGCAGATCGGTGTGCGAAGGGACATTCGGGGAGCCTCCCGTCAGTGGCGCAGGCGGAGACTATGGGCGCAGCACCGCGCGGTGGGCACCTCGCGTTCCTGATAAGCTCCCGAAAGCACGTGCCCGCCCGGGGCGATCCCGGACGGGCACGATGCGCAAGATCGCGGACGCGTCAGGCGCGGCGGCGGCGAAGGCCGAGCGCCAGCACGCCGAGGCCGAGCAGCGCGATCGCGCCGGGCTCCGGCACCGGCGTCGGGTCGGATGGTGCGGCCTTGGTGTTCTTGAACGAGAAGCTGAGGTCGTTGAAATCAAACGGGCCGTTGTAGAGGTCTTCGAAGCTGACGAGCGTGGTCGCTTCTTCCCATTCGTTCTGGACGCGGGCGTGAATGTTGGCGTCCGGGTTCCGCGAAGCCGCGCCGGTGTAGAAGTCGTAGCCGGTGTTGTTCACATGCAGGCGGAAGACGAGTTCCGTGCCGATGCCGAACGCGCCGAGATCGACGGTGCTGCCCACCACCGAGAGATGGTTGTTGAAAATGTAAAGGTCGTTCGACGTGTCGCCATCGAGACCGGGCGTGCCGTCGGCGAGCAACTCGAGATAGAGATCGTTGCTGTAGGCCGCCGAGTTGCCCTCGTACCGCGCGATGACGTTTTCGGTCGACGAAACGATGACGCTGAGGCCGTCGCCCGACGAAGCGATCGGGAACGCAGCGGCGGCGGTCGCGATCAGCGACAGGGCGATGGAAAGTCCGATAGTGCGCATGTGACCCTCTGTATTTGCAATTCGCAAAAATATGAGCAAGGGCTATGCCAAATTCTCAACACACTGATGAGAATGGATTTTTTCGAGAAGTCGCAAAATGCGATTTTCAATTTGTAAATCCTGCCGACAGCGCAGGAACCTTTGTGCGTACCGGCCATTCTGGCTGTCATGACATGGGAGGACATCGCCATCCGGCTCGGCGCCGCGACCGCGATCGGGCTGGCGTTCGGTTTCGACCGCGAGATGCGCGGACACGAGGCGGGGCTGCGCACGCACGCGCTGGTGGCGCTCAGCTCTGCCATGATCGTGATTTCGGCGCTGCTGCTGTTCGAGGAGTACCGCGGCGAGAACGCGCAGCCGGACCCGCTGCGCGCCATCGAGGGCCTCGCGCAGGCGGTCGGCTTCATCGCCGCGGGCCTCATCTTCGTCAGCGGCGACAAGGTGAAGAACCTGACGACGGCGGCGAACATCTGGCTGTGCGCCGCCCTCGGCATCGCCTGCGGGGCGGGGCAGGTGCCGCTCGTGGTGATCGGCACGCTGCTCGGGCTTACCGTACTGGTCGTGCTGCGCGTCCTCTACCGGGCGGTGCCGGATGCGCAGGACTGATCACTCGGCGGCAATCGCCTCGCCGTAGCCGATCATCGCCTTCGTCTCGAGGAACTCGCCGAAGGCATGGTCGCCCCACTCGCGGCCGTTGCCGGACTGCTTGTAGCCGCCGAACGGCGCCATCAGGTCGCTGCCCGCGCCGTTGATGATGACCTGCCCGGCGCGAAGCTGCGCGGCGATCTCGCGCGCCTTCCCGATGTCCGTCGCCTGCACGTAGGCGGCGAGGCCGTAGACGGTGTCGTTGCCCTCGTCGATGGCGCGGTCGAGGCTGTCGTAGCCGAGGATCGAAACGACCGGCCCGAAGATCTCCTCGCGCGCGACCGTCATGTCGTTGGTGACGTTCGCGAACACCGTGGGCTTCGCGTAATAGCCGGTTTCCAGCCCCTCGGGCTTGCCGGTGCCGCCCGCGACGAGTTCGGCGCCCTCGTCGATGCCCTTCTGGATCAGGCCCTGGATCTTCGTCCACTGGAGCTCGGAGACGACCGGCCCCATGCGCGCGTTGCCGTTCGGGTCGCCCGGCGCCCACGCGTCGGCGGTCGCCTTCGCCACCGCCTTCGCCTCGTCCATGCGGCCGGCGGGCACGAACATGCGCGTCGGCGCGTTGCAGGACTGGCCGGAGTTGTTCATCACGTGCGCGACGCCGCGCTTCACCGCGTCGCCGAAGCCCGCGTCGTCGACGAGGATGTTGGGCGACTTGCCGCCGAGTTCCTGCGCGACGCGCTTCACGGTCGGCGCCGCCGCCCGCGCGACCTCCACGCCCGCGCGCGTCGATCCGGTGAAGCTCACCATGTCGACGTCCGGGTGCGACGAGATCGCCGCGCCCACGGTCGGCCCGTCGCCGTTCACGAGGTTGTAGACGCCTGCGGGCACGCCCGCCGCGTGCAGGATCTCCGTCCACAGCCACCCCGAGAACGGCGCGATCTCGGAGGGCTTCAGCACCATCGTGCAGCCGGTCGCGAGCGCGGGCGCCACCTTGCAGGCGATCTGGTTGATCGGCCAGTTCCACGGCGTGATGAAGCCGCACACGCCGATCGGCTCCTTGGCGATCATCGTCGTGCCGCGCGGCTCGTGGAACCTGTAGGTCTTCAGCACCTCGATCGCCGTGTGCAGATGCCCCGCGCCGATCGCGGCCTGCGCGCTCTTCGCGAGCCACGCGGGCGCGCCCATCTCCTCAGTGATCGCCTCGGCGACCTCGCCGCTGCGCTTCGTGTATTCCGCGAGGATGGACTGGAGCAGTTCGAGCCGTTCGGCGCGGCTGGTGCGCGAGAAGCTGCGGAACGCCGCCTTCGCGGCCTTCACCGCGCGGTCCACGTCCTCCGCCGCGCCGAGGCTGATGCGCCCGGCGACGGCCTCGGTCGCCGGGTTGAGCACATCGAGCGTCTTCGCCCCCGCGGCCGGATCGACCCATTCGCCGTTGATGTAGAATTTCAGATAGTCACGCATGGCTCGCTCCATCGCATTTGTGGATTTGCACAAGCCTTAGCGCGATTCGGGGGCGGGACGCACCCCCGAACGGCAGGTCTTTCAATCGAGGCGCGCGAACTTCGCCGTGAAGTGGCGCATGAACCGCGGCTGCTCCACGATGCGGAAGCCTTTCAGCCGCGGCCGCAGGCGGTGCACCTCCTCGAAGGTCTCGGCGACATAGTCGGCGTGGGACTGGGTATAGACCCGGCGCGGCAGCGCCAGCCGGACGAGGTCCATCGCCGCGGCCGCCTCGGTTCCGTCCGGCTTGCGGCCGAACATCACCGTGCCGATCTCGCAGGTCCGGATGCCGCCCAGCTCGTAGAGCGCCACCGCCGCCGCCTGCCCGGGATAGGACAGCGGCGGGATATGATCGAGCCACGCGCGCGCGTCGACGAAGACCGCGTGCCCGCCCGCCGGGCGCATCACGGGCACGCCGAGCGCGTGCAGCTTTTCCGTGAGGTAAGCCGCGGTGCGGACGCGGTAGCGCAGATAGTCCTCGTCGACGATCTCGCGCAGCCCTTGCGCGATGGCGTCGAGGTCGCGGCCGGCCATGCCGCCGTAGGTCGGGAATCCCTCGGTCAGGATCAGCCGGTTGCGGGCCTGCAGGGCGAGGTCGTCGTCGT